>JAQXUH010000087.1 GCA_029219885.1 Eubacteriales bacterium | reverse complement strand
GAGAAAATCGTTGAGTGGACTAAGGTGTACTTTGACGGCGGCGATATTTCCGCTGTTATGGATAAACAGATTAAAGAATTTTTCAATTTGGAGGACTAAAAAGTTATATGAGAGTTAAAATTGCCGAATGGATAGCACAGTACCTCGTTGACAGAGGAATAAAATATAACTTTACCGTTCCCGGCGGCGGAGCAATGCACCTTAACGTTGCTTTCGGTCATCAAGAGGGACTTAACAATATTTTCGTTCAGCATGAGCAGGCTGCGGCAATTGCGGCAGAGGGATATTATCGTATCAACAACGAGCTCCCTCTCGTTTGCTGTACTACCGGTCCCGGCGGTACAAATACGCTTACAGGCGTACTTGGTGCGTGGCTTGATTCTATTCCGATGTTTATTATTTCGGGACAGGTTCGTTACGGAACTACCGCAAGATATAATAAGGTCGGCGTAAGAGCAATGGGCGACCAGGAGTATGACATTACTCCTGCTGTATCTCATATGTCAAAATATGCAGTTATGATAACCAACCCGAAGATGGTTAAGTATCATATTGACAAAGCATTGTATCTTGCAACAACAGGCCGTCCCGGTCCTGTATGGCTTGATATTCCTCTTGATATTCAGGGCGGATATATAGATACGGATGATTTTGTAGAATTTAACAAGGCTGAGGTTGAGGAGCTTCTTCCTCACGAAACTGACGAAGAAACAATTGCCGCTGTTATTGAAAAGCTTAAGAGTGCAAAAAGACCTGTTATTAATGCGGGTAGTGCAATAAGAACAGCCGACGCCTTTGATGAGTTTAACAAGGTTGTTGAACAGCTTAACATTCCTGTGGTTACAGGTTGGAACAGTATAGATTTAATTCCGGACGAGCATAAAAATTATGTTGGCAGAGCCGGACTTATGGGTGACAGACCCGGTAACTGGGCTATTCAAAACAGCGATTTAATTCTGTCGGTAGGCAGCAGGCTCGGTGTACGTCAGGTTGGCTACAATGTTGATAATTGGGCAAGAGAAGCTTTTGTTATTATGGTTGACATTGACAAAGAGGAGCTCAGAAAACCGAGCATCCACGTTGAAATGCCGATTAATGCCGATGTTAAGGAGTTCCTTGAAAAGCTTTCAAAGGGACTTGAAAATGCTGACTTTAAGGCAAACGAGGAATGGAACACAATCTGCCGTAATTGGAAGAAAGATTATCCTGTTGTGCAGAAAAAGCATTATGAGCAGAAAGGCATTGCCAACGTATACTGCTTTATAAAAGAGCTCAGCCGCCGTCTTGACGAGGGACAGACTACTGTTGTAGGTAACGGAAGTGCTTGTGTTGTAGGTAGTCACGGTTACGAGATTAAAAAAGGACAGAGATTTATTATTAACAGCGGTGCAGCGTCAATGGGTTATGACCTGCCTGCGTCAATCGGTGCTTGCCTTGCAGAGGGTAAAAAGGAAATTATCTGTCTTTCAGGTGACGGTAGTATTCAAATGAATCTTCAGGAGCTTCAGACAATTGTTTTTCACAAGCTTCCTATTAAGATTTTTGTTATAAATAATCAGGGCTACCACTCAATGAGACAGACTCAGGGCAATCTTTTCCCTGAATTTACTACTGTCGGCGTAGGTCCCGAAAGCCACGATTTGAGCTTCCCGCTTATTGAAAAGCTGGCTGAGGCATATTCTATGCCGTACTATAAAATCGAAACTAATGACGATATGGACAAGCTTGACGATATTCTTGCTGCCGACGGATACTGCATTTGCGAAATCTTCGTTGATACAGAGCAGAAGTTTGAGCCGAAGTCCGCTACAAAGCGTCTTCCTAATGGTAAGCTGGTAAGTCCTCCTCTTGAAGATTTAGCTCCGTTTATCCCGAGAGACGAGCTTGAAAAGATTATGATGATACCTCTTTGGCCGGAGGTGTAATATGAAAAGTGCCATTATTACAGGTCCTACCGGAGCAGTAGGCGTATCACTTATTAATGAGCTTGTTTCACAAGGATGGAATGTTTTGGCAGTTGTCAGACCGAATTCCAACAGAATTTCGGCTGTTCCTGTTCATCCTAATGTTGAAATTGCAGAGTGTGACCTTAGAGATTTAAAAAATCTTGATTTAAAAGGAAAGAAGTATGACGCCTTTTTCCATTTCGGATGGGTTGGTACTTACGGTGCTCAGAGGCAGGATATTCCTTTGCAGAACAGCAATATTGAATATACTCTTGATGCAGTTAATGCCGCACATCGTGCAGGCTGTGAAGTCTTTGTAGGTGCAGGAAGTCAAAGTGAGTTCGGTCATATCAGCGGTGTTCTTCATCCTGATTTGTTCTGTAATCCTGATAACGGCTACGGTGCCGCAAAGCTTTCTGCCTGTCATATGAGCAGAGTGCTGTGTCAACAGCTTGGAATACGCCACGAGTGGTGCAGAATTGTGAGCCTTTACGGTCCGTATGACGGAAGCTATACAATGGTTATGAGCATAATCAATAAGCTTCTCAGTGGTGAAAGACCGATATGCACCAACGGCGACCAAGTGTGGGATTATATATACAGCAAGGATGCCGCAAGAGCATTCAGGTTAGTTGCCGAAAAAGGCAAGGACGGAAGTATTTATTGTTTCGGAACAGGCAAAACAATGCTTCTTCGTGATTATATTTTTGCCATTAGAGATGCTGTTAATCCGGATGCAGAGATTGGTATCGGAGAGCTTCCTTATTATCCTAATCAGGTTATGCACTTAGAGGCGGATATATCGAATTTAACCGAAGATACAGGCTTTACACCGAAATACTCCTTTGATGAGGGTATCAGGGAAACTATCGAATGGGTTAAAAATCAACGCAGTACAGAGGGATGAAAATGAAGAAAATAGGTATTATGATACCCTGCTACAACGAGCAGGAAAATATTGTGCAGATTTGCGACGCAGTAGTTAAGGAAATTACTGAGGAGTTGCCGCAGTACGACTACGAAATTCTGATTATGGACAACTGCTCCACCGACGGTACAAGACCGCTTATCCGTGAAATTTGCAGGAAAAATCCTAAGATTAAGGCAATTTTGAACGCTAAAAATTTCGGTCAGTTCAATTCACCATACTATGGTATGCTTCACGTTGACGGCGACTGCGTTATTCCTATCTGTGCCGATTTCCAGGATCCTGTTGAGATGATTCCCAAATTCGTTAAAGAGTGGGAAAATGGCTATAAAATCGTGTGCGGTATTAAGTCTACCAGCAAGGAAAACAAGATAATGCGTTTTGCCCGCACCTGCTATTATAAGCTGATAAAGAAGATGTCATCAGTTGAGCAGATTGAGCATTTTACAGGCTTTGCACTTTATGACAGGAGCTTTATTGAGGTTCTTAAGGACCTTGATGACCCTACTCCTTTCATCAGAGGTATCGTTGCAGAGCTTGGATATAAGAGAAAAGATATTGAATTTGAGCAGCCGAGACGTAAAGCAGGCAAGACTCACAATAATTTTTACAGCCTTTACGATGCGGCAATGCTTTCATTTACATCATACACAAAGGTTGGCTTGAGAATTGCTACTTTCGGCGGTTTTGCAATAGGTATTCTCAGCTTTGTTATCGGTATAATTTACCTTATTATGAAACTTATCTGGTGGGACCGTTTTCCGGGCGGTACTGCACCGGCGTTGATTTGCTCAATGTTCCTCGGCGGAATTCAGCTTTTCTTCCTCGGTTTCTTGGGAGAGTATATAATGAGTATGAATCAGCGAATTATGAACAGACCTCTTGTTGTTGAAGAGGAGAGAATTAATTTTAAAGAAGACGGAAAAGAAACTAAGGCCATTGAATCGGAGAACGACAAATGAAAGGTATAATTTTAGCAGGCGGCAGCGGCACAAGACTTTATCCGCTTACGATGGTAACGTCAAAACAGCTTCTGCCTATTTATGACAAGCCTATGATTTATTATCCGCTGAGCACTCTTATGCTTGCCGGAATAAAC
>JAQXUH010000086.1 GCA_029219885.1 Eubacteriales bacterium | reverse complement strand
AATTAAATTATAGTTTAGTGTATCAAGTTTTACAGATACTAATTGAATTTTTGTAGGGGATGGCGTCCTCGACATCCCGTAAATAAACAGCATTGTTGGGTAACTCGCGGGTCGTCGAGGACGCCGACCCCTACAAAATGTTAGATACACACTTCCACTAAACAATAATTTACTCTGCTAATTCTTCAAGCTGAGATGAAACCGACTCCCACTGCTCATAAAGTGCATCTCTTTTCTGTGACAGAGAATCAAGAAGAGAGGTCAGCTCCATAAGCTCCTCATATGGTGCGGAAGACAATTTCTCTTCCGTTTCGGTAATGGATACTTCCGTTTCTTCGATTTCAGCCTCAAGATTTTTAAGCTGAGTATTAAGCTTTCGTATCTGACTTTGACGCTCTTTTTTCAGTTTATAGTCATTTACTTTTGGCTTTTCTTTTTCTTTAACTTCATCCTGAGCCACATATCTGTGCTCGGAATAATCGTCATAATTGCCTAAGAAATTATTACAGCCCTCAGGCGTCAATTCAATAATTCTCGTTGCAAGCTTATTGATAAAATATCTGTCGTGTGACACAATAAGCATTGTGCCTTGATAACTCATCAAAGTATTTTCAAGCTCCTCACGGGAAAAGGCGTCAAGGTGGTTGGTCGGCTCGTCAAGAAGAAGGAAATTATAACCACCCAGCATAAGCTTCAAAAGGGCCGTTCTTGCCCTTTCACCGCCTGAACAAACCTCTAATTTGCGGTAAACCTCATCACCTTTAAAAAGGAAAGCCGCAAGAGCATTTCTCACTCTCGTTTCAGTCATATAAGGGAAATTTGTCCACACCTCGTCGAGAATACTTTTGCTCAAATCAAGCTTTGCCTGCACCTGGTCGAAATAGCCTGTCATAACATTTGCACCGAATTTGAAAGTGCCGTCATCACGGCTTAAATCGCCCATAAGAATTTTTAATAGTGTAGTTTTTCCGCAGCCGTTGTCGCCTAAGAGAAATACTCTTTCGCCTTTTTTAACATCAAAGGATGCGTTTTGGAAAATGGTGTGACTGCCGAAAGATTTTTTCAAATCGGAAACTGAAAGGACATCCTCACCCGAAACACATTTCGGAGTAAAGTCAAAGCGAATTTTTTCAAGCTTTTTATCAGGAATAACAAGCTGAGCCTTAATTCTTTCAATAACCTTTTCTTTGCTTTCGGCGGTTTTGATATTCTTTTCCCTGTTCCATTGACGCTGTTGGGCGATTATGCCCTCAAGGCGTTCAATTTCTTTCATATCGTTTTCGTACTTATCCTCAATTGCCTTTTGCTCCGCCTCCTTTTTTACGAGAAATTCGGAGTAATTGCCCTTGTACGAACGAATTTTTTTATTCTCAAGCTCAATAGTCTTGTCTGTAATTTTATCAAGGAAATATCTGTCATGGCTGATGATAAGACAGGAGCCGTTAAAGTTTTTGAGAAAGTCCTCAAGCCACTGAATAGCACTTATGTCAAGGTGATTTGTAGGCTCATCAAGAAGAAGAAAATCAGCCTTTGAAAGAAGAAGTTTTGCGAGAATTAACTTTGATTTCTGTCCGCCTGAAAGCTTGGAGGTAGATTTTTCAAAATCGCTTTCATCAAAGCCGAGACCGATTAAGGCAGAACGTGTCATTGATTTATAGGTCAATCCGCCGTTTAAATTAAACTCATTTGTCAGGTTGTCCTGAAGCTCAATAAGCTCATGAGAGTGATTGGTTTTAAGCTCCTCAGAAATTTCGTCAAGTCTTTTTTCAATTTCTATCAGGTCGCTGAAAACAGAAACAAGTTCGCCCCAAACAGTATTGTTTTCCGAGCAGGTATGCTGCTGCATATATCCGAGCTTTACATTTTTTGAGATAAAGCAGTTACCGCTGTCAGGAAGATACTCGCCTGTAATAATCTTAAAAAGAGAAGTCTTGCCGACGCCGTTTACGCCTACAAAACCAACCTTTTCCCTTTCCTTAATATCAAAAGAAATGTTGGAAAAAAGCTCGTTTTCTCCGAATGATAATGTTAAATTTTGAACGTCAAGTACATTCATAATATTGTTCTCCGAAATTAATGAATATATTTTACACTATTTTTCATTGAAAGTATAGTAAAAATTTGATATTATATATAAGATTTATTTTTAGATTACTATTTTAGTACTTCAAAGAGGTGTTTTATGGAGATTTTAAAGCTCAAACCCGTTTTCAAAGATTACATTTGGGGCGGTACAAGACTTAAAAGCGACTTCGGTTTTGAAAGCGACTACGATAAGGTTGCTGAGGGATGGATGCTTTCCTGTCACAAGGACGGCAGGAATATAATTGACGGCGGTGAATTTGACGGCAAAACTCTTGACGAGGTTATTGATGACTGCGGTAAGGAAAAAGTTGTAGGCACAAGAAGTCTCGACTTTCCGTACTTCCCTGTTCTTATTAAGCTTATTGACGCAAAGGACAACCTTTCAATTCAGGTGCATCCCGATAATGATTATGCACAGAGAGTTGAGGGCGAATTCGGCAAAACAGAGATATGGTATGTTCTTGACGCCACAGATGACGCACAGCTTGTTTATGGTTTCAAAGAAAAGATTACATCTGAAGAATTCCAAAAGGCTATTGAGGATAATACCTTGATGGATGTGCTCAATACTGTTAAGGTTAAAAAAGGCGATTTGTTCTTTATTGAGGCGGGAACTGTTCACGCTATCGGCAAAGGCACTCTTATTGCAGAAATTCAGCAGAATTCAAACTCTACATACAGAGTTTACGATTACGGCAGAATTGGTGCTGACGGCAAGCCGAGAGAGCTTCACGTTAAAAAGGCAGTTGATGTATCTGTTACTGAACCGCCTAAATATGATATCAAGCCAATGGGACAGCCCGAAAAGCATAACGGATATGTTTCCACTCTCTTGACAAAATGCGACCTGTTTACAGTTAATCATTATGATGTCAGCGAAAAGGTTACGCTTTGTGCCGACAAAAAAAGCTTCAATCACATTTTAGTTGTTGACGGCAGCGGACAGATAAACGGAAAAGGTCTCAAAAAAGGTGACAGCTTCTTTGTTCCTGCGTCATTCGGTGAATACGAAATCTGCGGTAAATGCGAAATTATCGTAACAAATATTTAAATAATTTTTCCTGAAAAAGTATAAAAGTCGTTAGCGGTGTCATACTACTAACGACTTTATTTTTTAGGAGTGACAAAAGTGAAAATAGTTAATAACATAGCACTTATTCTTTCAATTATCGGCGGTATCAATTGGGGACTTATCGGTCTTTTCAAATTTGATTTGGTAGCGTGGATTTGCGGCGGACAGGACGCAATTATCGCAAGAGTTATTTATACTCTCGTAGGTCTTGCGGCAATTTGGTGCATCAGTCTCCTTTTCAGCAACAGAACCGCAGAGGAATAATCAGTAAAGAAAGTCAAACAAAAATCTCCCTGCTGAGAAGTAGGGAGTTTTTTGTTATGTTAGATTTTATTTATGGTTTTGTTTTTTTATAAAAAGCATTGCCTACAAGTACTATAAAAGCAGGATAAATAATTGAAAGGAGTAAAAATATTACTGTCCTTGCAGGTGTATATAGTTCGCCGTATGAAATGTAATTCCCAATGGTTGAAACTACATTTACCGCAAAAACTTTCCCGGAATAGGTCATCTGCACTACTGCACAAATTATCAGGCAAACTTCAAGAATTGCCAGTCCGATTTTACTTTCTTTTATTCCGCTGAAAGTCACAACCAAAACTCCGAAAACAGAAAAGATTATGTAAAATAATATTTTGTTTGAGGCAGATATGACCTCAAAAAACTGAAACGCCATACTAATCAGCACAGAAATCAAGTAAGCCCAAAACAGATTTGTGCTTTTAAAAAATTTTTTCACTATCTTTCACCTGTCTCTCGTATTAAATCAAAAATCAAACTCAAATATTTTATTTATCATCAAAATGCTTTTTTATAATAAAATCTCTCAAAAACGACAGAGCTAAAATAAAAATCGGAAAAATAATCCATATTGTTCGCACTATTCCTTTTGTTGCAAGTGCATCCTCACCTACGAAGAAATACATAACAATTTCAAAAATAACTAAAACCGCTACGACGATTGACGTGGAAATTAAATAAAATTTTTTCATATATTTCACCTGCC
>JAQXUH010000085.1 GCA_029219885.1 Eubacteriales bacterium | reverse complement strand
CAGGAGAAGGGACTTTCGTCAAAACAATTTCCGTGATTAAAGCCAACGCTAACGCATTTGCTAACAATCAATGCAATTGTTTCTCCTCTCAAAAACTGCCGTACAGTAGTGCGTCAGTTTTTGAATTTTTTATTGTGAGGGTTCAAGTCCTACAAATATTAAAAATACCACAGCACACTACGGTGCTATGGTATATTTGGTGCAGGAGAAGGGACTTGAACCCTCACCGAGCAACCCCGACTAGAACCTGAATCTAGCGCGTCTGCCATTCCGCCACTCCTGCGTATTGAATTTTTAGTTTTCACAGAGGTGGCGTTACCTGAATCTAGCGCGTCTGCCAATTCCGCCACCTCCGCGTATATTTAATTTTAGAAAAAATGCTTGGCTAAAAACTGCCAATTCCGCCACCTGAGCAGATATTAAATTATTACCGCTTGGTGCTGTTTCAAAACAGCATATGAATAATAACACAAACAAAGACAAATGTCAATTATTAGGGCGATAAACTTTTTTATTTAATCGGTTTTATTGGCGTCTGCTGATTTTTTCTTATCCTTTTTATGCTTTACTATTGCCAGCGAAACGCAGTAAACCTCTTTTGCTCCGTAGATTTTCAGCATTTTGGCACACTCGTTAAGCGTTGAGCCTGTGGTTTTAACATCATCTACAAGGAGAATTGTTTTATCCTGAACAAAATCTTTATCCGTTACATCAAACACGCCGAAAACGTTGACCTTACGCTGTCTTTCACTTTGAGCTTTCTGCGGTTTTGTACGCTCTGTTTTTGCAAGGAGCTTCATAATCGGGACATCTATATTATCTGCAATGCCCTTTGCCAAAAGCTCCGACTGATTATAACCTCTTTTAAACTCGTCCCAAAACCGCATAGGGACAAATGTTACGGCATCAAAAGAAATATCGCCGTAATTTTCCTTAACGCATTTGGTCATATCGAGAATAAATCTCTTGGCGAGAAACTCCATATTGCCGTCCTTAAATCTATGAACGGCAGCCACTATTTTATCCGTATAATAATACGGAGCGACTATTCGTTTAAATTCATTTTTATTTTTACATATGCAATCTGCTTTAGAGCAGCCGCACTTTTCACAAACAGGCGGAGCTATTCTGGGAGGATTTTTGCAATCGGGACAAACAGTTTCCTTAACCTCAACTACTTCTCCGCAAAGCTCACACCTTTTGGGAATGACGAAAACAGTCAGCCTGTCAAGGGCGGATAAGAAATTATTCATACTGTCAAATAAGGAGAAATGTTTGCGTAAATCTTATCCCCTATCCCCTTAATGTCTTTGATTTGCTCAACGCTTGTATATCCGCCGAGATACTCGCGATACTGAATTATAGCCTCGGCCTTTACCTCGCCTATTCCTTTAAGTGACGTAAGCTCGGCAGCCGTACAGGTGTTAAGATTAATTTTTCCGCTGACAGCGGTGGAAGTCTGCTCTGCTGTCTGCGTTTCGGCTACTACCATCTCTTGAGATTCCGTTTCTGCAACTGTTTCGTTTTCAACGGCGGCGGTACTGCTTGCATCCGCCGATACTGTTTGAGAATACTCCGTGCTTTGAGTTCCGTTTACAATAACCGATTCGTTGGAAATTTTGGGCTGTGAAAGGGCAAAGTACATCATCAGGCACGAAAGAAGAATCAGCCCGATACCTGTCATTATTATACTTTGTCGCTTACTGTCACTCATTTTCTTCTACCCTTTTTATAATTTCCGTTCTTGTTATTACGGTTGTTATTTCTTTTGCCCGACGCTCTGCTTTGCTGTATTCTTTTACTATCGGCAGTAGGTCTTACAAGGCATTTATTGTCAAACCCGATAAGGTCAAAGCGTTTTGCTTTTTTAAGTGCCTCTTCCACAAGAGCCTGATTTTTTGGATTGTAATACTGCAAAAGTGCTCTTTGAAGAGCCTTGTCGTGCTCTGTTTTTGCAACATAAACAGGCTCCATTGTATATGGGTCGAGCTCTGTATAGAACATACAGGTTGAGATAGTTCCCGGTGTGGGATAAAAGTCCTGAACCTGCTCAGGTCTTATATGATTTTTCTTAAGGAAAAGTGCCAGCTCAATGGCATCGTCAAGAGTTGAGCCGGGATGCGATGACATAAGATAAGGCACAAGATACTGCTCCTTATTCACCTCGCCTGTATACTGAAAATACCTTTTCGAAAATTCAATATAAGTTTCGATATGAGGCTTGCCCATTTTATCAAGAACGGCGGCTGAACAATGCTCAGGTGCAACCTTAAGCTGACCTGACACGTGATTTTCCACCAGCTCCCTGAAGAAAGTATCATCCTTATCCTGCAAGAGATAGTCATAACGGATACCGCTGCGGATAAACACCTTTTTAACGCCGTCAAGCTCTCTGACCTCACGGAGAATATCAAGGTACTCGCTGTGGTCGGCAATAAGATTCGGGCACGGCTTAGGTGCAAGGCACTTCTTGCCTTTGCAGAGTCCGTGCTCAAGCTGAAATTCACAGGACGGCTGTCTGAAATTAGCAGTAGGACCACCAATATCGTGAATATATCCCTTGAAATTCGGCATTTGCGTCAGCTTTTTCGCCTCGGCAACAATACTCTTTTTAGAGCGTGAAGTAATATATCTGCCCTGATGAAATGCAATTGAGCAGAAATTACAAGCACCGAAACAGCCACGGTTATGAGTTATTGAAAACTCAACCTCTCGTATTCCCGGAACACCGCCGAGAGACTCATATGACGGATGATACGCTCTCATATACGGCAAAGCGTACACCTTGTCAAGCTCCTTTTGTGTCAAAGGCGGCATAGGCGGATTTTGCACAAGCATCATTTTGCCGTGCTTCTGCTTAATAAGTCTGCCTCTTATATGGTCCTGCTCGTCCTGTTCGATACGGCAGGATTTAGCGTATTCTTTTTTATTTGTAACAACGTTATCATATGACGGACACTCTACGCCTGTATACGGAGTTTCAGTTGTGGGACAGAGATAGCACGTGCCTAAAATATCCCTCATTTGAGAAATACTTTCACCGCTGTCAAGACGTTTTGCAATTTCAGCCGTCTGCTTTTCGCCCATACCGTAGGTTAGCAAATCGGCTTTGGAGTCAATAAGAATACTCGGGCGAACTGCATCATCCCAATAATCGTAATGAGCAAAACGACGCAGAGACGCCTCAAGTCCGCCGATAATAACAGGAGTGTCAGGATAAATCTCTTTGATTATATTTGAGTAAACTATAACGGCTCTGTCAGGTCTTTTGCCTGCTTTTCCGCCGGCAGTATAAGCATCATCATGGCGAAGTCTTTTAGCCGCTGTATAGTGAGCAACCATTGAGTCGATATTACCGCTTGTTACCATAAAGCCCAAGCGTGGCTTACCGAACTGCGTAAAATCGTCAGTACCTTTCCAGTCAGGCTGACTTAAAACGGCAACTCTGTAGCCCTCATTTTCAAGAACTCGTGATATTATAGCGGCACCGAAAGAGGGATGGTCCACATAGCTGTCACCTGTCACGCAGATAAAATCAACGTCCTGCCATCCTCTTCCAAGCATTTCTTTTCTGTTTATAGGGAGAAAACCACTCATATTATTCCTCTTCGTCGTCTATTTCGGATAAATTGATATTGCCGAGAAATTCCTCCATATCGTCAAAATCATCGTCGTTTGATGAATAATTCTCACGGACTATATCATCTTCTTCGGCATCATCATCGTCGGCAAAAATATTTTCCTCGTATGCGTCGGCATTATTTTCTTCAAAAGAAATCTGGTGAGTATTGTCTGCTGTAAACTCACTATTTGATGAATAAGCCTGCATCTCAAGCCACTGCTGACGGTTGATAAGTATATCTCTTGGCTTTGAGCCGTTTTGCGGACCGATAACGCCTTTTTCCTGAAGCTGGTCCATAATCTTTGCACCTCTTGCGTAGCCCACAGAAAGCTTTCTTTGCAGGAAAGATGTAGATGCTGTGCCTGATTCGAGAACAACGTCAACTGCCTTTTCAAACAGCGGGTCAAGATTTTCACTTCCACCGTCATCCTCAAACGGCGAAGTCTTTTTATCCTGTACTGCTTTCTTTTCGATTTCCTTGGCAATTTCCTCATCATACTGACTTTCGCCTTGATTTTTAACGAAATCGCAAAGCTCCTCAACCTCTTCGTCGGAAATGAAACAACCCTGAACACGAAGCGGTTTAGATGCACCGATTGGAGCGTAGAGCATATCACCTCTGCCGAGAAGTTTTTCTGCTCCGCCTGTATCGAGGATAGTTCTCGAGTCAATCTGGGACGAAACAGTAAGGGCAATACGTGATGAAATATTAGCTTTAATAAGACCTGTAATAACGTCAACAGACGGTCTCTGAGTTGCAATTACAAGGTGCATACCTGCTGCACGAGCCATCTGTGCAAGACGGCAGATAGAATCCTCAACCTCTTTTGGTGCCGCCATCATCAAATCGGCAAGCTCGTCAATAAATATGCAGATTTTCGGCATAGGCTCCATATCAGGATGCTTTTTAACATACTTGTTATATCCCTCAATATCACGCACACCTGTCTGCGAAAACATCTGATATCTCTGGAGCATCTCGGAAACTGCCCAACCTAAAGCACCTGCCGCTTTTCTCGGGTCGGTAACAACAGGAACAAGAAGATGAGGTATACCTGCATACTTGGAAAATTCAACCTGCTTAGGGTCAATCATAAGGAATTTGACCTCGTCAGGCTTAGCACGATAGAGAATTGAAACGATAATAGAATTCATACAAACAGACTTACCTGAGCCTGTTGTACCTGCGATAAGAAGATGAGGCATTTTAGCAATATCGCAGAATACACACTTACCGCCGATATCCTTACCGATACCTGCCGACAGTTTGGACTGCTGTTCGTAAAATTCAGGCGTATCAATAAGTTCACGCATTGATACAGTATTCTTAACATTGTTAGGAACTTCAATACCGACAGCTGCCTTGCCGGGAATAGGTGCTTCTATACGTACATGAGTTGCCGCAAGATTAAGTGCAATATCGTCGGAAAGATTAGTGATTTTAGAAATACGGATACCTGCTGCCGGCTTAAGCTCATATCTCGTTACGGTAGGACCTCTTGAAATATCAGTAATTGTAGCATCAACATTAAAGGAATGAAGGGTTTCAATAAGCTTTTGTGCATTTTCCTTAAGCTCACCGCTGACATCCTTTGTAGAGGCTTTTTTCGCAGTTTTAAGCAAATCTACGGTTGGGAGCGTATAATCGTCAACAGACGCCTCCATTGCCTCCTTGGAGACAGTAAACTCTTCGGTCTTTTCTTCAGGAGCTTTTTTCTCCTCCGACGCATCGTGAACTATCTCGTCGATAGACTTTTTCTTATCCTGAAATTCCTTCTGCTTTTCTCTGAGCTCTCTGTTTCTTTGAGTTGTAAGGTTGATTTCGTCGATAATATCCTTGGGGACTTTTGTTTCATCCTCCTCGTCGGCGTTCTTCTTTCTTTTAGAGGCTTTCTTCTCGCTTTCAGCCTCAGGAGGCTCTTCGTCAAGAGGAACATCAATATTCGCCTTGTTCATTTTTCTGCGTTCAATTCTTTCCTCAATAGCAGGAGCAGCCTTTTCGTATGCCACCTTTGCAGGCTTTGCCGCACCTGAAATAAACTGAACAATCGTAAGTCCTGTAATAAGAAGAAAATCGACTAAAAACAGCACAACGCTGATTATTATAGCAGGAGCCTTTCCGAGAGTGAGAAGTGCCCAGCCGAAAAGTCCGCCGATAAAGCCGCCGTTGAATGTATATGGTGCCTGCTCATAGCTGTTTTTGATTGTTTCGGTAAAATCTGCACCTGTTTGATTTTGGACAATATGAACGAATGAAGCGATTATAAAAACGAGAATAACCGTTTCGATTGATTTTGCCAAAAGATTAACATTCCTGTCGCCTTTAACAGAGAAAAGGAGCGTTACAACTATTGCAAGAAGCGGAAAAACGCAGGCAGCGAAAATTCCGAACACACCTACGTAAACGCCGTGGAGAACATTCCACACGCCGTCACCGCTGATTACCGCAAGGAAAAAGAAGATAACAGAAACCGCAACAACTGCAATTTCATATACCCTGACCTTTTCGGTATTGTCAGTCTGTTTCTTTTGAGGTGCTGATTTTGTAGCACCTCTGTTAGTTTTTTTAGTAGTTTTTTTGTTTGCCATATGTACCTCTTAAATCATTAATGCTTAACAACAATTTCAAATATGCCGATAATGAGAATAATAAGTCCTACTGCGATATCGTAATAGGCAAAATACTTAAGTGCTTTATTTTTCAGAACGAATATAAACAGCTTTACTGCGAAGAAGGAAACCGCTGCCGCAATAATTAAGCCGAGAATTGCAGAAAACACGCCGACTTTTGTAACTGCCGTGCAAAGCTCAATAATACCTGCCGTAATCAAAACAGGAACAGAAAGCACCGCAGCATACCTGAGAGCATATTTTTCGCTCATACCGAGAAGTATAGCCGCTGCGAAAATTCCGAATGTAAAGGAACAGCCTGCAAAAGGCAAGGCAAGAAATGCAACCAAGCCGATAATTCCCGCCTGAAGAAGCTCAGGTAAACGCTTTGTGCTTTTATTTGCAACAGTTGACAGGGCGATTACAAGTGCACCTGTAAGAGCAAAGCATATTCCCTCGCCGAGCAAATTGCCGTTATATGACGTTCTGTGGAACATTTCAAAAACGTTTCCGTACTTTCCTGCCGGTATGAGATAAAACAGGAAAAATACAAAAGAGAAAATCGTCATAAACATAAATTTTCTCTGTGAAGAAAGGTTTTTCAAATCAAGCCTTTTGTGGAACAAATCATTCCAGCCCGCAAAAAAGCTTTTAAAAAGTCCTGCAAAAAGCTTGAAAAACGCAATGAAAATTCCCACTGCAATACCGATATGTATAACGCCTGTCAGCTGAGAGCAAGCGTTTGTAAACCTGCCTGACAGGTCGTGGAATATTGCGGAATGACCGCTTTCAGATACAGGAAATACCCAAGTCAGTGCTTGGAAAATCGCCTGAAATATTGATGTTATAACCGACATTATCTTTACCTCCGAAAAGAGTTCCGTTATCTAAATAGTAGCCGTTTCTTATATAGTCATAGGGGTTAGTTGACCTGACTGAATTATTAGCCGAAACGGCAGGTGTATGGAAAATATCGGACTGACTAATGATTGTCCACAGCATTGATATTCTCCTTTTTATTTTCATTTTTCACTTTCTCTTCGATTATTTCATTGAGAAAATCGAGAGCGTCGCTGAGACCGCCGAGCTGGTCAATAAGGCCGTTTCTTACTGCGTCCTCGCCGTCAAGAACAGTGCCCACATCCATAACAAGCTCCCCTGTTTTCATCATTAAACGGCGGAAGCTGTCACCGCTGATATTTGAGTTATTTGCAACAAAATTAACTATCCTGTCCTGCATTTTTTCAAAATATGACAAGGTCTGCGGAACGCCTAAAACGAGACCGTTCATTCTTACAGGATGGACTGTCATAGTTGCACTTGGCACAATAAAGCTTTTCATACAGCTTACCGCAAGAGGTACGCCAATAGAATGACCGCCGCCGAGAACGAGAGATGCGGTGGGAGTTTTCATAGTGGAAAGGAGCTCTGCAATAGCAAGACCTGCCTCCACGTCACCGCCCACAGTATTGAGGATAATCAGCAGTCCCTCAATTTCCTTGCTTTCCTCAATTGCCACAAGCTGAGGAATTACGTGCTCGTACTTTGTCGTTTTATTCTGGCTTGGCAGAATGTAGTGCCCTTCAATCTGCCCTATGATTGTCAGGCAATGAATAAAGTGGCCGTCCTTTGAAACAGTAATAGAGCCTGTTTCAAAAGCCGATGAGGACTGTGGCTGTTCGTTTTGAGAGCCGTCCTCTTGTTCGTTATTTTGATTTTCGTTATTTTCATCGGACATAAAAACACCTCATTTTATTTATGCCCGAAAAATGCCATAATAACTATGTCGTTATATTTTATCATAAATTATGCCCTTTTTCAACATTACATAGAAAATTGTGTACTTTTATATTAATTATTTTTAAATGTAACTGATTTGTAATTGACAGGAGAGGATGTTTGTACTAAAATATGTTTGATAAATTTATAAACAATTAGGAGGATTTTTTATCAATGGGACTTACTCTTGCACAAAAGTTGATTAAATCTCATCTTGTTGAGGGTGAAATGAAGGTCGGCACCGAAATCGGTCTTAAAATCGACCAGACTCTTACTCAGGACGCAACAGGCACAATGGCTTATCTTGAGTTTGAAGCTATGGGTGTTGACAGAGTTAAGACTGAAAAATCAGTTGCTTACATTGACCACAACACACTTCAGACAGGTTTTGAAAATGCAGACGACCACCGCTATATTCAGACTGTTACAAAGAAGCACGGAATTTATTTCAGCAGACCAGGTAACGGTATCTGCCATCAGGTACATCTTGAGCGTTTCGGTATTCCGGGCAAAACTCTTATCGGCTCTGACAGCCACACACCAACAGGCGGCGGTATCTGTATGCTTGCTATGGGTTCAGGCGGTCTTGACGTTGCAGTTGCTATGGGCGGCGGAACATACTATATTCCAATGCCAAAAATGACAAGAATTAATCTTACAGGCTATCTTAAGCCTTGGGTTTCTGCTAAAGACGTTATCCTTGAAGTGCTCAGAATTATGAGCGTTAAGGGCGGCGTCGGCAAAATTATCGAGTACGGCGGCGAGGGTGTTAAAACTCTCTCTGTTCCTGAAAGAGCTACAATTACAAATATGGGTGCGGAGCTTGGTGCAACAACATCTATTTTCCCATCCGACGAAATCACACTTGCATTCCTTAAGGCACAGGGACGTGAGGACGACTGGACAGAAATTCAGCCTGACGCAGACGCAGTTTATGATGAGGTTATCGACATTGACCTTTGCTCACTTGAACCAATGGCTGCCTGCCCTCATATGCCTGATAAGGTTAAGACAACAGAAGAAATCGGCAAAATCAAGGTTGACCAGGTTGCTATCGGCTCCTGCACAAACTCCTCCTATGTTGATATGATGAAGGTTGCCGCTATTCTTAAAGGCAAGACTGTTTGTCCGTCAGTATCTCTTTGTATTGCTCCGGGCTCAAAGCAGGTACTCAATATGCTTGCTTTAAACGGTGCACTTTCAGATATGATTAATGCAGGTGCAAGAATTCTTGAGTCTGCCTGCGGTCCGTGTATCGGTATGGGACAGTCACCTAATTCAGCAGGTGTATCTCTCAGAACATTCAACCGTAACTTTGAGGGACGTTCAGGAACTAAGGACGCAGGAATTTATCTTGTATCTCCTGAGGTTGCAGCAGCATCTGCTCTTACAGGCTACCTTACCGACCCTCGTGAGCTTGGTGAGGCACCACAGGTTGAAATGCCTGAGAAGTTTATCGTAAACGACAATATGATTGAGCCTCCTGCATCACCTGAGGAAGCTAAGGATATTGAGGTACTCAGAGGTCCGAACATTAAGCCGTTCCCTGAAACTGCACCTCTCCCTGAAGAAATCACAGCAAAGGCTATTCTTAAGGTTGGCGACAACATCACCACAGACCACATTATGCCGGCAGGTGCTAAAATTCTTCCTTACCGTTCAAACATTCCGCATCTTTCACAGTACTGCTTTGCCGTATGTGACGAAACTTTCCCTGAAAGAATCAAGGCTGAGGGCAAGGGTATTATCATCGGCGGCTCAAACTACGGTCAGGGCTCATCAAGAGAGCACGCAGCACTTGTTCCTCTCTATCTCAGCGTAAAGGCAGTTATCACAAAGTCCTTTGCAAGAATTCACGTTGCAAACCTTGTTAACGCCGGTATTCTTCCATTCACCTTTGCAAATGAAGATGACTACGACAAGATTGACCAAATGGACGAGCTTTCTCTCCCTAACATCAAGGACTGCATTGAAAACGGCAAAGAGGTTGTTCTCAAGAACCTTACAAAGAACGAGGAATACAAGCTTGACGCATCTCACCTTTCAGACAGACAGAGAGCTATGCTTGTATGCGGCGGTCTTCTTGATTACACAAGAGAGATGAATAAATAATAACTATCTAAAGGAGATAAATACTATGTCAGATGACGCAAAAGTAATTGACGAAGCAGTTGAAAAATTCCGTGCACTTATGGAATCTCAGCTTGCAAGAGCAAAGAAAATAAAGGAAGACAAGGACTTCACCGATTATGACGCACTTGATACTATCGTTATCGGTATCTGCGGCGGCGACGGTATCGGTCCTATCATCACTAAGGAAAGTGAAAGAGTTCTCGCTTTTCTCTTAAAGGATGAAGTTGCAAAAGGAAAGGTTAAGTTTAAGGAAATTGACGGTCTCACAATTGAAAACCGTGCTGCCTGCAACAAGGCAATTCCTGATGATGTTCTTGAGGAGCTTAAGTCCTGCCACGTTATTCTTAAGGGACCTACAACTACTCCGAGAGCAGGCGACCCATGGCCTAATGTTGAGTCAGCTAACGTCGCAATGAGAAAAGAGCTTGACCTCTTTGCAAATATGCGACCTGTTAAGGTTCCTGAAGAAGGCATAGACTGGACATTCTTCAGAGAGAATACAGAGGGCGGATATGCAGTAGGCTCTCACGGCGTAAACATTACAGACGACCTTGCAGTTGACTTTACTGTTGCTACTCAGGAGGGCTGTGAAAGAATTGCCCGTCTTGCTTACGAGTACGCAAGAAAGAACCACAAGGGCAAGGTTTCTATCATCACTAAGGCTAACATCATTAAGACTACCGACGGAAAATTCCTTAAGACAGCACAGAAAATCGGCGAGGAATATCCTGAAATCGTTACTGACGACTGGTATGTTGACATCACAACAGCAAAGCTTATCGACCCTATGAGAAGAAAGGACTTCAAGGTATTCGTTCTTCCTAACCTTTACGGCGATATTATCACTGATGAAGCAGCAGAATTTCAGGGCGGTGTAGGAACAGCAGGCTCAGCAAACATCGGTAAGAAGTATGCTATGTTTGAGGCTATTCACGGTTCAGCACCGAGAATGATTACTGAGGGCAGAGGTCAGTATGCCGACCCTTGTTCAATGCTCCGTGCATCTGTTATGCTCCTTTCTCACATCGGTTATCAGAAAGAGGCTGACGCTCTTGAGGCAGCTCTTGACAAATGTATGTATGACGAGAAGAAACTCGTTATTACAGGCAGAGATAACGGCTGTACTTGCAGCGAGTTCGGCGACTATGTAATGGAAACTATTACCGAAATGACGAAGTAAGATTTTTTGAGAGGGTAAAAAAATGTCAGGAAAAGATGATATATCATTATCTGTTATAAAAAGACTTCCGAGATACTATCGTTTTCTTCAGTCACTTAAGGAGAACGGCATTGTCCGTATCAGCTCAAAGGAGCTTGCCGCAAGAATGGGACTGACCGCATCGCAGATAAGGCACGACTTTAACTGCTTCGGCGGTTTCGGTCAGCAAGGCTACGGATATAATGTTCCTGAGCTTCACAGCAAAATCGGTGAAATTCTCTGCGTAAATACAGAAATTAAAACTATTCTTATCGGAGCAGGTAATTTAGGCAAAGCTGTAACAAACAAGATTTTTTCAAAGAAAAGCGGTTTCAAGCTTATCGGTATTTTTGACAAGAACGAGGCTTTGTGCGGAAATATGATAAAGGGTATTCCTGTCAGGAATATTAACTATCTTGAGAATTTCTGCATTGACAACTCCCCTGTCTGTGCCGTAACCTGTATTCCCTCAACCGATATGAGAGAACTTACCGATTTGCTTGTAAAGGTAGGAATAAAGAGCTTTTGGAATTTTTCTACATACGATATAGCTATGGAGCATCCTGATGTACTTGTTGAAAACGTACACCTTACAGACAGTCTGCTGACTTTAGGTTATCTCACCAACACTTCACTTCACGAATCGGAGGACTGAGTCTTGCAACTAATCAGCACCAAGGAAATCGTTGACATAATCAAATACGGAGACAATTCTGCCGTTATGGTTGAAAAGCTGCCGTTAGCCAACCCAAGCCAGTACAAGGCACAATACTCCGTTATCAATTTTGAGAATAAGAGTATTGATGTTTTGACAAAAAGTGCGTATCTGCTTAAAAAATTCGGTTCAGGCTTTAACAGGATAAGTCAGATTATACCGAACTTTGTTCAGTGCGACGCTGCTGTTTTGTATGACAGGAGAGTTCTTGCCATTTATCCAAACGGCGAGGCAGGAATTTTTGACAGAGACGGCGAGCTTGAATGGAGCGGCAGATTTGACTATCACGAAAAGACAGTTAAATGTCTTGCACTTGAGGGCAAATACTTTTGGAGCGTCTGCCCTGAGGAAAACTGCGTTATAAGATATTCCTGTCAAAATATGAGCGTTGATTTGAGAATCGGCGGAAAGGACGCACAGACCTTTGTAAACCCAACTCATGTCAGCTTTGACAGCGGAGATATTTATGTCTGCTGTGACGGCAACAAGGTCAGAAAAATTGACGGAAATAATTATACTGTTTCCGACTATCTTAATTTTTCGGACAATATTAAGCAGTATTTCTCTTTCGGCAAATACGCTGTGGCAGTTATGGCAAGCGGTACATATGTTTTAGAAAACAATCAGTAATATACAAAAACGGCAGGACTATATCCTGCCGTTGATTTTTTATAAGCATAGAAAAAGACGGTTTCAAAACGAAACCGTCTCTGTTTTTGTTATGTAAGGAATTATTCCTCTGTTGCTTCCTCAGCAGCTTCTTCAGCCGGCTCGTCAGCAAGCTCTGAAATAGTCTCCTCAGGCTTCTCAAGAAGCTCTTTCATTGAAAGAGAAACTCTCTTCTTGTCAAAGTCAACTTCAGTAATTCTAACGTCAACCTCGTCGCCTACGCTGAGTACATCAGCAGGAGTCTTAATTCTATCCCATGAAATCTGGCTGATGTGGATAAGACCGTCAATACCAGGAATAATGTTAGCAAATGCACCGAATGATGCAAGACCTACAATCTTAGCTTTGCAGTCTGTACCAACAGGATAATCTCTCTTCATAATCTCCCAAGGATTATCCTCAAGCTTCTTAAAGCCGAGAGAAATCTTCTTGGTTTCCTCGTCAAGCTTCTTGATTGTAACTTCAACAACATCACCAACATTAACAACCTCTGATGGATGCTTAATGCGGTTCCAAGAAAGCTCGCTGATATGAATCATACCGTCCATACCGCCGATGTCAACGAATGCACCGTAGCTTGTAAGAGACTTAACTGTACCTGTAAGCTTCATACCCTCTTTGAGAGTAGCCCAGAGAGCCTCCTGACGCTCTTTCTTCTCAGCGGCAGCAACTACCTTGATTGAGCCGACAGCACGTCTTCTTGCGGTGTTTACGTCAATAATCTTGAAACGAACAGTAGTTCCCTTAAGGATATCAAGCTCCTGATTCTTAGGAACGCCTGTCTGTGAAGCAGGAATGAATACTCTGCTTCCCTTTGAAACAGCAATAACGCCGCCCTTAACAACAGCAGTTACTGTACCTTCGAGAGTTTCGTCGCTTTCCTTAGCAGCAACAATATCCTCCCAGCCTTTGAAAGCGTCAACAAGCTTCTTAGAAAGCTTGAGCACACCTTCGTTATCATCAGTCTTCATAATAACAAGGTTAAGCTTATCGCCGATTGATACTGCATCCTCAGGATTGCTGATAGGCTCTGCTGAAAGGTCGTCAAGTGCGATAACACCTGTCTGCTTTCTGCCTTCAACGTCAACGAATACCTCAGTTGGTGTAATGTTGACAACAGTACCTGTTACTACCTTGCTGTTTTCATCTTCTCTGAATGACTCTTCAAGCATTTCTTCGAAGGTTGCCTCACCATCAGCAGATGCTTTGACAGCAGCCTTAGCGGCTTTATCAGCGGTATCTGCTGTCTCCACAACTTCTTCAGTAACGGCTGAAGTTGTTTCAACTTCCTTTTCTTTAATTTCTTCGGACATGGTTTTTAGTACCTCCTTGATTATTACCGAGGGTGTCGAAGCCCCGGCAGTTACTCCAATATTTCTGTATTTACTCAGGTCAATATTCTTAAGCTCCTCTGCCGTTTCTATCAAATAGGTATCAGCATTAGCCTTGCATACGTCTCTAAGCTTACAGGTATTGGAAGAATGCTTACCGCCTATGACAATCACAGCGTCTGCCTCCTTTGAAATAGAAGCCGCTTCTTCCTGCCTGTCGGCTGTAGCATTACATATTGTACTATAAATTCTGAAATTTGTATATAGTTTTTTTAGAATTTTCTCACATTTTTTCCATTCTTTTAAAGAAAATGTGGTTTGAGAAACACAAATTGGTGATTTTTCATCACATAATTTGTTTTCTTCGAGAATTTTCTGCAATTCTTCTTCATTTTTAAAGACAAAACTCTTGCCTTTGCAGTAAGAACGGATGCCCATAACCTCAGGATGATTCTCGTCACCTGCAATTAGAGTTACAGTGCCGTCAGGCTGCTCGGACACAATCTTATGAATCTTGAGAACAAAGGGACAGGTTGCATTTATATACTTTATACCTTTACTGTCTGCATCATCTATAACGCTTTTTTCTACTCCGTGAGTTCTTATAACAACTGTATAGCCGTCGGGACACTGGCTGATATCATCTATAATCTTAACGCCTTTGCTCTCTAAATCGGACACAAGCTGATTGTTATGAATTATAGGTCCTAAGGTGCAAACCTTCTCCCCTTTTTCAATAAGCTCATATACAAGATTAACTGCTCTGTCAACGCCGAAGCAAAATCCCGCTGTCTTTGCAAGCTTAATCATTACTGCTTTTCAGCCTCCCAAAGCTCTGTAATTTTGTCCATAACCATATTGGCAGCATCCTTTATTGCGTGAGGACTTACATTGTCGCCCTCAAGTCCCATTTCGGAATTTTTAATAACCTTACCATAGGATACAACAACCTTTTTGCCTGCTTTGATTTTGCCGTCACAGCAGATAGCAACAGGAAGAACATCAGCACCGGTTGCCTTTGCAATTACTGCAACACCTGCTTTAGCCTTTTGAGGAACGCCGTCCTTATCCTTAATTCTCTTGCCCTCAGGACAAATTGCCATTACGTGACCTTCCTCAAGAATCTTTACGCCGTAGTCAATTGCCGACGTGTCGCCTTTTCCTCGCTTAACAGGAAAAGCGTACATATGAGTCATAAACCAAGCAATAAGCGGATTGCTGAAAAGCTCTACCTTTGCCATAAAGTGAAGAGGCGGCATTTGTTTAGGGCAAGCCACAAATACAGGGTCAAATGCACAGGTATGATTTATTGCTACTATGTACTTTGAGCTTTCGTCGGGAATATTCTCAAGTCCCTTAAACTCAATCTTGTAAAGCATTTTGAACAGCGGTCTGAAAACAACCTTTATAAAATTGTAAAGCTTATAGTGCTTTACATGCGAATAATCAAATTCTTTCATCACATTTTCTCCCTGATAATATTGATAACGTAGTCAACTGACTCCTGAAGATTAAGGCTTGTAGTATCTGCCATAACAGATTCATCAGTAGGCTTAAGCGGCGCAATTTCCCTGTGAGAGTCCTGATAATCTCTTTTGTTTACATCATCAAGAACATTCTCGTAGGTAACATTTTCACCTTTTTCAATAAGCTCCTTATATCTTCTCTTTGCACGGCACTCGGCAGATGCGAAAAGAAAAATCTTGCACTGAGCATCAGGAAGAACTACTGTTCCGATATCTCTGCCGTCCATAATAACATTATTTTCTTTTGCAATATTTCTCTGCAAATCGAGGAGAAAAGCTCTTACCTCGGGAATTGCAGAAACCTTAGATGCACCCATAGAAATTTCAGGCGTTCTAATCAAGTCGGAAACATCCTCGCCGTTGAGATAAACACACTGGGTACCGTCCTTGAAACCAAGCTTAACATCTGTATTTTCAAGCATTTTAACTATACCCTCTGTGCTGTCGATAACATTATTTCTGACAGCGTTAAGAGCAATAGTTCTGTAAAGTGCACCTGTATCTACATAAATAAAGCCTAACTCCTTTGCAGCAGCTTTGGCGATAGATGATTTTCCTGCACCAGCAGGTCCGTCAATTGCAACATTTATCATTTGTTTTTCCTCTCATTTTACATATTTTCAGCACAAAGCACAGCAGTTGAAAATGCAATCTGCAAGTTAAAACCGCCGGTATATGCATCCACATCAATAATTTCTCCTGCGAAAAAGAGATTATCAATAATTTTTGATTTCATAGTTTTAGGATTGATTTCCTTAACGTTAATTCCGCCTGAGGTGATAATTGCCTCGTCAATAGGTCTGAAATCTGTAACATCAACCTTAAAATTTTTAATAAGGCTGACAAGCCTGTGCCTTTCGTCCTTGGTAATTTGATTTACCTTTTGTGACGGAGAAATTCCGCTGAGTAAAACTATAACAGGAATAAGCTTATTAGGCAACAGTTTTGCCAAAGAATTCACAAAATTTTTATTAGAAAACTCTGCAAAATCTCTCTGTATTCTTTTATCGAGAGTATTTTCGTCTAAAGCAGGCTTTAAATCAATTTCAATATAATATTTGCTTTTGCCCATATTTTTTATATGACTTGAGGCAGACAGGATAACAGGTCCTGAAACGCCGAAATGAGTAAATATCATTTCACCGAAATCGGAATATATTTTTTTGCCGTCTTCATAGAGAGTGACAGAAATATTTTTAAGGGACAGTCCCTGAAGTTTAGGAATAAAATTATTACTGCACACAAGAGGTACAAGGCTCGGTTTCAGCGGTGTAACAGTATGGCCTACTGATTTTGCAAGGATATATCCGTCACCTGTTGAGCCTGTCAGCGGATAGCTTTTACCGCCTGTGCAAAGAGCAAAAGCGTCGCCCTCAATTCGTCTTTTATCTTCAAGAATAACTGCGGTGATTTTATTATCCGAGCAGTCAAAAGCTTTAACGGTACCCTGTACAAAATTCACACCGCTGTTTTTTGCGTAATCAACAAGTGCGTCAACAATGTCAACAGACTTGTCACTTTGAGGGAACACTCTGTTACCTCTCTCAACCTTAAGAGATACGCCTAACTCCTCAAAAAGAGCCATAGTGTCGTAAGGCATAAAATTGGAAAATGCCGAATACATAAAGCGAGGATTGGTGGGCACATTAGAAATCAGTTCATCAAGGTCAAAGCAGGCATTTGTCACGTTGCATCTTCCCTTGCCCGTAATTAAAAGCTTTCTGCCGGGACGGCTCATTTTTTCAATAAGAGTAACGCTGTTGCCCTTTTCGGCACTTTTGGCGGCACATAAAAGTCCTGCCGCACCGCCGCCGATGACGACTATATTTTTTGACATCTCACCTGCTCCTTTCTGTATTTGTCGATTCAATTTGCAAACAGTATTATCACATAAATTCAGGCTTTATCCAAACAGAAACAATTTGATTATTTGACAGTGTTAAATACGTGTTGTCGTTAAATTCTATCGTGTCGAAGTTGCTGAAATCCTGCTGTATATCTTCGCAAATACATATGATATTTGAGTTTGAATCAAAATAAATATTTGTACCCATAATGTATTCAATTCCAACGCCTAAAGCAACTTCATCAGTAGAATTAAATATAAGTCTGCCGGGTTTACTGCTTGGTAAATCAAGTTTCTTTTCAACCCAACTTTTTCTTCTTGAATAACCATTTAAACTACAAATTATATTATCTGTTGCAGAGATATCCAAACATAATTGTGAGTTTCCCAAAACAACAGAATAGTCGCAAGGACTGCTCGGCAATGTAAAAAATGATTGTTCTTTATTGCTGTAATAAGGCTTGTATTCACATTTATTCGCATTTTGAAGTTCAATCTTTTTCATAATTTTCTTTCTATGTAATGATTTTTGCAGAAATTAAATTATAGTTTAGTGTATCAAGTTTTACAGATACTAATTGAATTTTTGTAGGGGATGGCGTCCTCGACATCCCGTAAATAAACAGCATTGTTGGGTAACTCGCGGGTCGTCGAGGA
>JAQXUH010000084.1 GCA_029219885.1 Eubacteriales bacterium | reverse complement strand
GTAAAGATATTTGCCCACACATCTTATTGAGTTACCTGCCATTTTGCCCTCAGAGCCGTCAATGTTGAAAATTCTCATCTTAGCATCTGCGATATCGCTGTACTCAATAAGAACAATTCCGTCACCGCCGATGCCGTGATGCCTGTCGGAAAATTCAATGGCAAAGCTTTCAGGGCAGGTGATAATACCGCATTGATTGTTGAAGAAAATGTAGTCATCGCCTGTGCCCTCCATTTTGGAGAACTTCAAAATGCCTTTTTCTTCTCTCATACAGTTGATGTCAACAAGCTCCGTATTGGTTTGCTTGTAGCGTGATGCGATGATATCCGCAAGTGCGTTAGCCGTATCAAGAGAAGTGATAGTAGCAATACCAAGCTGATTTGCTCTGTTGTGAAGCTTGATATAGTCGGCAATAGATTTCTTGTCGCTTTTGCCTGTGTAAACGATATAATCAAGCTGGCCTGATTCAACCAAGTCCATAATTGAGTTGTCTTCTCTCAGCTTGTTCACTACCGAAACGCTGATACCGAGACTTTCAATAGCCTTTGCCGTTTCAGGCGTTGCCCAAATGTGAGCACCCATATCGTCGAGCTTTTTAGCAAGATTTACAATCTCATATCTGTCCTGCTTTGTAACAGTTATAAGTACGCCGTGCTCATCTTTGCTGTGAAAATCAGTCTTAAAGCCTGCGGAAACAAGGCCCTTGAATAACGCTTCCTTAAGGTTTTTGCCTACGCCTAAAACTTCGCCTGTTGACTTCATTTCAGGGCCTAATTTAGAGTTTACGTCATTGAGCTTTTCAAAGCTGAATACAGGCACCTTAACCGCATAGTACGGCGGCGTTCTGTAAAGTCCTGTGCCGTAGCCTAAGTCCTTAAGCTTTTCGCCTACCATAATCTTTGAGGCAAGCTCAACCATCGGAACGCCTGTTACCTTGCTGATGTAAGGAATAGTTCTTGACGCTCTCGGGTTCACCTCGATAACATAAAGCTCGTTCTGGTAAATAAGATATTGGATATTAACTAATCCTTGAGTTTTAAGGGACAACGCAAGCTTAACTGAAATATCGCAGATTTTCTCAAGCATCATATCGTTAAGATTATACGGCGGATAAACGGCAATTGAGTCGCCTGAATGAACGCCTGCTCTCTCGATATGCTCCATAATTCCAGGAATGAGAACATCCTCACCGTCGGAAATGCAGTCAACCTCAAGCTCTGTTCCCATCATATATTTATCTACAAGTACAGGGTTTTCAATTCCCTGAGCGAGAATAATATCCATATACTGACAAACATCATCATCTGTATATGCAATAGTCATATTCTGTCCGCCGATAACGTATGACGGACGGAGAAGAACAGGATATCCGAGCCTTTCAGCTGCTGATAAAGCTCCGTCAAGAGTCATTACGCTTTCGCCCTTAGGCCTGAAAATATGAAATTCCTCAAGAAGCTTGTCAAATCTTTCTCTGTCCTCGGCAACGTCTATAGACTCAGCACTTGTACCGAGAATTTTTATTCCGTTTTCGTCAAGGAATTTTGTAAGCTTAATGGCAGTTTGACCGCCGAAAGCCACAACTACGCCTACAGGATTTTCTGCCTTGATGATGTTCATAACATCCTCATCTGTCAGCGGCTCAAAGTAAAGCCTGTCGCCTGTGTCAAAGTCAGTTGATACAGTTTCAGGGTTGTTGTTAATGAGAATAACCTCATATCCCAATTCTTTGAGTGTCCATACGCAGTGAACAGAGGAGTAGTCAAATTCAATGCCTTGACCGATTCTGATAGGACCTGAGCCTAAAACGATAATCTTTTCTTTACCGCTTTGCTCAAGTGCTCTCGATTCGCAGTGCTCATCATATGTGGAGTAGAAATAAGGCGTTTCCGCTGCAAATTCCGCACCGCAGGTATCAACCATTTTATAAACGCAGTCCCTGTGGTAAGCAAGACTTCCGCCGCTGATTTTCTCTAACGCCTTATCTGTATATCCGAGCTTTTTGCCCTTGATATACTGCTCCTTTGAAAGTGGACTGCCCTCAATTTCTTTTTCGTAATCGGCAAGATTCTTAAGCTTTGCCAAGAACCACTCGTCAATCATTGTGATTTTGTGAATTTCATCAATGCTTATGCCGTCTTTAAGTGCCTTGAAAACCGTAAACAGCCTTATGTCGTCGCAGTCCTTAAGCTTTTCCCTGATGTCTACGCCATCAAGTGCTTTGTTGTTTAAAGTGTCAAGACCGATTTCCGCACCACGAACAGCTTTCATTACTGCCATTTCAAAGCTTGGAGCAATACTCATTACCTCGCCGGTAGCTTTCATCTGAGTGCCGAGCTTTCTTGATGCGTTGACGAATTTGTCAAAGGGCCACTTCGGAAGCTTAACTACAACATAGTCCAAAGTCGGCTCAAAGCAGGCACAGGTCTTGCCTGTAATATCATTCTTGATTTCGTCGAGAGTGTAGCCCAAAGCAATTTTGGTCGTAACCTTAGCAATCGGGTATCCTGTTGCTTTAGATGCAAGAGCAGATGACCTTGAAACTCTCGGGTTAACCTCGATAACCGAATATTCAAAGCTCTCGGGATTAAGTGCGAACTGACAGTTGCAGCCACCCTCAATGCCAAGCTCTGTGATAATGTCAAGAGAGGCAGAACGGAGCATCTGATATTCCTTGTCCGCAAGAGTTACGGCAGGAGCAATAACAATACTGTCGCCTGTATGAACGCCAACAGGGTCAAAATTTTCCATTGAGCAGACAGCTATAACGTTTCCTACGCTGTCACGCATAACCTCAAATTCAATTTCTTTCCAGCCTGCAATGTATCTTTCAACAAGCACCTGAGTAATAGGGGAGAGCATAAGACCGTTTTTAGCAATAATCTCAAGCTCTTTTTCGTTATTTGCCACACCGCCGCCGGCACCACCTAAAGTGAACGCAGGGCGGATAATTACAGGATAGCCGATTTCACTCGCAATTTCTTTTGCGTGGTCAACAGTATATGCAATATCGCTCGGAACAACAGGCTGACCGATTTTTACCATAGTGTCACGGAACATCTGCCTGTCCTCTGCCTTGTCAATAGCCTCAGCGTTAGTGCCGAGAAGCTTAACTCCCATTTCGTCAAGGTAGCCGTCCTTTGCAAGCTGCATACCGATTGTAAGACCTGTCTGTCCTCCGAGACCGCAAAGAATGGAGTCAGGTCTTTCTTTTTCTATAATTCTTTTAACTGTTTCTTCAGTAAGAGGCTCAAGATAAATGTGGTCGGCAAGAGCCTTGTCCGTCATAATCGTTGCAGGGTTTGAGTTTACAAGGACAACTTCAATACCCTCATCCTTTAAAACTCTGCACGCCTGTGCTCCTGCGTAGTCGAATTCAGCAGCCTGACCGATAACGATAGGACCTGAGCCTATTACGAGTACTTTTTTTATGTCTTTGTTAAGAGGCATTACATTTTACCTCCCATCATATCAATGAATTTGTCAAAAATAAATCTTGTATCGTGAGGACCTGAACAAGCTTCAGGGTGAAACTGCACCGAAAATGCCATCTTGTCCTCATAGTCAACACCCTCACAGGTGCCGTCATTGGCGTTAATGTAGCTGATTTTACCGCCGATTTCCTCAACTGATTCGTTAACAACAGCGTAGCCGTGATTTTGAGAGGAAATAAAAGTGCGTCCTGTTTCAAGATTTTTAACAGGCTGATTAACACCTCTGTGACCGTATTTCAGCTTTGTGGTTTTTCCGCCGAGACTGAGAGCCAAAAGCTGATGACCGAGGCAGATAGCAAAAATAGGCTTTTTGCCCACAAGCTTTTTTAGTTCCTCAATAGCCTCAACATTTTCCTCAGGGTCACCGGGACCGTTTGAAAGCATAATGCCGTCAGGGTCTAAGGATAAAATATCCTCTGCCTTTGTGTCATATGGCACTACCGCCACATTACAGCCACGCTTGTTAAGCTCTCTGACAATGTTTTTCTTGGTGCCGTAGTCAATGAGTACAACATTATATTTGTGCTCATTTGACGCACTCATTGACGGCTTAACGCAGGAAACTGATTTTACTGCGTCTGTAACTTTATATTCCTTGATTTTGTCATAGTCTGCATTTTGAGGGTTGGATGTAATAAGTGCGTTCATAACGCCTGATTCACGGATAATCTTTGTGATTTCTCTCGTGTCAACATCATATACGCCTACAATGCCGTTCTTCTTCAGGTAATCGTCAAGAGTTTCGTCACACCTGAAGTTAGACGGACTTTCACAGTATTCACGGACAATATATGCACTGACAGCAGATTTCTCACTTTCCATATCCTCATTTATGAAACCGTAGTTACCGATAAGAGGGAATGTCTGCATTACAATTTGACCGTAGTAGCTTGGGTCAGTCAGCGTCTCAATATATCCGCCCATACCTGTGGTGAATACAAGCTCGCCTAAAACATCACCCTTTGCACCAAAGCTTCTGCCCTCAAAAATATCTCCGTTTGCAAGACATATGTAAATCTTATTATCTTCCATAATATTATCCTAATAATTTTACTAAAACTGCCTTTTGAGCGTGTAATCTGTTTTCTGCCTCGTCAAAGATTTCATCAGCGTGCTCCTCAAATACCTTTGCTGTGATTTCTTCTTCTCTGTGAGCAGGCAGACAATGAAGCACCATTGCGTCCTTGTTAGCAACAGCCATAACCTCATCGTTAATCTGGAAACCTTTGAATACTTTTTCTCTTTCAGCCTTTTCTTCTTCCTGTCCCATAGAAGCCCAAACGTCTGTGTAAAGAACGTCTGCACCCTTTGCACATTCAAGAATATCGTCGCTGCACATAAAGTCGCCGTTTTCCTCAGCCCACTTCATAATTTCAGCGTCAGGCTTGTAACCGTTAGGACAGGCAATAGCACAGCTCATACCCATAGTGATTGCACCTACGATAAGGCTGTTTGCCATATTATTGCCGTCACCGATAAAGCAGAACTTAAGTCCGTCAAAGCTCTTTTTGTATTCACGGATTGTCATAAGGTCAGCAAGCACCTGGCAAGGATGGCAGTAGTCGGTAAGTCCGTTGATAATAGGAATTGAGCCGTATTTTGCCAAATCTTCAACCTCTTTTTGCTCAAAGGTTCTAATCATAATTCCGTCAAGGTAGCGGGAAAGAACTCTTGCGGTGTCCTCAACAGGCTCGCCTCTGCCAATCTGCAAATCTCTGTTTGAAAGGAAAAGTGCCTGACCGCCGAGCTGATACATACCTGTTTCAAAGCTTACTCTTGTTCTTGTTGAGCTTTTCTGGAAAATCATACCGAGAGTTTTGCCCTTAAGGTGATGATGCTCAATGCCGTGTTTTGTTTCGTACTTAAGCTGGTCGGCAAGATTGAGAATGTCAAGAATGTCGTACTGTGATAAATCCTGTAACTTTAATAAATGCTTCATTTTTCAATTACCTCTTTCAGAATATTAAGTCCCTCGTCAAGCTCTGCTTTGCTGATGTTCAGAGCAGGAAGAAGTCTGATTTTTGTTTTTGCGGTTAAAACTAAAAGTCCTTTTTCAAGACATTCGTTTGCCACAGATTTTGCATCTTTATCCGTTTCAATACCAAGCATAAAGCCCATACCTGATATTGATTTAACTCCCTTTACGTTTGAAAGGAAATTTTTTATGTACTTACTTTTCTCTCTTACCGAAAGGAGAAAATCGTCGTCGATTCTCGAAACTACCGAGCAGGCACCTGCCGCACAAATAGGATTACCGCCGAAGGTTGAGCCGTGAGAGCCGGCAGTTACTGTGTTTTCAACCTTTTCGCCGAAAAGCACCGCACCCATTGGAAGACCGCCTGCAAGACCTTTTGCAGTAGAAACTATGTCAGGCTTAATGTCAAAGTTTTCATAAGCGAAATATCTACCTGTTCTGCCGTTTCCTGTCTGCACCTCGTCGACTATCATAAGAATATCTTTTTCTTTTGCAAGCTTTTCAATGGCTTTGACGAAATCATAATCAAGATTATTTACTCCGCCCTCACCCTGTATGCACTCAAACATAATTGCACATACATCGTCAGTTGCCATTTTATTAAGCGTGTCAATATCGTTTGCAGGGCAGTATTTAAAGCCCTCTGTAAACGGACCGAAATCTTTATGAAATACATCCTGTCCCGTGGCGGAAAGAGTAGTAACTGTTCTGCCGTGGAAAGAGTCAATCAAGGTGATGATTGTACTTCTGCCGCTGCCGTATTTGTCGGAAGAATATTTCCTTGCAAATTTAATTGCACCCTCGTTTGATTCTGCTCCGCTGTTAGAGAAAAATACTTTTTTCATTCCTGTTTTGTCGCAGAGCATTTTTGCAAGCCTAACGCAAGGCTCGGTATAATAAAGATTGCTGACGTGCTGTAATTTGTCAAGCTGCTCGGTAACCGCCTTTTTCCACTCATCATCGCCGATACCGAAAGCCGTAACGCCTATTCCTGAGCCGAAGTCAATATACTTCTTGCCCTTTTCGTCATATAGCGTTGAGCCTTTACCCTCTGTCAGCAAAACGTCAAATCTGCCGTAGGTGTGAGCCACGTACTGACTGTCAAGTTCCTTAATGTCCATTTTGTTTCCTTTCTATCTGCTCATAAACATTGTTCCCATACCCTCATCAGTAAGAAGCTCCATAAGAATTGAGTGGGGAACACGGCCGTCGATAATAAACGCTTTTTTACAGCCGTTTCTTATCGCCTGTGTCATTGAGTCGATTTTCGGTATCATACCGCCTTTGATAATTCCGTCATTGACAAGTGCAGGAATTTCCGAAATAAATACCTTTTGAATTTTTGATGACGGGTCCTCTATATCCCTGAGCAAACCGATAATATCGGTCATAGAAATAAGTGCCTCTGCCTTAAGGTCGCCTGCAATCTGAGCGGCAACAGTATCAGCGTTAATGTTGTAGCAGTTGCCCTTTTCGTCGTAGCCGATAGTGGATATAACAGGTATCCATCCGTATTCAAGAATTTCGGTTATGGCGTCCATATTGGTGTCAATAATTTCGCCAACATATCCGTGCTCATCATCAAGAGCTCTGCACTTAATCATATTGCCGTCCATACCCGAAAGTCCGATAGCGTGACCGCCGAGGTTACCAATCTGGCATACAAGGTCTTTATTAACCTTTCCTGCAAGTACCATCTGTACCACATTGACAGTTTCCTTGTCCGTAACTCTCAGCCCGTCAACAAACTTGCTCTCAATACCCATTCGGTCAAGAGTTTTGTTAATTGCAGGTCCTCCGCCGTGAACTAAAACAACCTTGATTCCGACTGTTGTAAGCAGAATTAAATCGTGCATAACTGCCTGCTTCAGTTCGTCGTTAATCATTGCGTTACCGCCGTATTTAACAACGATAGTTTTCTTTCTGTATCGCTGAATATGAGGTAACGCCTCTGCAATAATTCTTGCCTTTAACTGATTGTCATCAATAATATCAATATCCATTTTATTTCTCCTATCGGACTTGTTGCATTAAATTGATGTGAAAACAAATTGATTTTATCTTTATCAATTAGGTGCGGTAGTCACCATTAATCTTTACATAATCGTAGGTCAAATCACAACCCCAAGCAATCGCATCACATTCACCGCTGTTAAGGTTAATATCAATATAAATCTCGTCGCTTGAAAGTACCTTTGCCGCTTTTTCTTCGGAAAATTCAACGCCTGCACCATTTCTGCAAACCTCAACTGTTCCGTACTCACTTCTCAAATCAACATCGACCTTGTTAATGTCAAATTCTGCGTCAGCGTAACCGATTGCACAAAGCACACGTCCCCAGTTAGCGTCCTCGCCGAACATTGCAGCCTTGAACAGGGAAGAGCAGATAACGCTCTTTGCAACTATAATAGCCGTGTCCTTATCAGGAGCACCTGAGCATTTGCACTCAAGAAGCTTGCTTGCACCCTCGCCGTCCTTTGCAAGCATTCTTGTAAGATTTGCCATAACCTCGTAAAGAGCCTCTTTGAATGTGTCAAACTCCTTGCCCTCTGCCGTTATTTCGTCATTACCAGCAAGTCCGTTTGCCATAAGAGTTACCATATCGTTTGTAGATGTGTCGCCGTCGATTGAAAGACAGTTGTATGTAACCTTAACAATCTCACTTAATGCCTTTTGGAGCATATCCGAGCTGATAGCACAATCTGTTGTGATGAAATTAAGGGTTGTTGCCATATTGGGATGAATCATTCCGGAGCCTTTAGCCATACCGCCTAAACGGCAGATTTCACCGCCGATTTCAAATTCAACA
>JAQXUH010000083.1 GCA_029219885.1 Eubacteriales bacterium | reverse complement strand
TTAATGGAAGTGTGTATCTAACATTTCGTAGGGGTCGGCGTCCTCGACGACCCGCGAGTTACCCAACAATGCTGTTTATTTACGGGATGTCGAGGACGCCATCCCCTACAAAAATTCAATTAGTATCTGTAAAACTTGATATACTAAACAACAATTTAGACCGACAAATCAAAAACGGGTGGGCACCTACCGATATAATCAGGCCGAAAAACATTTAGGAGGAACGTGTATGTTCAACTACATTTGGCCGATTGTTTTGGTATTATTCTCAAACACGGTCTATCAAATCTGTGCAAAGAGCGTACCTGATAACGTAAGCCCTTTTGCTACACTTACAGTCACCTATTTTGTAGGTGCAGTCTTTTCTGCGGTGATGCATTTTATCACTCATCCCACAGTAAATATACTTAAGGAATTTACGAAACTGAATTGGGCACCATATGTTCTGGGCTTGGTTGTTGTGGGACTTGAGGTGGGCTGGATTTATGCCTACAAAGCAGGCTGGCAGGTAAGCGAAGGGTATATAGTTCAAAGTGCAATTTTGGCAGTCATACTTATTTTTGTAGGCTTTCTTCTTTATCGGGAGCCTATCACCTGGAACAAAATTGTAGGTATAGTAATCTGCCTTGTGGGACTTGTATTCATCAATTTAAAATAGAATGTTAAACCTCTCCAAAAATAACGGAGAGGTTTTTCGTTTACAACAAAAATAAATAATGATATAATTTAAGAGGGAAGTTAAGATTTTACAAAAAGCATTCAAAGACCATAAAATCGTACCATAAAAATATTTTTGTGGCGAAACATTATTTTCATTATATAATATACACAAAAGATAGCATATAGGTCAGCTTGGTATTTCTGCATTGATAAAGAGAAATTTTAAGGAGATTTGAAAATAAAAAAAACAGTTATCGGTCTTGTGATTTATGCAGTTGTACTTGTATCGGCCGTTTACCTCGTACTTATCGGCACAGGAACCGGCACAAAAGAGGAAACAACTACTGAAAAAACAACTACCCAAATGACAACCGTAGAGCCGCAGACCGAAAAACCTCTTGACATTAAATATCCTTATGAGGGAATGCCCGAAAGCTATATTGATTACACAGACCTCGGCCCTCATACCGGTGAGGAGCTTTGCAGTAACTTTGACAGTCTTATAGACGAGTACAAAGTAAAATATTATATTTGGGAAAAAGACGGGAAAGTTATATTCAAAGTAGCCGTTATGTATTGGAGCTTTGTAAAAGAAACAACAGTTCCAGGTTATGTCAGCAACGTTTGGGATTTGAGCAAGCCTGAAACAACACGAGGAAAAGTAGTAGAAAATACAACAACAACTGAAGAAAGACCAATGGTAATATTCGGTGGAAGCACCAATTCCAAAAAGGAAGATGACTCAAAAGAAAGTACCACGGAAGAAACCACAAAAAAAGACCGCTATAACGTAGATAAATATAAAAACGAAGAAGATTTTTATGACGCTAATTATGATTACTTTATGGACTATTACGAAGCCGAAGCCTATTACAAAAAGCATCATAAATAATAGCTTTTAATAAACAGAATTAATAAAAGCAGAACAGTCAATAAAATGACAGTTCTGCTTTTTGCTTTAGAAATAGATTTCTTCTCCTGTATCAAGACAAAGGACACCGAGCTGACCGCCGCGACCGAGACCGCAGTCAAGATTAATTGTATCATTGCAATAATATATTTTGTCCGGTTCGGCTGCGAAAATATATCTTGTGGGCTGATGACCTATTAAAACGATTGTATCTTCATAATGCTCTATTTCGTAATCGTGAGAGCCGAAAAGCAAATCTTCCTCGTTATAAAAGTCAAGAGGCGTATCGTCAAAATCGGGCAGTCCTGCATGAACAAGAACATACTGCTGTCCGCCTACCTAAAGTTCGGCATAGTATGGCAGCCTGTTTATGAAGTCGATAATGTTATATTGCATATCAGCGTCCAATTCTGCAAAGGCACGCAGAGTTTCTCCCTGACCATAAGGCTCAAAGCTCAGCGATGATTCAATGATACTTTCAGCCTCGTTTGAAGATGTACCTGCCAATTCACTCAGCGTATCTGTCAGCATGTACTCGTGATTGCCTTTGAGCAAAACAACGTTTTTCCTGTTCATAATATCAAGCAGAATTTCTATGCCGTCAGGACCTCTGTCAAGAACATCACCGATTATGTATAAGGTATCATCTTTGCCTAACAGTCCTAGGGCATCCATATATTCGCCGTAGTAACCGTGAATGTCACTGCATACGTAAGTCAAATGTCAATTCTCCACTCTCTAAAAATTTATTGTACATTGCAAAAAAGTCGTAATCAGAATTTAATTTTCCTTTGAACTCTTTTAATTTATCTTCGTGATTTAACATGTAAACCATAAATTTACCACGGTTTGTAATGGCATATTCGACATTTTCAAGAAAGTTGTTATATTTGCTTCTGTCATCTTTTCCTTTTCCGTTTTTGCCTTTAAAATCATCGTTGCTCAAAAACAAAGATAATGGTTCATAGTTTGTGTCAACATAATCCCAAAGGAAGAAAGTGTCGATGTATTGCTTGAAATGTTCTGGTTTGAATTTTTTGAAACCTTTTGTTTTTAATTCTAAAAGAGATAAATCCCAAAAGTCATTTTGCATAGCATTTCTGTGAGTGTTAAAACCTTTTGGAACTAAACAAAAATTACCAATTGTATGGGTTAATACCGCAAAACTAGAAAGTTTATCATATGCCTCATTGACAGATTCAAATCCGGAATACTCGTCACTTTCTGTTATTTCTCTATATCTTTTAACAAAAGAGTTCATTGTGTCAGGACTGAACTCTAAGATTTCGGGCAAACCGATTGTTGCGTTTATTGATAAAATGCCATATCTTTTCAAATTGTTGCTTTTAGTATCATTAATATCTTCCCAGTCCCATAATCATTTCCTCTCAATCTTTTCGATTCTTTCAACTAATTTTCTGAATTCTGCATAATATTCCGTGGTGCTGCTGCCTTGCTTTACGTCCATCATCGGTTTCAGCTTTTGACGGTACAGCATTACGAGATAATATGTTGCCGCACGTTCCGCAGTTTTTGTGTCATAAATTCCCGTGTTGACACCTAATGCAAAATGCTCAATTCTTGCTAAATAGCCGGAAAGAATTCTGTAATCTTCAATTCTTTTCTTCCTTTCGGCTAACTCCTCATCAGTCATTTTTTCAATAGTTGTTTTTCTCCTCCTGACTTCGGCTTTCCACTTGCTTCATATATCTTCAATTTCCGCATTTGTGTACAAATTTAATTTGTCAAATACTTGCTCCTGAAGTATATTCACCGCATCAAGGGTTGCTTGCTTTTTATCTCTTTTGACGCCTATAACGTATATCACCACAGATACAATTATGGAAACAACAGAGATAATTATTGCTGTTATTGATAAAATCAGCTCCATATTATTCCTCCCTGTATTTTTCTGCCAAAGCATTTATTTTGCCTATAACCATATTTCTGACTTCAGCAGGCTTTGTTATTTCAATTCGGTCGCTGTATTGAAGTGCAAAATTAACCATTGCGTTTTTGCTTGTTCTGACAATAACCGTAGAGCACTTATCGTCGGTTGAAATCACTTTGTAGCTGTCACCGAAATAATCATACAAAAATGTATAATCAGGCTTTGTTACATCCGACTTGTACTTTGCAGGCGTTACCTTGAAAGTTATTTCAGCAGGCTCGTCAAAAAACATATTGAGATGTTCGTAGCATTCTTTCCCGTTTTCGGAAAAATTACTGTCTGATATCTGTGCTCTCAATTTTGCTTTCTCGTTGCAGATGAAAATATCTTTCATCAAATCAATACGCCATATACTTATATTATCATAACCATCTGCATTTGCAAAGAGATAATATCTTCCCGAATAACAAATAATATCAAAAGGACTGACAGTATGCCTTTTACTTTTTGTTTCAACAAGCTCTTTGTTTAGGTTGTAACCGCAGAAAACAAAAGAAATTTTCCTTGGCGTGCTTTTTTCGTTACCTATGGCATCACTGATTATTTTTAAATTGTTTGAAAGAGTACGCCTGTCAGTGTTGCTTGATTGATGTGAGCTGAAAACGGCAGCAGGCAGAGGCTTGTAATATTTGCTTGAAAGATTTTTTGTCAGCCTGTCAACCATATCTTTTGACGTTTCAAAATCGAGACCAAGCAAATTTATGCCCATAATTATTTGGTCGAGCTCTTCATAAGTGAAAGGATGTCTGTAATAAAGATTTTTAATGTGATTGTCAATGTCAACATCATCAAAATCTTCTTCGTCATCACTGAATTCATAGTCAGGTGTGTTTATGATTTCACGCTTTACAAAGCTGTCATATATTATTTTCCATTGGCTGAAATAAGTTCTGTAACCAAGCTCGTCTTTGCTGTAAAAATCGGCAAGGTCATAAATGCATTTGCCGAATGTAACCTTCGATTTTACAAATTCATTATAGAAATCAATATTGTTTTCTTTAATATTTGCAGGCTTGATTTTATGCTGTTCGTCTGTATTTTTCTTTAAGTATTCTAAAATTTCAAGAACTCTCATTCTCGGGTTCATTATTTTTTTACCGGTTGTTCCCAATTTATCACCTCTTTATTTTTTATTATAACACGCAAAAGTTTAAAATACTATACTTTTTGTTGATATAATATGAATTGTAAGGATAAAAACAAACTTAACAAAAGAAAGTATGGAGGTAGCTATGGAAAACAGAACAGAAATAGCAAAAATTTACGGTATGCTTTGGGACATTATTTCGATTTATGACGAAACGGATGGCTACAATAAGCTGCCAAGAGGTGTATCGGACATTGACATTTCAGAATATATGACTGCGAGATTTAAAGAGATTAGAAAAGAAGTCTCAATCCTGTACCTTGGAAAAGTGAATATCAGAAACAAGCTTATGATAATCGTTGACGAAACGGAAAGCTTTGTAAGAAAGTATGAAATGCCGGGAGTTTCTTCAAGATGGAAACAGATAAATCCGAAAATCACATTTTTCGATTACGCATTCGATATTAAAGAAAACGATGAGGAAATGTTCAAAAAAATGCAGAGAGGTTTATCACCCTTAAAACTCAGCTGCTATCCGGACGAAGAATTTTGCTTGGAAAGGAAAAAATATTTTGATGAAATTCACAGGTACAATGAAGATAACAACCTGAATTGCTCAAGAAACAAAATGTTTGAAAACGAAATGCTCAATACATTAACACTTGTATTTGAAATGGATTTCAAAGCAGAGTTACGATAACAGAAACAGCGTTGGAGAAAATCACTCCAACGCCTTTTGCTGTATTTTTTTCATTCGGTTTTATTGTTAAAATTTTTCAATAGTAAAAAAGAATACACGTCACAAACTATACTTGCAGGAGCGAGAACTGTTTAATAAATTTCAATTATTGATTTTTAGACAGTATTCACTTCTGCAATAAAAAGCAAAAGAGGTGTATTCAAATGGCAAGCGGTAAGAACGTAGTACCAGAGGCTAAGGAAGCTCTTAACAGATTTAAGATGGAAGCAGCAGCCGAGGTTGGTGTTTTTTTGCATTAAAAAATTTCAAAACGCCCTATTTAAGCCACTTTCGGGACTTGAAAAAATTGCATAGTGGGCGCCTATTTACATTAAAAACATAAAATTAACGAAAATTGCACTACATATCCGCAAAAATTTAAGCCGAGAGGACACCCCTCTCGGCTCGATTTTTTACTTTTTCAAAAGCAATTACTACACTCATTTTATCATCAACTGATACATATACTTCCCATTCGTCAACAAAATTTAACACAAAAATTGAACTGCTCGGGAATCCCGAACAGCTCAAAAGTAAATCAATCATCGTGATGCTCCATATAATAATCCTCAGCATCGTAGTAATCGAAGAAATCATCGTAATGGTCTTCGTAAAAATCTTCTTCGTTACCGTAATCCTTAGCATTATATGGATCGTCATTTTCTGTA
>JAQXUH010000082.1 GCA_029219885.1 Eubacteriales bacterium | reverse complement strand
TTATACAAATATGGGCAATGCCTATGACGCTTATGTAAAGTGCAACAAGGCTTATGACGCATATTACTACGGCGGTGACGAAAGCGTTGATATGTTCAGCCCTGCATATGAACTCCAGTATGCGACTTACAAAATGCAGCCATTTTCTTCAGTAACTTATACAGGTACTGCTGATGGTCATTACGGTACTGATGTTGCAGTCGGAGGATATGCAAACATGCTTTATTCTTCAACAACACTTGCATCAGAACCTTTGTCAAGTGCAGTTAACAATAAGGTTACAGTCAAGGTTCGTTCTAACAATATTCATGTATTGATGTACGATGGAACAACTAATCCTTCTTTCCCTGTTGTTGCTGAAACATATAAAAATGCTTATACGTCTTACACTTTTTATAGTGTTTACTTAGATACTTCGGGATTTTCGCTTTCATCAGATTGGCTTGGTTATAGCACTTCTGGAAATAGTACTTGGCCTACTTCGACAAATACAACTTTAGGACACTTGTCTTCTCAAAGTAGTGCGTTTGACCTTGGTAGTAAAACTTATAAATGGCTGAGAAATTACTGCGAATATACAGGTGGTGACTTTGACACCAACTATTTGAAGTATGATGATAACTTCAATTTCTACTCACACTTCAAAGGTGGTAATTATGGTCCAGCTACCCCTGATAGCACAGTTTACGTTCTTAACTATAAGAAACTTCACAATTCTGTTCCTACAACATCCAGCAGAATTCAAAGTTTAGATATTAGCAACTATGCTGAGGGCGGTTTATCACCATTACTTGCCGTTTATGATGCTGTAACTTCAGACCCTAACTTGTACTTTGCAGATAAGACAGATGACAATATTGAAAGTACAGTTACTTCATATTGTGCTTTATTCGACAATCTTTCAACTAATGCTTCGAATGCTGCTATCACAACCGACTCTGCACAGTATCAGGCTCTTCGTGACGCTTTTGAAGTAAACAAAGACTGCATTGATAACAATGCTATGCAGGCTTATGCAACAAACGGCAGAGGCTACGATATTTACACCGATACAACCTATGCTGATTTCCGTACAGCATATGAGAACGCACAGGCAGTTATGAAAGCAGTTGTAAGCGGCGGCTATGCAGATACTTCAAATGCTAAGTCTAAGGCTGACGCTCTCGTTGCTGCTCATAAGGCTCTTCACGAGTCAAATGTTATTGCTCCTGTATTCAGCGTTTCTTCAGCAGTAATCGGTCCTAACGATACAATTACAATCACTACTGCCGATAAACAGCAAACAAAGTATTCTCTTGCTTATGACGGCGGTAAGGACGGTGCAGAAACTACTATCGCTGCCGGTGATGTTTCTATTGCTCCTTTCGCAGGCAGTACAGAATATTCAACAGTAACTGTTACCGCATATTCATTTATCGGTAATGTTGAATCAAAGGCAGTTACTGCAACATTTGCTCTTTTGAAACAGCCAACATTCTCTGTTGAAAACGGTGCACAGATTTCTGCAACAGATTCAGTTGCAATCTCAACAGGCAACGCTTCACAGGTCGGCACAATCGAGTATAGCTTTGATAACTCAACATGGCAGTCTTACACAGGTGCTGTAAAGCCATTCACAGACGGTACTTCTGCAAAGACAATTTTTGCCCGTGAAATTAACGGCAGTTATGTTTCAGCAGTTTCTCAGGTTAGTGTAACAAGAAATACTGATTTTGCCATCGCTTGTTCTTCAGGCACAAGCTTCTACAATCCTGAAACTGACAGAATCACAATTACTACTCCTGAAACTTACAATGGTACTGTTAAGTACACAGTAACTGATGAAAACGGCAGTAATGTAGGTCTCCTTACAGAAAAGACTTATAATGACCTTTTCAACGAAAATGGTATTGCTTGTTCAAAGTATGACAGCCAGACCACTATCACTATTGAGGCTTGGGGTGTAAACGACGGCGTTGAAACCGAGCACTTCACCGCAACATTCATCAATAAGGTTAAGTATTCTACAAATCTTATTTATCAGGAATCTTTCGACGAAAATGCCGCTATCAGCGACAGAGCATTTACATCCGACAACGGCAACGGTACACTTTCAGCAAATGCTGTTGCTACAATCGAATCAGGTGCCGGTGTTTCTCAAATAGGCGAGTGGAATGCTGTTTCATCATACAGAACTAATGTTCTTAAGTTTGCAAAGGGCTCAGGTGCAACTAACGATGATGCAAGCTACATTACTCTTGAGAACAACCCGCTTACAACTGTTGCAGGTGCTGATGTTGTTTCATCTTTCCAGGGTGTTACAATCAGCTTCTGGAGATATATTGAGAATGACGGCACAGTTGTAACTGACCAATCTGCTTGGAACAATGGTTGGATGCCTGGTCTTTCATTCTCTACAAAGACAGGTGCAAGCGACACTTCCGAGTATGAGTATCTCAAGATTTTAAGCTCCGGTTATGTTTCACGCTGTGACAAGACTGTTGACGGCGTAGGCGGTAACGGATATATCGACATTAAGCCTGACGCTCAGGATGTTACAGGTCACGCTACCGGTAATGACTCAGGTTATTGGGTAAATGTTGCTGTTTCAATCGACCCTAACAGCGGTGTTAAGATTTACACCAATGGTAATGAGCACAACGTTACTATTCAGGGCGAGGGAAAATATCTCAACAATAACGGCTCCGCCGCTAAAGAGATTATTAAGTTCTTAATTGCAGATACAACAGAATTTTCTATCTGCGACGGTACTCCGTTCTGGGCTAATATGGGCGACTTCTACTTCGACGATATTCGTATCTATTCTGAGGCTATGACTCAGGTCGATGTATTAAATATGTATAATGATGAAAATGCTGATGTTCCATCAACTTCAGCAACATCACACGACCCAACTGCTGTAACTGTTTACACTCTTGCAAATGGTACACAGGTTGGCGAGGAATATATTGAAAAGAATTCAATTGACGTTACCTCACTTAAGAAAGAATACTACCTCTTCGGTACAGGTATGACTATTCAGAAGTCAACCGACGGCGTTAATTGGGAATATGTAGGCGACTCACAGGGAAGATGTGGTTATCAAAACCACGACCTTTTCGGTGCTGAATATCATACCGCTCTTGCAGTTCCGCTTGCATTCGCCGCTAAGGACAGCAATCGTTCAGGTGCAGGTGATTTGGTATGGGCTCCTCATGTAATGTACAATGTTGATATGGGCAAATGGGTATACTATGGCTCAACATCATCTTGGGGCTCAGGTATTTCCTCAATCTTTATGGGCGTTTCCGATAATATCACCGGTCCTTATACAAACATTCAGGAAGTATTCAAGTCAGATACTTGGAGCCAGCTTGGCGGAAATGACTATCCTAACGAAACTGCCTTAGGCTATAAAACTCCTTGCAACGCTATTGACCCTGCTGTTTACTATTCTGCTGATTACAGCAAGATGTATATGGTATACGGCTCATGGAACAGCGGTATCGCAGTTAAGGAAATGGATAAGACAACAGGTCTTTCAACTGATATGTCAGACGCTGGTACAGTTATCTGCTGGCCACTCAATACATCTGTTGAAGATGCCGAAACAGGCTCAACTTCACAGACTAACGGCTCAGGTGAGGGTGCTTGGGTAACTCACGAAACAATTAACGGTACAACATATTATTATTTGTATGTTTCATATGGTTCAAATGACGGCTCTTATTCCGAGCGTGTATTCCGTTCAACAGAGCCTAACACAGGCTTCGTAGATATTGACGGTACTGCCGCTGATAATCATAACGAGGGCTCAGGCGTTCATGGTAACCAGCTTCTTTCACCATTCTATCTTCCTGCATACGATTATACATTTGTTTCAACAGGTCATAACTCTGTTTCATATATGTATAACGCAAACGGCGAGAGAGTAACTACAAACTCTGTTCACGCAAGACCTATTTCTACCGACGAGTATCAGACAGGTAAGGTTGCTAATACCGACGGCGTTCTTGCTACAAAGCAGATTGATATTTCAGGTAATACAACACTTATTAACCTTATTTCTTATACTCAAAGCGGTTGGCCTGTATTGTTCCCGCTTCAATATAACGGAACTGATACAGACAAGACAAAACTTACCGCTTACGATATTGAGGGTATTTACACTAACGATAATCTTCGTTTGACAGTAAATATGAACCACTCAAAGTGCTTCAACTGTTACTTCCTTGCAACCTCTGAAACTGAGGGTATTGCATATGGTACTCTTGCTGACGGTTCATCATTCTCTCACGGCTTTGAGCTTACCTATGGTGACGACGGTACTTGCTACATTACAGTTAAGGCTGCTGACGGCTCATATGTTCTTGAGGGTGTATTTGCTACTCAGACAAAGAGCGACGGCACTAAGGAAATTATGTACGGTATGGTTAATACCTCAAATGGTGAATGCTCTTGGGGTTATCGTTCAGGTAACATTCCTGAGGCTGACCAGGAAAGTGCCGGCGACGTTGTAACAGTTGATGAGGTTATTTATACTCACCTTGTTGGCGGAAGTTATGCAAAGTATGGTATCGAAATTTCCGATAACCGTTTCTACAGTCAAGACAGTAACAACCTCGGTGAGCGTTGTACTAAGGTAATTGTTAAGTATCCTTATTATATTGATACTTCATTCTCAGGCTCAGTTTACTGTATTTCCGATGAAACTCGTTGCTTAAACGATAGCACACTTTCAGGCGGTGACTATGGTGTTTCGCCAATGGCTAATAACCTTTGGATTTACTCTCACGCTGATGGTACAGGTGCTACTGTAAACGAATACCTGACCGACGCTCAGGCTGCTAACATTTATGCAGCAAATCCGAATGCAGATATCGTTAAGGCTTATGTTCTTTCCGGTTATGTTTCAAACTACTTTAAGTACAACGAAAGCACAGGTAAGTATACCGAAGATGGTATTGAGCTTCTTGTAACATACAAGGATGTTAATACAGGTGCTTCATACGGCGAGTATGAGTTCTGCTATGTAATGCCAAATCCCGGTATGGCTCATACTATTCAGGGTATTAGAAATACTAATGCTCCAATTTTGGGTGCTTCAAAGCGTGTATCTAAGGCAATTTACAGTAGGTTTATCGGTTCTGAGGGATATGCAACAGATATTATTTCATCTGTTACCGATGCTAAGGGTCCGTCAAACAAACCTCTTGCCGATAATTTGTCTGCTGATAATACCACATACAGAAAAGGTGTAGGTAATTTCAAGTATCTTGCAGATTTCGGCTCTGAGGAATCAATCAATGCAAATGGCGGTACCAACGGTACTCAGGTTACACCAAGTACTATTGAAGCTCAGTTCGATTTCTATGATAAGACAGTAGGTACTCTTTCAGGTTCTTACGGCTTAATGGAATTTGACGAAAGCGACAACGGTGAGTACACCGCTACTTCAAGCGTAGTTGATGCTAACTATTATATCGACTACTCAAGTGACAGCGACCTTATCACTCGTGACAGTAACGGCATACCAACAGGTTATAAATTTAACCTTGATTTCTCAAACCTTTATTGGACTCCTAAGAATGATGAATCAACTGTTAAGGCAGCTACATCTTATGCTAACAACAGAACAGGCTTGTTAACTGAATATACTGTTACTAAGTATGATTCCTCTCATTCAAAGGATAATGTAACAGGATATGACAGCTATACTAATGCCGATTTACTTGGTTGCGGCAATGGTATGTACGGCAGAGCTGTTATAACAGGCGGTTTTGACGATGGCGTCTTTGATGAAACCGAAGATACATCAAATGATATTTACAGCGGTACTTCCAGACTTGCAGACAGAAAAGCATTTGCAATTATGGATACGGGTTACTCAACAACTGATTCCTATAACGCTACTGTAACATTTAGTGGTAAGGATACTGTTAAGAAGAGTACAAATACAACTTCTGCTGAAACCTATGCAAACTATATCATTGAAAATGGTATCTTTATGCATAATACATACCTTGGTACTGAAACTAATATGTCATACGAGCTTTACACCTACTACAACATTGGTGTAGCAACCTGCGATAAGGGTGCAGTTCGTACATTCGCTGATATGGTTCTCAATAAAGAGCTTAAGCTTGACAGCGAAGGTAAGGTAGTTCTTGATGCTAACGGTATGCCTGAAGTTATCGGCGACCTTAACTCAGGTGAATTCTCAGTTTCATCTTACAGAGAATATCTTGACGCTATTGCCCAGGCATATTGGTTCGTTGAAAATACTCATAACACAACCTATAACGGCACAGGTGCTGACGCTGTTGAAACAAAGGGTGTTGATGGTGAACATCAGTACACCACAGCTTATACCGACAGCGGCGAGCCTATCTTTAACACAACTCAGTCCGGCTCTGACATTTTCAAGACCGGCACAACAACTACTGACCCTGTTCAGGCAAGAATCGTTCAAAATGTAATTGCTGCATATGAAAAGCTCTTTACTGTTGAAGAATATCAGCAGGCAGTAGAAGATATTACAGCTGTTAAAGAAACAATCGATAAGGTTGATACAAGCGAATACACTTCAGACTCTGTTGCTGATTACAATGCTATCATTGATTTTGCTAATAATTACATCAATTATAGCACTAACAAAGGCGACGAAAATTATTGGAGATATGCAGAACTCACAGGTGCTGAGTATGAGCAGCTTGTTGCATTTGTTGATGCTGCCGCTAATAACTTGATGCCGCTTGTTGATGCGACAGGTGAAGTTGTTACAGATAAGGGCAATTCAAATCTTAGCGGTGCTGTTACTGACAAGACTGCTTATCTTAGTGACAACGAGTCCAGCGTATTCTATACTACAACAATTGATGACCAAGATTTCAGCTTTGAAAGCTTTATCACAATTCAGGAGAATATCGAGAAAGCTAATCAGCTTATTGACAGCACAAAGAATTCTGCACGTTATGACACAGATGCCGATGTATCAGCTGAGTTCCTGGGTACTGAATACACTTATACTCCAATTAAGACTGAGGGAGAGGCAGAAACTCCTGTATTGTCAGCCGACCAGCAATCTATAGTTGATTTGACAGCTGAATTATCAGCTCAGGCACTTGTAAGTGTTGATGATAACGAATGTTATCAAAACTACAACTATGCACAGTCTCTTGCAAAACTTGCAGACCTTGATGCGTATGCAGATAATGGTGAGGCGATTAACAACAATTTCGAATATGGTCTCATTAATGATGCTCCGGAATACGTTTCAGGTATTAATGCTGTTTATGTAACTTATAACGATAAGGTTTATAAGTATACAGGAACAAAAGAAACTGACCCTTATACAACAGATGTACTTAATGACCTTAACACCAATAAGAAGACTTATAAGGTAACCTTTAACTATGTTGTCAATGGTGCGACTGCAAATCAATATACTGATGAAATTCACTCCTATGGTGATATAGTTAAATTCGATTACATCGGTGACGCTAGTGTTGTTACTTGGGAAGTTGAACAAGGTGGAAAGAAAGTCAGCGTAAATAACGGTACTTCTTCTACTTTCTCAACCAAGATTCAGACTGATACAACAGTAAATGTTTATGTTACAACTACTGATTGTGCTAATTATGAAGTTCAGCTTCTTGACTACTTCGGAAGAGCACAGGTTATTTATGTTCCTGAGGGTACAACAGTTTCTTCAATAAGCGGACAGACAATTACGTTCAGTAACGGTGAAACCCTTACAAATCAGGATTGTAACTACTATACATTCACCAACTTTACTGTTGGCGGTAAAGAACTTACAGCAGGATATGAGATTACAGGTAATACTGTCATTAAGGCTAATGGTACTAAGTCAGATGCCACATTAGCTTATACAGTAACTAATGGTAAATTTGCTGATGGCACTGATGCTGCAGCATATAAGGTTGATGACATTGTAACAGTCGCACCTTCAATTTCTGATTGTGTTGGTATTGCACTTGTAAATTATGACGGCTCATACACAATGCTTTCTTATGGCTCAAGTTCATTTACCTTCTATGCATTCCCTGTAACAGAAGCTCTTGCCGGCGGTGTTAAACTTGCTTGCGTAAGTTCAACCGACGAGAATCTTACTGAAGACCAAAAGAATGCTATTCCGGATTCATTCGGTACAGGTCTTAGAAATTCAACAGGCGATAAAGTTTCAATGTTCTGTATGATGTCAACAGGAACTTCAGAAAATGTTAATATAGTTGAACGTGGTATAATTATGACCAAGACTTTAATGGATGAAACCCAGCTAATTAAGGGTGCTACCGGAGTTACTACATTCCGTTCTTCATCTGATATTAACAACTCACAGTATATGATTACTGTAAGAACAACAAGCACAGTATATGCTCGTTCTTATGTAAGCTATATTATTGAAGTTTCAGTCGGAGATAATACAGTAAATATTCCTATGGTTGCCTACGGCGATATTGTAACAATGTAACGGAGGTAATGCATATGAAAAAATACTACGAATCACCTGAAATCGAAATCGACAAGTTTTCTGCTTCCGCTTCAGTCTTCACAGTTTCTGGAGGCTGGGGTGAAGGCGGAGATGAATACGACGGCGACGACTTTTAAATGAGCAAACATCCGAGGTTCGTTTGAGCCTCGGATGTTTTTATTTTTAGACACAAAAGTGCAATTAATAGGGAAGAATATGCACAATTTTGAAAAAATATATAATAATTTGAGAAAAAATTCGTGAAAAGTATTGACAAATGCAGAAATATGTTATATTATAATCACACAATGATGAATATATAAAATAACTTATTTCCGAAAGAGGTGATATTATGGAAGATTGCGAACTCTTGAAAGTTGAAGAATTGTTTGAGGATGACGATTTGATTTTGATGAGGTCGAAATTTAATGATTCAGGTATCAACATTCAGTGTACAGACGTCGGCATTAAAGACGAATCAGGCGACATCGAAAGAGTTGTTACCGTTGACAGTAAAGTATTACTTTGATTTTTCAGACTGCAACCATTGCGTTGCAGTTTTTTTTCTGCTATTTTTATTGAAAATTTTTTTATTTTTTAAAAAAAAAACTAAAAAAATAATACCCCCCGTTACAATATATTATGTAGGTTGCTTGAGTGCTTGCTTGAGTGCCTGAAAAAATTTTTTTATTTTTTTTGATTTTTTTTGAAAAAACGCCAAAAAATAGGGGGGTGCGTTACAATATATTATGTAGGTTACTTGAGTGCTTGAGTGCTTGCCTACATAGTGACGTGAAACGCTTTAATTTCACGGGTGAGGGTAGAGGTTCTACTGAGGTAAGTCTAATGGCTTTTCCTAATAAGATACAACCGAGGGTCTTAGTCCAAAGAACAACCATACATAATTGAATAAAAAAGTATGTAGTCACCAATCTGACTCTGCAAAGTTATAAAATTGTTTGGTATGGAATAGTAAACTGGAATACAAAAATGAATAAGACAACAGCTGTCTTTCTCAAATGATAGACGGCTTTTTTCTTTGCTCTCTGTAAGTTACTTAGACGGCTATTGAAATAGATAACCGCCTGAGCAGCTTACAGAGCTGCTATAACAAAGTGTTGGCACTCACAAGATAAAAGTGCGTGCTCTGTTTTCAGAGCTAAAAGGAAATGTTATGGCAAAAAATGTAAAGAAGAGTTATCTTATCGACGCGATGTATAGGCCTTTAATGGCTATGAGAGCATTGGGAAATCCCAAAGCTATCGACAGCAGATTTGCTTGTGATAACGGATGCACGGAAGAACATTATAGAGCTTATTATCAGCAGGTGCTTTACCTCTACAAAGCTGCGTCTATGTTTTCGTTCGCAAATAATATGACTCAGTCACAGATTTGCGAAATCGGTGGTAGAGACGCTTGGGAAAAGATGAAAAAGCCTCTCAGAAACAGAGTCTATAAGGCTTGGAAAATGCTTCTTGAGTATTCTGAGGAATTAGATGTGTCTAATAAGCTCCACTGTAACCCCGATGATGTTTGCTCCGTAGTCGGCTGGGTAGAAGTATTTGACAAACCTAAGAATAGGAAAGGCTCGATAATCTCTGAGTATTACCATCTCGGCGTTGACTTTCCTAAAGGAATGCCTCGTAAGGTGCTGACAACTCAAACCTTTGAAAATTTCCAAAAGAAAGTTGAAACGCTTTTGGGAATCAGACTTGAAGAAGCAGCAATGCTCACAGTAGATGAGAGAAACTATCTTCGTGAAGAAAAGCGACTTATCAATCGCATTAATAGTAACAAAAAAGAAATCAATAGACTTGAGGAAAAAATCAAAAATCTTGAGCTTTCTAAGTATAATGTTACCGATAACGTGACTCTTGAGAGTATTAACAGAGAGCAACAGAAAATACAAAATATAATTGACGGAACTCTTGAGGACGGCAGAGATAATTTGAAAAGGAGATTGGAAAAAAATCTTGAAGCCCTCGAAAGACTTCACAGAAAGGGAGTGACTGAAAACGCGACAGATGAAATAAACTGAAGGAGGTAATCGAAAGATAAGTGAAGATTTAAACGAGTTTTGTTGACAAAGTTTTATATCTGTGTTAAATATAAAATGCAGAGCAAAACTCAGCGTTGAAAATTTATATGAGTGAAAGGTTAGCTAATATGTTTGATAACAATAATAAAAACGAAAACGAATTTGAAAAAGAAATTGATAGGATTTTTAATAATAGGGAACCGCATATACACGACCCGTTTGAGGACGATGAAGTTCTAAAGCAATCACGAAATGAAATGGTCGATGAATATTTAAATTCTAACGAATTCAGCGATTATATAGATGCAGTACAGCAGAAATATGAAGGAAACCGAATTATAAATCCAAGTGCTGTAGAAAAAGTGAAAACCCTTAGAAAAGCGGTTTTTGCTTTTGTTAAGTTAGCGTGTCAGGATGAAGCCGTTGAAATTAAAGAAAATATCAAAAATGCGTTGGGTTGGTTTTATGAAATTGATGTATATTGTAATCCGTTAGATTTAGACGAACCAAATGAAAGTAAAACTCTTTTTGCAATGGCTTGCAATATAGCAGATGAACTTACTATTGATGCATTTAATGAAAAAGGAAGTCCGAATGAACCTACAATCCGTTTTTCGTTCTTTGTTTCAAATTTTTACTTACTATTAGAAAATTGAATTCTTAAATAAAAGTTAAATTCCACTTACATATTGTTTTTATATATTTTTAAAACTGACAAAGTCTCGGTTGTTTTGCTTGCACCGAGACTTTATTTTTTTACCTCTGCCACCATATTTACTGTTGATTTTATTGGCATTTTAAAGTATAATTATATTAATTATGGAATTAATTTCGGAGGACGATATGGATATTAAAATTTCACCCTCAATGCTGGCTTCTGACTATGCAAATCTTGAGGCAGAGCTTAAAAAATGCTCCGACGGTGGAGCAGACCTTATCCACCTTGATGTTATGGACGGACACTTTGTGCCGAATATTTCTATCGGTGCACCTGTAATTGCAGCTATGAAAAAGGTGTGCAATGTGCCTTTTGACGTGCATCTTATGATTTCTGACCCGTATTTTTATGCTGACGATTTCATTAAAGCCGGTGCGGATATTATCACTTTCCATACAGAGTGTGACTCCGATATTAACGCCACAATCAGCAAAATTATCGACGGCGGCTGTAAGGCTGCTTTGGCGGTTAAGCCTGCAACTCCTATCGAGGCGGTTTATCCTTATCTTGACAGACTTTCAATGGTTCTTGTAATGACTGTTGAGCCTGGTTTCGGCGGTCAGAGCTTTATGGAAAGCACTATGCCTAAAATCAAGGCTCTTCGTGAAAAATGTCCTGATATTGACATTCAGGTCGACGGCGGTATTAATCTTGATACTGTTAAAATCGCAGGACAGGCAGGGGCAAATGTTTTCGTTGCGGGCTCCGCAGTTTTCAAAAGCGAAAATCCTGCTGAAACTATTGCTTTACTCAAAGCAAACGCAAAACTTTAAATCGGTGATTTTATGAAGAAAAAACGCTTTTATAACAACAAAAAGCGAAACACTAAATGGACCGAGCCTGCCGTCGGCAGAAAAATTGATTTTGCCGATAAATATATCGACGCAGGTACAGGCTCTGATAAGTACGACAGTAAGCGACCTAAGAAAAGAAAGAAACGTATTACTGCCGACAAGGCAAGAAAAGTTGCCAAAAATATTATTGTAGTTGTATGTTGTTTTCTTATCGTCAGTGCAGGATATACGCTTGTTGATTTTTATATGGAAAGAAATTCAATGCCTGCTGAAACCGACAATGCAGAAAATGATACTAACATAAGCAATTTGTCTATTAATATCAATAGCATTGCTGTTCAGTCTCTTTCTCTTGACGGCGGTGTAATGCTTGATGCAGTTATCACCAATGCCCAGGAGCAGGGATATTCCTGCGTGACCTTTGACCTTAAGCGTGACGACGGAACTGTCGGCTACGAAAGTAAGCTTGCAACAATTGACGCCTATGGTGCAGTTTCATCTGCATCATCTGATTTGGAAGAATCAGTTTCTAAAATGACTGAAAGCGATTTGCTTCCTGTTGCGAGAATTTCCTGTTATAAGGACAATATTGCACCTACTGCTGATTTGACAGCAGCGGTTACAAAGGGCACGAGCGTTTACAGAGATGCCGACGGCTTTGCTTATCTCAATCCTGACAGCAGCGTAACCTACAATTATATCAAGGGCATTATTGAAGAAACAAAAGGTCTCGGTATCAGCGTTTTCGTCCTTGATAATACAGAACTGCCTGACGAAATTGCTGAGGGCTATAACGACGGATTTGCCGTGCTGACTAAAAAGCTCCACGCTGATTTCGGCGACGAAATTAAATTCCTTTCCGCCATTGATGTTGACGCAACTGTTGCTGAAAATAACACAGAAAAAGGCGAAAATGATGAATACAGCGACAGCACTCAGCCGTCACTTGATGAAGAATTTGAAAAGCTTTTGACGGAGAAAATTCCTGTAACTGCCGGCTCAAATGCCGTGTATTATATAACAACTAATAAGCCTGACGCTGTTAAGGAGTACCTTAGCAGTAAGAATATAAAAAACTATATTATCGCTGTGCAAACCGACGCATAGCGTATAAACAGGTGGTTTTATGAGAAAAATATTTTCCCTGACGGCAGCCTTTTTACTTTTAATCAGTTCATCGCTTGGTGTGCTTTCTGTCTATGGTGCTGAAAGTATTCCTGTATTAAAGTCCATCAGCTTCACTAATTCTGCAATAGAGGGCGAGTTTTCCCCTGATGTGTATGATTACACCTTAAAGCTTGATGATACGAGCGAAACGCCGGCTCTTGAAAGCTATGATATTGACGGCGACGGTGAGCTTTTTGTCACATACGATTATGACGAAAACGGCACACAGACCGCGGTTGTGGCTAATCTCAGCTACGAAAACGGCAGTACGATTTATACCTTTAAGTATGCGAATTTCGCCGAGGTACCTTTAAGCTCAAATAATTACCTGACGGATATTTACTGTACATACGGCGAGATTTCTCCTGCCGTAAATAAGGAAGAAACGGACTATACTTTATATATTCCGTATGACCTGACAGAGCTTACAATTACGCCTGTTACGGCTGATACTAACGCCACCTGTCCTGATTTGACTCTTACCTTGAGTGAAGAGCAAAGCTCAATGGTGCTGGTTCTTACCTGTACCGCTTCCGACGGCAGTGAAAGGGAATATAACCTGAAAATTGAAAAGGTAGACAAAAATACCGAGCAGGTTAAGGACGAAATGGCTCAGTCCGATTACGTTACCTTTGTTGAGAAAAAAAGAGCCTATGAAAACCCGAAAGTTTTGTTTGCGTTGCTGTGTGTTGCAGTAGGTCTTTTAGCTGTAATATTACTTTACAGGCTTACATCAAAAATGGTGGCTAACCCATATGACAAAAATGAAAAACCATTTTACAAGGAATAAAAATATGTAATATGAAAAACGAAAGGAGATAAGAGCTTTGAACATTGAAGAAAAGACTATCGAAGAAATTGCACAGGATATCTTATCCCTTTACCGACAAAAGAATTATGTTGAAATAAAAAAGCAGTTTGAGGAAATAAATCCTACTGATATTGCAGAAATTTTTGAAGAATTTCCTCGTGAACAGAGTACGCTCCTTTTCAGGCTTTTGCCAAAAGAGGAGGCAGCAGATACATTTGTAGAGCTTGATTCCGAAACACAAGAGGCTATTATCAGAGCCTTTTCAGATACAGAGCTTCGTGAGGTTATCGACGAGCTGTACCTTGATGATACTGTTGATATTATCGAGGAAATGCCTGCGTCTATCGTTAAGCGTATTTTGAAAAATACCGATGGCCAGACGAGAGCCTCAATCAACACTCTTTTGAAATATCCTGAGGATAGTGCCGGCTCTATTATGACGCCGGAGTTTGTTGACCTTAAGGAAGATTCAACAGTAGAGGACGCTTTCAAAAGAATACGCCGTACAGGTGTTGATAAGGAAACAATTTACACCTGCTATGTTACCGATAATTCAAGACACCTTATGGGCGTTACAACAGTTAAAGAGCTTCTTCTCCACGATTATGACGACCAAATCAAGGATATTATTGAAACTAACGTAATTTACGTTAATACCCACGATGACAAGGAAGAGGCGGCAAAGCTTTTCGGTAAGTACGATTTCCTTGCACTTCCTGTCGTTGATATGGAAAATCGTCTTGTAGGTATCATCACAGTCGATGACGCTATCGACGTTCTTGAAGAAGAGAATACCGAAGATATCCACAAGATGAACGCTATCGTCAGGACTACTGAAAAGCCGTATCTTAAAATCGGCGTAATGGAAACGTGGAAGTCCCGTATTCCGTGGCTTATGGTGCTTATGATTAGTGCCACCTTTACAGGCTTGATTATTACAGCCTTTGAGGATAAGCTGTCTGCACTTATTATCCTTACTTCATTTATCCCAATGCCTATGGGTACAGGCGGTAACTGCGGCGGACAGGCAAGCACAACTATCATTCGTGCCTTGTCCCTTGATGAGGTAGATTTTGACGATATATTCAAAATACTATGGAAAGAAATTCGTGTAGGCTTTGTCTGTGGTGTTTCTTTGGCGGCAGTTAATTTCGTTAAAATACTGCTTATTGATAAACTGCTCCTTGGCACAGAGGGCATAACTCTACAGGTAGATTTGGTTATCAGCCTGACACTTTTGGTTGAAACTATTTTTGCAAAAGCAGTAGGCTGTATTCTTCCTATTGTTGCAAAGAAGTTGAAATTTGACCCTGCTGTTATGGCATCACCGTTTATCACGACTATTACCGATGCCATCTCACTTCTCATTTATTTCTGGCTTGCAACCGCAATTTTGCATATTTAATATGGCATAACAAAAAGGATTGTCACTTTATTGTGACAATCCTTTCGTTGTTTTTATTATCTTTTAATTCCTCTCAGGAGGGTTGTAGAGGTGAATTCTTCCTGTGTCATTAAATGCTTTAACTGTCATAACGCATATCGGCACGATAAACATTCCCATAACGCCGAACAGCTTAAGACCGAAGTACAGTCCTGCGAGAGTTACAAGAGGGTGAACGCCTAACGAATCACCAACAATCTTAGGCTCGATATACTGCCTGATTACAGTTATAATCGCATACAAAACTATAAGTCCTATTGCTTGAGATACATTTCCCGAAATCAAGCTGATAAGTGCCCATGGAATAAGTATTCCGCCGGAGCCTGCAACAGGTAAAATATCGAAAATCGCAATACATATTGCAATTACAAAGGCAAATGAATTGTTCATAATACCTATCAAATTCATAATGGAGAAACCAAGGAATAATTCACAGAAGGTTATGAACATAATAATACCGTATGCTCTTAACATTTTCAGTATTGTTTTGGAGAATACCTGCTTGATTTCACTTAAAATGTTTTTGTGGTTGTCGGGAAGTTGCTTCTTAATAAAGCCAACAACATAATTATAATCTTTTGTAAAGAATATCCAAGCAATAATTCCGATTACTACTGCAAGCAGTATTGAAGGAACATTTTTTGCTACAGAGTAAATACCGCTGATTCCGCTTGTAATACCGCTGGTGATTGATTGAGTATTGATGCCCAATGCAGACAGGTCAAAGTCGTTTATTGCTGTGCCGAAAAATTCGGTTATTTTATCCGCAACAGTAGTGTAAAGTGCGTCAGGTAAAAATTTAAGGAAAGACAGAATTTCCTTTTCCAGCGTTGCAAGAAATGCAGGTAAGTCATTAAGCTGATTTGTAAGGTATGATATAAAGCTTCCGATTTCTCTGAATATTGAAGAAATTATCAGTCCTATCGGTACAAGTATAATTGCAATTACAAAAAGTACAAGCAAAACAGACCATAAACCGTGGCACTTGTTTTTCGTCTTTTTGTCAAGCCATCTCAGCGGCCTTTGCAGTACAACGGCGAAGAAAAATGAAAGAAGAAATGGTGCGGCTACGCCGAAACAGTATTTAAAAAACACATAAACAAGAGCCAAGATTACAGCAACATATGCAATATTTATCAGCGTTGCCCGTCTTTCTTCAACCTTACTGTTCATATAAGCCCAACTTCCTTTAAAATTATTTGTTCAACTTATACATTATTTTATACTAATGTCTAGTGGTAATCAAGTAAATTTAATATATTTCATAATTTTTTTAATTTTACTCTTGATAAGTAAGACGTTTTTTGTTAATATATAGAAAGTGTTTACCACAGTAAAACAGTTGTACGCCAGCAAAGGACAGTTCAATGGATAAGATTAATTACTATCTTGTTAATTCAAGCGTTCTTCCTAAGGTCTTTTCTCAGGTTATAGAAGCTAAAAATATGCTTGCCGCAGGGGATGCGTCTTCTGTCAGCCAGGCGGTAAAAATGGCAGACATTTCAAGAAGTGCATACTATAAATATAAGGACGCGGTATTTGAATACAGCGGTACTGACAGCGACGAAACTGCTACTATTAACGCAAAGCTTCGTGACAATGCAGGGGTTTTATCTGCCTTGATGAGTGTTATCTCAAATGCAGGTGCTAACGTTTTGTCCGTTAATCAAAGCGTTCCTGTTAATTCCGTTGCAGATGTTTCTGTTACAGTCAGAATTTCCGAAATGACAGTTTCTGCTGACGAGCTTGTTAGTTTAATTAAAAAGACAGACGGCGTAACTGCCGTGTCGATATCATAGGAGGTTAATATATGAAGGTTGCCGTTATGGGCTACGGTACAGTAGGCTCAGGTGTTGTTGAGGTTATCGAAAGCCACAGCAGTTCAATTCCTGCTAAAACCGGCGGAAAATCTCTTGAGGTTGCTAAAATTCTCGATTTGCGTGATTTTCCCGACGACCCGCATAAAGATTTATTTACAAAAGATTTTAACGATATTTTAAATGACGATGAGATTAAGATTGTTGCTGAAACAATGGGCGGTGTCAATCCTGCATTTGATTTCACAATGAAGCTTCTCAAGGCAGGTAAAAGCGTCGTAACTTCTAACAAAGAGTTAGTCGCACAGAGAGGTCTTGAGCTTCTCAAGGCTGCCGAGGAAAGCGGTACTAACTACCTCTTCGAGGCGTCTGTAGGCGGCGGTATTCCTATTATCCGTCCTCTCACTCAGTGCCTTGCTGCAAATAATATTGAGGGCATTGCAGGTATCCTTAACGGTACTACTAACTTTATCCTCACAATGATGATTGAACAGGGTATGTCCTTTGAAGAGGCACTGAAAATTGCTCAGGAAAAGGGCTATGCAGAGAAAGACCCTACTGCTGATGTTGAAGGTCACGATGCCTGCCGTAAGGTTTGTATCCTTGCATCTCTTGCATTCGGCAAGCACGTTTATCCAAATCAGGTTGAAACTGAGGGTATTACAAATATTACCCTTGAGGATGTTTCATATATCAATTCAGCAGGCGGAGTAATTAAGCTTTTAGGACAGATTATCCACATCAGCGATGACCAAATCGCAGCTTTTGTAAGTCCTGCGGTTGTTTATAACGGCTCTCAGCTTGCGTCTGTTAAGGACGTATTCAACGCTGTTCTTGTCAGAGGTGACGCGGTAGGAGATGTATGCTTCTACGGTCCCGGTGCAGGTAAGCTTCCTACCGCTTCAGCAGTCGTTGCGGATATTATCGACTGTGCAAAGCATACCGAAAGGAAGAAGATTTTCGGCTGGGGTGAAGGCTCAGAAGATTATGTTGTTGATTATAAGAGCACAATCAAAATGCCTTTCTATGTTCGTGCTAAGGCAAGCTGTACTAAAATCAATTCAGTATTTGATGAGGTCAAGTACCTTTCACGTCAGGGACAGCCGTCAGATGAGGTTGCATTTATTACCGATATTATGACGGAAAATGAGCTTAACGAAAAGCTTGAGGGCATTGACGTTATCAATACTATTAAAGTTACAAACTATTAATTAATACTAATTATATACAAACTATATTCGGAGGATTACAAACTTATGGGACTTATTGTTCAAAAGTTCGGCGGCTCTTCGGTTGCGGACGCAGAGCGTGTTATGAACGTTGCCCGTATCGTAACTGATACTTACAAGCAGGGAAATGACGTTGTTGTCGTTGTTTCTGCTCAGGGTGACACCACAGATGATTTGATTGCAAAGGCAGAGGAAATCAATCCAAAGGCTGCTAAGAGGGAGATGGACCAGCTTCTTACAGCAGGCGAGCAGATTTCAATTTCACTTCTTGCTATGGCTATTGAATCTCTCGGCTATCCTGTTATAAGCCTTTTGGGCTGGCAGGCAGGCTTTAATACAAACTCAATTTACGGCTCTGCGAGAATTAAGAATATCAAGCCTAACAGACTTCAGGCAGAAATTGCAAAGCGTAATATCGTAGTTGTTGCAGGCTTTCAGGGAATTAACCGCTATGACGATTTAACTACTCTCGGCAGAGGCGGTTCAGATACTTCAGCAGTAGCTATCGCAGCAACACTTAAGGCTGATAAATGCCAAATTTTCACAGACGTTGAGGGCGTTTATACCGCAGACCCGAGAAAGGTTGATAACGCAGTTAAGCTTAAGGAAATCACTTATGACGAAATGCTTGAGCTTGCAACTCTCGGTGCACAGGTTCTCAACAATCGTTCAGTTGAAATGGCAAAGAAATACGGAGTAGAGCTTGAGGTTCTCTCATCACTTAACCCAATTCCGGGTACAATCGTTAAGGAGGCAGCAAAGATGGAAAAAATGTTAATCAGAGGTGTAACTAAGGATAAGGACGTTGCACTTGTTTCAATATTAGGCTTACAGGATACTCCGGGTATCGCATTCAAGATTTTCTCAAAGCTTTCAGCAAAGAATATAAATGTTGATATCATTCTTCAGTCTTTCGGCAGAGACGGTACAAAGGATATCGTTTTCACAGTAAGCAAGGACAACGGACCTGTTGCAGTAGAGCTTCTTGAAGATTTCCTTGATGACTGCAAAATTGTCTGCAATACAGACGTTGCCAAGGTTTCTATCGTTGGTGCAGGTATGGAATCTCATCCTGGAACAGCAACTAAGATGTTCGAGGCTCTTTACGAGAGCAATATCAACATTCAGATGATTTCAACTTCTGAGATTAAGATTTCTGTTATCATTGACGCTGATTCTGCTGACAGAGCAGTTTCCGCTGTTCATAAGGCATTCATCCCAAATGACTGATACTAAAAAAAACAGGACTGTCGTACTCATCGAGTATCGACAGTCCTTTTGTTTTGTCTTTTTTAAGAAAGCGTTCCTGTATTTGAACAGGAAAGAATCATATTTTTATCAATATCGTTTGTTGCAACAGAAGCAACATATTTCGTTACAATTTCTCAATAATATTCATAATAATTTTCAGATAATTTATTGCCGTTATTGTCATATAATGTTTCTATGCCTGTTCCGTGAGCACTTGTATGTGAATCTATACATATTTCAATTGCCGTAACAGATATAACAGATATTATGATGATTAAGGCTGTTAAGATAACGCTCTTTAATGCCATACGTTTTTTGACAGTTTTGATATCCATTTCCGACAGAAAAGATTTTGCGATTTCTTCAGGATTGCCGAAATGTTTTCGAATAATTTGTATATCCGTTTCATCTTTTGAGTCAGCATAGTCGTATAGACTTTCGCTGAAATCTTTTATGAATTTCTTTTTTGTTTTGGAATCGCATATGAGAAGTTTTTTAACTTCTCTGATATACTTTTTTAATTCCTTTTGCAAAGCATTATCCATTCTGCTGTTCCTTCCTGTCTAAAATTCGATTTATACTGTCACTTATCAAGTCATAATCATTGAGTATTTCTTTGTAATATTCTCTTCCTTTATCTTCAAGATGATAATAACGTCTTGTTCTTCTTTTTCCTACCAGCTTTTCATAATCACTGATGTAGCCGGCTTCGGTTAAACGGTAAAGAATAGGGTAAAGTGAGCCTTCAAGCATTGTATAAACACCGTTGCTCTTTTCCTCAAATGCGTTTGTTATTTGATATCCGTATAAATCTTCTTTTTGCAGTAGGTGCAGGACTAAAAGCTCTGCTGTTCCGCGTTTAAAATTATCTTGATTTTGTCCCAAAATAATACCTCTGATTGAATTAGTATTTTGCAGTATCAAGCTTATTTATATTATACAATTATTTTCCTAACATTGCAAGAAAAACATTTTGTCAACAATATATTTCCTGCAAATATATTGTTGACAAATATTAACATATGTGCTATTTTAGAGTTGAAATAAATCAGTAACAAGTAACTGATGGTCACGCTTGTTAAACAGGCGGGACTAAATGGAGAAAATTATGAAAAATGCAATAAAATCACAACTTTATATTTTGCTTAATAGAAAACAGTACAAATTTATCCTTGCTGTTTCGATTGCTTTATCTCTTTTATCTTTTGCTTTTTATGCTTTTGCAGATTTCGGTCAATATATGCCTGATATTAAATCTTTTAGGGATACCTCAATCATATCAAGTAAAAATATGTTTTCTTCAATACTTTTTACTGTACTCCCTATATTAAGCGTCGTTCCTTTTTGCGACAGCTATATTGACGACAAAAAGAATAACCGTCTGCCTGTGATTTTTCAGCTTTGCAGCCGTGAACAGTATTTTTACTCTAAATTGTTTGTGTGTGCATATTCAACTGTTTTAACTGTAGGCGTGCCTGTTTTTATCAATCTTATTTTAGGTGCCGCTGCGTTTCCTGATATTTCAACGGCTGACCTTACGGGACTTGCAAGTAATCAAGCGTTTTTATATCTTGCAGATAGCGAATATATGACGACGCTTGCTTTTAAAAATTTGTTTATTTCTTATCCTTTTTTGTATTCTCTTATTTACGTTATTTTCATTACTCTTTATGCAGGTGTTGGTGCAATGCTTACATATTCGCTGTCTTTCTATTTTAAAAACAGAGCAATGATTGTAGTACCTTTCTTCGTGTTTAATACTCTTTTAAACATCATTTCGTCTTTCACTCTTTCAAATTTCGGCTTTGAAATTTCAATGTCAGATTATGTCCTTTCGGAGAATATTTCAAGGGGAATAAATTATTTGGCTTTCTTCGCAATTATTATATTAATGCTGGCTTTATCAATTGTTTTATCAAGAATAAATATAAAAAAGCTCGGTGATGTAGTATGAGGATAAAGCATTTTTTTGAGTACAAAAGATTAATCGGCATTTCTGTTTTATCAATATTTTTGGGCTTTGTTTATGCATTTTCCACAGATGTGGTTAATGATGAAAACAGTATTTATACTGTATTTGAAAAAATAGTAGGCTATAACGATTTTTACAGCTTTGGTTTCAGTAATTTTCAGGGGATTTTGCTGATATTCATACTTGCATTGCCGATTATGAATTATTATGAAAAGAATTTGTCAAAGACAAGCATTTTTATATTTACTCGCGGAAATTCAAAATTCAAATATTTTGCGGAAAAATTTGTGTTTCTTGGATTGTACTGCCTTATTTCTGCTCTGTTATTTTTAATTTTTAAATTGCTTTTTAGCGGTTACAGAGAAATAAGTGCTGATTTTGTGCTATGCTTTTTTGTATTCTATTTAACTTTGCTTACTTTTTCCTGTGGGGTATGCACATTGTCAATTTTTATTGGAAGTGTTAATTCGTACCTTGTATTTGTCTTAATTTACTGCGTTTTGACTTTGGGCGTTACTATTACTTACTATAAATACAATCCTGTGTTTATGGTTGTTTTTATCCTGCTGAATCCTGTTGCAAGATATATGCTCAGTTGGTATAACGGCTATTTTGAAATGATGAATGATAGGGAAACGCAGTTGATGGAACCGTTAGTGAGTGTAGTTTATAATATTATTTTACTTGCAGCGTGGGCTGTTGCTTTGTATTTTCTTCTTAGAAATTTTGATATATCCCTAAAACAATATGATGAGGAGTAAAAAATGAGCTACATTATTTTAGAAAATGTTTCAAAGAAAATTAAAAATAATCTTGTTTTAAGCAATATAAACCTTACTCTTGAAAAAGGTAAAATATATGGTTTTGTAGGTGAAAACGGAAGCGGTAAAACAATGCTTTTAAGGACTGTTGCTGGTCTTTTAAAACCTGACGGCAAGGTTGAAGTAAACGGAATTGATATATATAAATCAAAAAGCCGGGAAACAGTAGGTATAATGATTGAAAATATCGGTCTTTTTAATGAGCTGACCGCCAAGGAAAATCTTAGACTTCTTAACAGCTTCAGCAACAAAAAAATAAGTGATAAAGAAATTGATATGGCTATAAGCTCTGTGGGTTTGGACGCTGATTCGAGTTTGATATATAAAAAGTTTTCTCTTGGTATGAAGCAAAAACTTTGTATAGCTCAAGCGATTATGTCTCATCCTGATATTTTGCTTCTTGATGAGCCGACTAACGCTCTTGACGAAAACGGTGTAAATATGTTTAGAGATATAATCAAAAAAGAAAATGAGAATGGTGCAACGGTAATTATTGCAAGCCATAATAAAGAAGATATATCCTTGCTTTGTGATAAGGTTTACAGAATAAAGAACGGAACTATTGAGGACAGCAAAAATGATTAATAAAAAATGATAAAACGCTGTAAATTTGAGATTGTAATAATCTTTGCAATATTCATCTGCTTAATATTTGCAATAGTGTTTCGCTTTGCTGCGGTTAAAGAAGCTGATGATTTTAACTCTTTGAACAGCGTAATTATAGAAACGAAGTTTTCAGATGAAAGCATAAAAGGGCAAGAAAAAGCCTGTGAAAAAGACTTAGAAAAAGCAGATATAATTTTAACTGCTGTTTTTACAGGGGAAAGGAACTCTGCACATTATTCAACACTAAGTCAAATGACTGTAACCAATATTATAAAAGGTGATGATTCTTTAGTAGGTAAAGAAATAGGTGTGTATGAAAATAATGCGTTAGGAGCAAATAATAGTAATATTTATCTCCGTAATTTTACACCTGTAAATTTTTTTGAAAAAGGAAAAGAATACTTGCTTTTTCTTGATGAAACCGAAAACTACGATGAAATGTATTTGAAAAGTACAGGCAAAGAATCAAAAGAATACGCTTTAACGTCTTACTTTGTATCGTCATTTTGCTTAAATGAAACAGAATCGACTATTCTTGTTTGGAATGATAACGGATGTGTTATTGATTATAACGAATTTAAGACAAGTGAGTTCATTGTATTTTCAAGAGAGCAAAAGTCAGAATTGTATTCACTAAAGGAAAAAGTCCTTCAAAAATATGGTTGTAAAAATTAAAACAGGACTGCGTACATTAAGTTCGCAGTCCTAATTTTTTGCTATTCAAATATTTTATCTATAAGTGCTTGATATACTTCTGCGGGATGCTCCTGAAATTTATCCCTAATAACCTCTGCCTGTGCCTGCGTGGGAACGTAGAGTGACAGAACCATAAAATCTCTGTCCTTGTCGCTGACGTGCATTGTAATCTTATACTGCTCGCCGTTCTTGACAATTTCAACCTTGTTTTCCTTTTTGTTGATTTCGTGTCTGACTGTTTTCCTTACAATCTCAACGGCTCTTTCCCTGATTGTAAAAGGCAAATCTTTTTCAACAATTTCAACAGAATACCTGCAATCGTCGGTAATTACCAGATATCCGTCTTTATCCTCAACAAGATTTCCCATCCTAATCATTTTACTGATAGCGTCGGAAATTTCAAAATAATTTGCGATTTTGCCCTCAACAAGAGAGTCAACAATATTTTTTGCCGTAATTTTTTCGGTACAATTGGCAACAATATAACAGGCAAGAATTTCAATAGAAGTCTTTGACCTTAGACCTCCGTCTTCAATTCCTGCGGTAAAAGCGTCAAACGCCAATGCAGGATTGTATTCTTTTTCCATGGCTTCACCTTCTTTGTTAAAATATATTAACATATTTTTATCTGACTTGCAATAAAAGATTATTTGTGATATAAATATCTTACAGATGTTTAAAAGGAGATTTATTATTATGGAAATTACAAAAGACACAATTATCGGCGATGTACTTGACAAATACCCTGATACCGCACCTCTCTTTTTAGAGATTGGTATGCATTGCTTAGGCTGTCCTGCCTCAAGAGGCGAGTCGATTGCCGACGCTTGTATGGTTCACGGTACAGACGCTGACGAGCTTGTTGAAAAGCTCAATGCTCAAATCGGTGCATAATGCAGAAATTGTCATTAAGACTATCATCAGTAGCAGCACTTGTTAAGCAGGATGCTGCTATTGCTGATATTGGCACCGACCACGGATACATTCCTGTTTATCTTGCTGAAAATAATATTATCAAAAGTGCAGTAGCCTCCGATATTAACGAGGGGCCTTTAAACTCATGTAAAAAGCTTGTGGAAAAATGCTCTCTTGATAATGTTATAAAAACAACTCTCTCAAACGGACTTGACAGCCTTGACGAAAATGATTTTGATACAATAATTATTGCCGGTATGGGCGGTGAACTTATTGCCGATATTCTTTCACGTCATAGCTATGTTAAGAAAAAGCATCTTATTCTTCAGCCTATGACGCATCCTGAAAGTGTCAGGAAGTTTCTTTTCGATAACGGCTTTGAAATTCAAAATGACATTGTTGTTCCTGACGGACGTCATCATTATAATGTTCTTGACGCTTACTATACAGGAAAAATTACAGATAAGTGCAGAGTTGATTATTTCATGGGAAGTATTAAAGATTTTTCCGATAAAGAGTATTTTATTCATCTGTTAAATTATTTTAAAAATAAATCAAAATCAGGGGAAGATTACACTGATATTATTACCGCTTTGGAGAAGCATATATGACAACAGTTAAAAATATATTTGATTACATAAATAAAATTGCACCATACGATAACGCAGAGGAATGGGACAATACAGGCTTTCTTGCAGGTGATTTCAAAAAAGAAGTCAGCCGTGCTGTTTTAAGCCTTGATGCTACCAAAGATGCTGTCAGCTTTGCAAAAGGCGTAGGTGCAGACTTGCTCATTACTCATCATCCTATCATTTTCAGTCCTGTAAAGAATATCAAAAAGGGAACCGCTCTTTATGATGTAATTAACAGCGATATTGCAGTTATAAGCTCTCATACCTCATTTGATAAAGCACAGGGCGGAATTAACGATAACCTCGCTATGCTTTTGGGCTTGAAAAATACTAAAAGGCTTGATAATGGTATTGTTGTTGCAGGCGACCTTCAGGAAGAAATGAGCATTGACGATTTTGCTGTTCTTGTTTGTGAGGTGCTTGGTACTCACGGACTGCGTTATACCGACACCGATAAGCTCATTAAGCGTGTAGCTGTAGGCGGTGGTGCCTGCGGTGAATATATTGAAGAGGCAATGGCTGGGGCTGATTGCTTTGTAACGGCAGATATGAAGTATCACCAAATGCTTGACGCTAATGAAAACGGCTACGCAGTAATTGACGCAGGTCATTTTGAAACGGAAAATGTGCCGTTTTTAATGCTGAAAGAAAGGCTTGAAGAGATTTTTACGGATGTTGAATTTTTAATTGCACCTGTGGAAAATCCTGTAAAAGAAATCTGACTATGGCACTTGACGGAATATTTTTATACCATTTAAAAAACGAAATAGCCTCTTTTGCCGTCGACAGCAGAGTAGATAAAATTCATCAGCCCTCAAGAGACGAGGTTATTATTTCTCTTCGTTCACGAGAGGGGAGCCGTAAGCTTTTGATGTCCTGCAATGCTGATTCTGCAAGAATTCATTTTACTGAATTTGCACCTGAAAACCCTCCAAAGCCTCCTATGTTTTGCCTGATGCTTCGTAAAAGGCTGACAGGTGCTTGGATAACCTCAATCCAGCAGGATAACCTTGAGAGAATTTTAAGGATAAATTTCAGCGGTACCGACGAATTAGGCGACAAAACAAATTATGCCCTGATTATAGAAATTATGGGCAAATATTCAAATATTATTTTTGTTGATAAAGATAATAAGATAATCGACTCGTTAAAGCGAGTTGACGAAAATAAATCTCACATAAGAGAAATTCTGCCTGGTGTAACATATACCGCACCTCCTGCACAGGATAAGCTGAATATTTTTACCGATGATATTTCACTTATCAAGGACAGAATAGGAAACAGTAACAAAGGCATATACAAGGCTGTAATGGATACCGTTAAAGGCGTTTCACCGATTATCTGCCGTGAGTTTGAAAACGGACTTACTGTTGAAAAATTCAAAGCTCTTGCAGAAAATCCAACGCCTACCGCCGTTATAGTAGATACGCCTAAAGATTTTGCTTTTATGGATATAAAGCAGTATGGTTCAGCGGCACAGACTAAAAGCTACGATACCTTTTCGCAGCTTCTTGATTTCTTTTATTACGAAAGAGTTCGCCTGATGCGTATCAAGGCTAGGTCTGCAAACCTTTTCAAAACTCTCACAACTCTTCAGGAAAGAGCAGTCAGAAAGGCTCTCAACAGAGCAAAGGAGCTTGATGACTGCAAGGATAAAGAAACTTATAAAATTTACGGCGACCTTATAAGTGCCAATATGTACCGCCTTGAAAAAGGTGCACCCTATTACGATTTGGAAAATTACTATGACGGCAATAAAATTGTCCGCATTCCTGCGGATGTTACCTTGACGCCGTCTCAAAATTCCCAAAAATATTATAAGGAATACCGCAAAAAGCAGATTGCCGAAAGTAAGCTTATCGACTTTATTTCTCAGGCTGACGCAGAGGCAAAGTATTTTGACACAGTTATCGACGAGCTTTCAAGAGCTCAAACCGATGCCGAAATAACAGAAATCAAAGAGGAGCTTGCAGCAGGTGGATATATTAAAAATACTGCTGATAAAAGGAAGACACAAAAAGCACTTAAACCCATGAGGTTTAAAACTCGCGACGGCTTTTCTGTCCTTGTTGGCAGGAACAATTTGATGAACGACAGGCTGACGCTGAAAACGGCAAAGAACTATGATACCTGGTTTCACGTTCAGGAAACGGCAGGAAGTCACGTTATCTGCGAAACCTCAGGCAAGGAGATTACAGACGAGGCTATTCACGATTGTGCCGTAATCGCCGCCTATTTCAGCAAAGCGAGAGAATCTTCAAATGTTGCCGTCGACTATACTTTAGTTAAAAATATAAAAAAGCCAAACGGTGCAAAGCCGGGATATGTAATTTACGAAACATACAAGACGGAATTTGCAACACCAACTATGGAAGAAACGGAGAGCTTAAAGGATGAGTAACACAGCAATAATTCTTGCCGCAGGAAACGGCACACGAATGAAAGCGGAAAAAAGCAAGCTTTTGCTTGAAATCTGCGGTAAAACAGTAATCGAAAGAACTGTTGAAACCTTTTCAAAAATCAGCGATATAGACGAAATTATTGTTGTTATCCGTGAAAATGATTTAGATGCTTTTGAAACTGTTCTTTCAAAGTATGACATTTCCTACTGCTTCGGCGGTGAAACAAGACAGCAAAGCGTAATGAACGCTGTTGAAACTATTGACGACTGCGACTTGCTTATCATTCACGACGGTGCAAGACCGCTTGTTACGGAAGAGGAAATTTCCGCAACTATCCGTAAGGCGAGAGAAACAGGTGCTGCTGCAGTAGGTGTAACACCTAAAGACACTATCAAAATCGTTGACGAAAATTTGCAGATTGTGGGAACTCCTGACAGGTCAAATCTTATCTCAATCAGAACTCCGCAGATATTCTCCTTTGACCTTTATAAACAGGCTATGGAGCACGCAAAAGAGCAGGGCAAAGATTTTACCGATGACTGCCGTCTTGTGGAGAATTTAGGCAAAAAGGTATATGCAGTTTTGGGCGAATATACTAATATTAAAATAACAACTCCCGAGGATATTCCAACAGCGGAAAGTATTTTGAAAATGAGAGGTGAGTGCCAATGAGAATAGGTCACGGCTATGATGTTCACAGACTTGTGGAGGGACGCAAGTGTATTATAGGCGGTGTGGATATTCCCAGTCCTGTGGGACTTTTAGGCCACAGCGATGCTGATGTACTTCTTCACGCAATTTCCGATGCTCTTTTAGGTGCGGCGGCAATGGGGGATATAGGACACCTTTTCCCTGATACTGACGAAAAATGGAAAGGTGCTGACAGCCTTAAACTTCTTAAAGAGGTTGTGAGACAGCTTAACGGCAACGGCTACAGGATAGTTAATGTTGATTCAACCATTCTTGCACAGGCACCGAAAATGGCACCTTATATAAACTCTATGAGGGAGAATATTGCCAACGCCTGCAATATACCTTTTGACTGCGTTTCAGTTAAAGCAACCACCGAGGAGGGTCTCGGCTTTACAGGAGCGAAAGAGGGCATTTCCGCTCATGCTGTTTGTCTTATTGATTATTCATAATTTATTTATATTTCATAGCCTTTTTATGCATATTTGTATAGAAAGGCTATATTTTTTTGAATATTTTATGAATACCCTTGACAAATGGAAATTTATTGCTAAAATAGTAATTAGCACTCGGGGATAGAGAGTGCTAACAAATAATAACAAAATACTTTTAGAGGTGATATTTTATGACAATCAAACCACTTGCTGACAGAGTTCTTCTTAAGTCTGTCGAAGCAGAGGAAACAACAAAGAGCGGTATTATCCTTGCAGCATCTGCACAGGAGAAGCCGGAAATGAGTGAGGTCGTAGCTGTAGGTCCCGGAACTGAAAAAGACCCAATGACCGTTAAAGCAGGCGACAAGGTAATCATCAGCAAATATTCAGGTACAGAGGTTAAAATTGACGGCGTTGAGTACACCATCACATCTGTTAAGGATATTTTAGCTGTTGTAGAGTAATGGAGGTAATGACTTATGGCTAAGGATATTATTTACGGCGAAGAGGCAAGAAAAGCTCTTCAGGCAGGTATTGATAAGCTTGCAAACACAGTTAAGATCACATTAGGCCCAAAGGGCAGAAATGTAGTTCTTGATAAGAAATACGGCTCACCGCTTATCACAAACGACGGTGTAACTATTGCTAAGGAAATCGAGCTTGAGGATTCATTCGAGAATATGGGTGCTCAGCTTGTTAAGGAAGTTTCTTCAAAGACTAACGACGATGCAGGCGATGGTACAACTACCGCTACTCTTCTTGCTCAGGCACTTGTTCGTGAGGGTATGAAGAATGTCGCTGCCGGTGCTAACCCAATGGCAGTAAAGAACGGCATTAAGGCTGCTGTTGATGCAACAGTTGACGCTATTAAGGAAAATTCACGTCAGATTAAAGGCTCAGACGATATTGCTAGAGTTGCAACAGTTTCTGCTGCTGACGAGTATGTAGGCTCTCTTATTGCTGACGCTATGGAAAAGGTTTCATCCGACGGCGTTATCACAATTGAGGAGTCAAAGACTGCTGATACAGTATGCGAAGTAGTTGAGGGTATGCAGTTCGACAGAGGCTACATTTCACCTTATATGGTAACAGATACAGATAAGATGGAAGCAGTTATCGACGACGCTATGCTCCTTATCACAGATAAGAAGATTTCTTCAGTACAGGATATCCTTCCTCTTCTCGAGTCAGTTCTCAAGGCAGGTCAGAAGCTTGTTATTATCGCTGAGGATGTTGAGGGCGAGGCTCTCCAGACAATTCTTCTTAATAAGCTTCGTGGTACATTTACCTGCGTTTGCGTAAAGGCTCCTGGCTTCGGCGACAGAAGAAAGGATATGCTTCAGGATATCGCTACTCTTACAGGCGGTCAGGTTGTTACATCCGACCTCGGTCTTGAGCTTAAGGACGCTACAATGGCAATGCTTGGCAGAGCTCGTCAGGTAAAGGTTACTAAGGAAAACACAATCATCGTTGATGGTGCAGGCGATTCCGAGGAAATCAAGAATCGTGTTGGTCAGATTAGAACTGCTATTGAGGCATCTACATCTGATTTCGACAGAGAAAAGCTTCAGGAAAGACTTGCAAAGCTTGCAGGCGGTGTTGCAGTAATTAAGGTTGGTGCAGCTACTGAAACTGAAATGAAAGAAAAGAAGCTCCGTATTGAAGATGCTCTTGCAGCTACAAAGGCAGCTGTTGAAGAGGGTATCGTTGCAGGCGGTGGTGTTGCTCTTATCAACGCAATTCCTGCTGTTGAAAAGCTTCTTGATACAGATAACGCAGACTTTAAGACGGGTGTATCTATCGTTCTGAAGGCTCTTGAAGAGCCTGTTCGCCAGATTGCCGCAAATGCAGGTCTTGAGGGCTCTGTAATCGTTGACAAGATTAAGAATTCAGGTAAGGTTGGCTACGGTCTTAACTTTGCTAACGGCGAATATTGTGATATGATTGAATCAGGTATCGTTGACCCTGCAAAGGTTACTCGTTCAGCTCTCCAGAATGCTTCTTCAGTTGCATCTATGGTACTCACAACCGAGTCACTTGTTACTGATATTAAGGACCCACAGGCTGACGCAGCTCAGGCAGCAGCTATGGCAGCAGCACAGGGCGGCGGAATGTATTAATATTCCGCTAACGCAATCTGTTAATTTTTCTTAATTAATTTGACAAAATAAGGATATGCTCTTATAATTAGAGCATATTCTTTTTGTTTTATTGAAGGTATTTAAATGAAGAAAAAAATATTATCATTTCTTTTAAGCATAACAATTATAATATCACTTTTACTTCCTTTTAACGCCTATTCTCTGTCTAATTTGGAAACTACAACAGGTAATGTTCCCGGTGTAGACTTTACCACATCTCTTGCTCAGTACAGCGAATTTTCAAGGAAAATTACCGACGGAGCATTTTATATTCCGGGACTTGTCAATACCGTTTCTTATGATAAGGAATACAAATGCTATGCCTCTGTACCCACAATGGTTCCTCAGGCAATGTGCACCGTTGACCAATTCACTCTTATAACTGCCTATGACAGCGACGAAAATGCAAGGTCTGTTATATATGTACTTGATAATAACAAGAATTTAGTCAAAACCCTTATTCTTCCCGATTCCTATCACGTAGGCGGTATCACTTACGATTTGGCTAACAGAGTTATTCTTATAGCTAAGGCTACAAGAAGTGCTGTGGGCGTTATTTCGGTTGATTCTTTTTACAGATATCTCAGCTTTAACAGTCCTTTTATCAGAGTGAACTATTCAGTTTCAGAGTCTGTTTCGGATGTTAAAATTTCGTCTGCGTCAGGTGTTACGTACAGAAACGGCAGAATATATCTCACAAGCTTTAATTCAAGCGGCTCAAGCTCTGCCTACTGCTATATTCCCACATATGATAGTGCAAACAAAACATACAGCCTGAAGTATCAGTATAAATTCTATCTTCCTGCATATACTCAGGGAATTACTATTTCTAATTATAAAGAGAAAACAAGACTTTTTGTTTCCGTGTCCTATGGCAGAAGCGAAAGCAAATCTATTTACTGTTCATATCTTTACACCTATACATTTGACGAGCAGACAGGCAACAAGACTTTTGATAATATTCTTGCCTGTCCTCCTATGCTTCAGCAGACCTACTGTTTGGGCGGAAAGCTTTACTGTTTGTTTGAGTCGGCTGCTGATATTTACAGAAGTGTTAATAAAAACCCTGTAGATGTTGTCGTTCCTCTTAAGTTAAGTCAGCTTTGTGACGAAAAGAGGGGAAGCAGTGTAAATATTTCCGTTTCCGATGTGAACGACGGCAAAAATGTAAAAATCGCCACTAATATAAGCGGTGCTAAAATTTACTATTCATCAGGTATGCCTTATATCGGCGGTAAAAGTGTTAAAAATGCTTATTCCTATAAATTTTCCTACACTAAAACTGCGTCGGGTATGGTTTATGCAGTAGCTGTTCTTGACGGCAGAATTGTTGCGTCGGACGCCGTTTACGTTACTGTCGGCAAAGCGTCGGCACCCTCCAAGCCTAAAATTACCGCAAAAAGCAGTAATGCTGTAAATTTGAAATGGAATAAGGCCTCAAACGCAAGTGGATATTATATTTACCGCAGCACATCAAAAAACGGCAAATATACTAAAATTGCTACTGTCAGCAGCAGTAAAAACACCTTTAAGGATAAGTCTGTAAAATCAAACAAAACCTACTACTATAAGGTCAAGGCCTACAGAAAAGGGTACAAAAACTCTGATTTTTCAACATATGTTTCTGTAAAAACAAAAAAATCTTGACAAAACGATTTTAAAGTATTATTATATTACCACTTAATATTAACACGTTGAAGAGAACAATGTCTGTTTTATCTTTGATTTAAGAGAGTTGACGGTGGGTGCGAGTCAATACGGGTTAAAGCGGAATATCCTCTCTGAGTGGCCGTACAGAAATTTAAGTAAGTACGGACGGTCTCCACCGTTATCAGGATAGTGTATGTCAGTACATAAAGTGCGTTTTTTATTAAAACGAAAAAGAGTGGTACCACGGTTATTATCGTCTCTTTGCCTTAGGGCAGAGAGGCGTTTTTTTTTTATACATAACGATTATTTAATGGAAGAGGGATTATAATGTCAGATTTAGTTGAAATCCGCTGGCACGGCAGAGGCGGTCAGGGTGCAAAAACTGCGGCACTTCTCCTTGCAGATGTTGCATTCAAAACAGGCAAGTTCGTTCAGGGCTTCCCTGAATACGGACCGGAGCGTATGGGTGCTCCTATTACTGCTTATAACAGAATAAGCTCAAAGGAAATCCGCGTTCATTCAAACATTTATGAGCCTGATTATGTAGTAGTTGTTGACGAGGGACTTCTCGAAACAGTTGACGTTACTGAGGGCTTAAGTGAGGACGGCGGTATTGTAGTTAATACTTCTAAGTCACCAAGAGAAATTAAAGCAATGCTTAATGGCTATAACGGCTTAGTTCATACTATCGACGCAAGAAAGGTATCTGTTGCCTGCCTTGGTAAGTATTTTCCGAACACACCTATGCTTGCAGCAATAGTTAAGGTTTCAGGTGTTATGGATAAGGAAACATTCCTCAATGAAATGGAAAATTCATTTTTACACAAATTCGCATCAAAGCCTGAAGTTATCGATGGCAATATGAATGCTCTTAAAATGGCATTCGATGAGGTTAAATAAGGAGGAGAGATTATGAAGTCTGATGTAAATAAGCTTCACCTTGATTGTAATTGGCAGGACCTCACAGAGGGTATGCAAATCTACGGTGACAGAACTTCCGAAGAATTTAATACAGGTGAATGGTCATCTGTTAAGCCTGAGCTTGATTGGTCAAAATGCATTCATTGTCTTATGTGTGTGCCTGTTTGTCCTGACAGTTGTATTCCTGTTATTCAGGGACAGAGAGGCAGCTTCGACTATGACCACTGCAAGGGCTGCGGTATATGCGTTAAAGCCTGCCACGTTGGTGCAATCACTATGGAGGGGGTAAAGTAATATGGCAAGAAAAGACAGATTAAGCGGTAACGAAGCAGTTGCCGAGGCACTTCGTCAAATCAATCCTGATGTAATGGCCGCTTTCCCGATTACTCCGTCAACTGAAATTCCACAGTATTTTTCAAAGCTTGTGGCTAACGGAAAGGTTGACAGCGAGTTTATTCCTGTTGAGTCCGAGCACTCTGCAATGTCGGCAGTTATCGGCTCAGAGGCTGCCGGTGCAAGAAGTGTTACAGCTACTTCCTCGGCAGGTATGGCACTTATGTGGGAGGAACTTTATTTAGCAGCATCTAACAGACTGCCTATCGTTCTTACACTTGTAAACAGAGCACTTTCAGGTCCTATCAACATCAACTGCGACCACAGCGATTCTATGGGTGCAAGAGATGCAGGCTGGATTCAGATTTACGCAGAGAACAACCAAGAGGTTTATGATAATCTCTGTATGGCTTACAGAATTGCAGAGCATAAGGACGTTAAGCTTCCTGTTATGATTTGTCAGGACGGTTTCATCACTTCTCACGCTGTTGAGAATATCGTACTTAACGAGGATGATGAGGTTAAGAATTTCGTCGGCGAGTACGAGCCTGAAAATTATCTTCTCAATCCTGAATGTCCTATGGCAGTTGGTCCATACAGCGTAACAAATTATTACTTCGAGGCTAAGAGAGCACAGGCTGAAGCTCTCAAAAACGCTAAGCAGGTTACTCTCGATGTTGCTAAGGAGTACGCAAAATTTTCAGGCAGAGAGTACGGCCTCTTTGAAGAATACAAAATGGACGACGCAGAGTACGCAATAGTTATTATCGGTTCAGCAGCAGGTACTGCAAAGGATGCTGTTGACGAGCTCAGAGAGCAGGGAGTTAAAGCAGGTCTTATTAAGATTAGACTTTTCAGACCTTTCCCGGCAGAAGAAATTGCACAGGCTCTCAAGGGCGTTAAGGCTGTTGCTCTTATGGACAGAACAGAATCATACAATGACAACTGCGGTCCTATCGGCTCAGAAGTAACAACTGCTCTTTACAGAGCAAAGTCCGACGCTCTCACCATCAACTATGTTTACGGTCTCGGCGGACGTGACGTTAAGGTTTCCGATATTATTAATGTATATGAAGAACTTGAAAAAGCAGCTCAGGCAGGCGAGGTTACAGAACCTTATCGCTATATGGGCGTAAGAGGATAAGGAGGACGCTTTTATGTATAATTTTAAAGAATTTGTGGGCAGAGAAGAGCGTCTTGCAGGCGGTCACAGAATGTGTGCAGGCTGCGGCGGTACAATCGCAGTAAGAAATGTTTTAAAAGCAATTCATCCAGGCGACAAAGCTGTTGTAGGTAACGCAACAGGCTGTCTTGAGGTTTCTACATTTATGTATCCTTATACAGCATATAAGGACAGCTATATCCACAACGCATTTGAAAACGCAGGTGCTACTATGGCAGGCGTTGAGGGTGCATATAATGCTCTCAGGAGAAAGGGTAAGCTTGACGAAACATACAAGTTTATCACCTTCGGCGGTGACGGCGGTACATATGATATCGGCTTCCAGTCCCTCAGCGGTGCTATGGAAAGAGGTCACGATATGGTTTATGTATGCTACGATAACGGTGCATATATGAACACAGGTATTCAGCGTTCTTCTGCTACTCCTATGTTCGCTGACACAACTACCACTCCTGTAGGTAAGCAGTCAACAGGTAAGCCACAGTACAGAAAGGACCTTGCAGCTATTATTGCAGAGCATCAGGTTCCTTACGTTGCGCAGACAACATTTGTACAGAACTTCCGTGACCTTCATATTAAGTCAGAAAAGGCTATCTATACTCACGGACCTGCTTTCCTTAACATTATGGCTCCTTGTCCGAGAGGTTGGAGATATAATACTCCTGACATTATGGAAATCTGCAAGCTTGCAGTTGAAACAAGATATTGGCCTCTCTTTGAGGTTGTTGACGGCAGGTGGATTTTGAACTACGAGCCTAAGAGATATGTTCCTATTGAGGAATGGCTCTGCAAGCAGGGACGCTTTAAGCATATGTTCAAGCCTGAAAATGAGTGGATGATTGAAGCTTTCCAGAAGGAAGTTGACCGCAGATGGTACGAGCTCCTTGACCGCTGTGTTGAGGTTAGAGGTGCTTAATTTAAGCTAAGAAAGAACTTAATATACGTAAAAAGAAAAGGAACAAGTAAAATTGTTCCTTTTTTTTCTTGTTTTATACACTTGTATATTTTGATTTTTTATGTTATTATTATCTTACTTCAAATTATACAAATTGATAAAAGTATACAAAAGGAGGACGGCGTATGCCGAAAAATAATAAGCTTGGCTGCTCCTATGCCACACAGCAAAAACTGGCCGTGGCACTTAAAGAGCTGATGGAGCACGAATCGTTTGAAAAGCTTTCAGTTTCCGACATTACGGCTAAATGCGGACTTCATCGACAGACTTTTTATTATCACTTCAATGATAAATACGAGCTTCTCGATTGGGTTGTTTACGAGGAACTAATCAATCCTTTTATCGCTGATTTCAGGCTTGATAACGCTTATGAGAAGATTTTCGATTTGTTCTCCACAATCAGTAGTGAAAAGAAGTTTTACCAAAATTCTCTTAAGATAAATACAGAAGAGCTTTCCCGCTATATTACTAAAATCGCATACGATTACGTCAAGCCTCTTATAAAGAGCATTAAGCTACAAGGCTCTATTGTCGGCGACGACGATTCCGATGAAACTATGGCTGCGGAATTTCTCAGCTACGGAATATCAGGCGTTATTATCTGCTGGATTCAGGGCGGTATGAAAGACTCTCCTGAAATTATGACAAAGCGTACCCAAAAAATTATTAACGGAACAAAAGCACTCTTTGGAGTAATGAACTGATTACGAGGTATATATGAAAAAGAAAATACTGCTTAGAGCCGGTGCGTCGCCATTTGATGTTTATAAGCCGTCTCAGGTAGTGCGAAAAAAGATTATCGGCAATAATACAGGAAATCTCCTTTTTGCATACAGTATGACCAGAACTCTTTTAACAGAGGATACTGAAGTAGATTTCCTTGCTGACAAGTTTGTTATTCACGACAAGATTACACCTGAATATATTAATGAAAATTATGACTATTTGGTTTTGCCGATGGCTAATTCTTTCAGAAAAGATTTTATGCCAAGCCTCGGTAAGTGGACTGACCTTATTGAAAAACTGAATATTCCTGTTGTAGTTACAGGTATCGGTATTCAAATGCCTTATGAGCCTGATGTTACCGAAAAGCACGTCTATGATGAAAGTGCAAAGAGATTTATTACCGCTGTACTCAATTATTCATCATCTGTTGGCGTCAGAGGTACAATTACCGAAAGCTATTTGAAACATTTAGGCTTTACATCTAATGATATAAATGTTATCGGCTGTCCGTCTCTTGAGACCTTTGGACCGAATCTTCCTGTCAGAGAAAAGAAGCCTTTGACAAAAGATTCCATTGTTTCAGTAACGGGCTCTGTATCTAATCCTGTAAACTTCAAGGAATTTGTGATTAGGAACAGGGAAGTCCTGCCGAATTATTATTTTATTCCTCAGTTTGTTGATGATTTGAAGCTTATGTATTACGGTATACCGCTTCCGATTACAGAGAACTCACAAACTCTCTATCCTCACCTTATTACCGATGATGTTTTCGTAAACGATAAAGCCAGATTTTTTATTAATTTTCCAAGTATTATCGAATTTAATAAAAGCCTTGATTTTAACTACGGAACAAGAATTCACGGAGCAGTAGGCAATATTCTTGCAGGCGTTCCAAGCTTCTTATTCCCGACAGACGCAAGAATAAGAGAGCTTGCAGAGTATCATAATATTCCAAATATGCCGGCTCATCTTGTTGACGAGAAAACCGATATTTTTGATATTTACGAAAAGACTGATTTCTCTCAGGTCAATAACGGCCACGAGGAACGTTTCCGGCATTTCGTAGATTTCCTTAACGAAAACGGACTTCCTCATATTTATCAGGATAAAAACAGAACGGTTGTTCCTTTTGATGAAAAAATCAAAAATATTGAATTCCCGGGACCTGTGCGACCTCTTACAACTCTTCCTGAAGAAGAAATGTTTAAGCGTATGGCTGACGGCTTAAATATGGCGAATAAGGCATACCAAAAGAAAAACGATGACCTGACGGAAGAAAATAAGGAGCTTAAGGCACAGATTAAATCATATAAGCCTATTGTGAAAAAGTATAATTGGTACGAGAGGTCGTCAAGCGTCAGAATTGCTGCGTCTCGTGTTAAGCATAAGATTGTAAAGTGATTTTTACCCTTAACTATTTGCCTTTACGGCATTTTACAGCAGTAATTTTTAAAATTTTCTATTGACAAAGGGCGATATTATATATATAATACTTAAAGCGTGGTGCGAGGTGGTTTTATGAAAATTGACCTGACAAATTTGTTTAACGGCAGCGTTAGCAAAAAGAATATTGATTACAGGCTTGATTTGAGTAATCTCATTTACAGCACCTATAACCCTATCAAGAATGATGTAATCGTTAAAGGCTCTGTTTTCAGCAAGGCTGATGTGGTTTATCTTGATATCAATATTGTGTTTGACTTTTTCGGCTACTGCGACAGATGTGCCGAGGACGTTAAAAAATCATTTGATTTCAGCGTTAAACGCATCATTGTGGAGCAGCTGCAAAACGAGAACGACGATGACGACTATATCGTTGTTAAGAATAGGGAGCTTGATTTGGATGAATTAGTCAGCGAAGAGGTTTCCTTAAGCCTGCCTAACAAAATTCTTTGTTCAGAAGATTGTAAAGGGCTTTGTCCTCAGTGCGGTGCTAATCTCAATGTCAAAAAGTGTGATTGTAAAAGTGATGTGGACCCAAGAATGTCAGCACTTTTGCAGTTGCTTGAAGAAGAATAAAATGCTTTTGTATAAAGGAGGCAATTAAAATGGCAGTACCTGCAAGAAAAACATCTAAGGCAAGAAAGAACAAGAGAAGATCAAGCGTTTGGAAGATGGATGCTCCGACACTTGTTAAGTGCTCAAACTGCGGCGGTTACGCTGTTGCTCATCAGGTATGCGGCAACTGTGGTTACTACAACGGCAAAGAAGTTATCGCTAAGGACGAGGATTAATTTTAGTTGTTGGCACGGCGGACATTGTGTCCGCCTTTCTTCTTATTTTTAAATTTATTTATTACGATTTTTAGTTAAAGGGGGAGTTTTTGTGGCTAAGAGTGTTGTTGCAATAGTGGGCAGACCTAATGTTGGCAAGTCCACACTTTTCAATAAACTCATAGGCTCACGCCTTTCAATAGTTGATGATACTCCGGGTGTTACAAGAGACAGAATTTACGGCGACTGCGAATGGCTCAACAGAAAGTTCCTTCTTGTTGATACCGGCGGTATAGAGCCGGACACCAATGATATTATCCTTAAGCAGATGCGTACTCAGGCTGAAATTGCTATCGACACGGCAGATGTTATTGTACTTGTTACAAATATCCGTGACGGCGTTGTTGCCAGCGATTACGAGGTTGCATCTATGCTCCAAAAAAGCGGTAAGCCTATTGTACTTTGCGTGAACAAGTGTGACAGTATCGGCGAGCCTGACCCTGATTTTTATGAGTTTTACAATTTAGGCTTAGGCGACCCTATTGCCGTTTCTGCGGCTCACGGTCACGGTACAGGTGACTTGCTTGATGAAGTACTGAAATATCTTCCTGAGGAAACTGAGGAGGAAGAGGATGACGAAATCATCAATGTTGCAATTATCGGCAAGCCGAATGTAGGTAAATCGTCACTTGTAAATAAGATTAGCGGCGAAAACAGAGCAATCGTTTCCGATATCGCAGGCACCACAAGAGATACTACCGACACTTTTGTAGAAAACGAGTGGGGTAAATTCAATCTTATTGATACGGCAGGCTTGAGAAGAAAAAGCCGTGTTGATGATGTTATTGAAAAGTACAGCGTTATCCGTGCAAGAATGGCGGTTGAAAGAGCCAATGTGTGCGTTATTATGATTGACGCCGCCCAGGGCTTTACCGAGCAGGATTCAAAGGTTGCAGGTATTGCAATTGAGCAGGGCAAGGCTTGTATTATCGCTGTAAATAAGTGGGATGCTGTTGAAAAAGACGGCAACACAATGAACGAGTACAGGAAAAAGCTTGAAAATGATTTTTCATTTATGAGCTATGCTCCTTTTATATTTATTTCCGCTAAAACAGGTCAGAGAATTGACAGGCTCTTTGAGCTGATTTCCTTTGTCCATTCTCAGAATTCAATGAGAATTTCAACAGGTAAGCTTAACGAGGTTCTTGCCGATGCTACTGCAAGAGTTCAGCCTCCAACCGATAAGGGCAAAAGGCTTAAGATTTATTATATGACTCAGGCGTCTACAAGACCGCCAACGTTTGTTTTCTTTGTAAATAATGCTGAGCTTTTCCATTTCTCATATCAGCGTTATCTTGAAAATCAAATCAGGGAAACTTTCGGTCTTGACGGTACGCCTGTACGCTTTATTATCCGTGAACGAGGAGACAGCAAGAAATAATGATGATTCTCGCATTTGTATTAATCGCAGTAATATCATATTTACTCGGAAGTCTTAATTTCAGCGTTATTCTTTCAAATAGACTTAAGAATGACGACGTGAGAGAGCACGGCAGCGGTAATGCCGGAACAACTAATATGCTCCGTAATTACGGAAAAAAGTACGCAGTTCTTACTATCATAGGCGATATGCTTAAGGTAGCTGTTGCAATTTTAATAGCTTTTGCAATACTTAAAATTATGCCGATTTCCGATAGTGATAAGTCGCAGTTTGATAGCCTTACAGCAGGAATTGACACTAAAATGCTTGTCAAATCTTTTGCAGGCTTGTTCTGCGTTCTCGGTCACATTTTTCCTTGCTTTTTCAAATTCAAAGGCGGTAAAGGTGTGGCTACATCAGGCGGTATGGTTTTTGTAATTGATTGGCGTATTGCACTTATTCTTCTTGCGATTTTTGCCGTAGTTGTGCTGATTACTAAGTATGTATCTCTCGGCAGTATCGTTATGGCACTTCTTTATCCTGTGATGATTTATATTTTTCACCGCAGTATTGTTCTTACGATTATCGCTCTTGTGTTTACCATTATTGTGGTTGTCGCTCATAGGCAGAATATATATAATCTCATTCACCATAAGGAAAGTAAAATTACCGATAAAAAGAAAACCGAATAATATTAAAGGTCTGTTTGCACTTTGCAAACGGACCTTTTTTAGTCTTGATTTAATATACAAGTTTAATATATAATTAAATAAAAGACATATAAAGGATGATAGAATGAAGAAATTTAAAGTTAAAAATTTCATTATACTGACCATTGCGGGTATAATTAATGCTTTCGGAGTAACTCTTTTTTTGACACCTGTGAAGCTTTATGACAGCGGTATTTCCGGTACTTCAATGCTCCTTGCACAGATTACTCCTGAAAAATTCAGTCTTTCGATGTTTCTTCTTGTTTTAAATATACCTCTGTTTCTTTACGGACTGAAAAAGCAGGGTGTGGCTTTTACTGCTTATTCAATTTATACAGTTGGAATTTACTCGCTTTTTGCTTGGCTTATAACAGATGTTCTGCCAATT
>JAQXUH010000081.1 GCA_029219885.1 Eubacteriales bacterium | reverse complement strand
GTTTAACAAAGGTGTGTAGCTGATATTTCGTAGGGGTCGGCGTCCTCGACGGTTCGTTTGCAACCGCTTCCGGTGGAAGAAAAAGGGAGCAAAAAGAACTTAGTAGCGGTCAAAATTTGCCTGCGATATGAGCAGACAGCAAATTTTGGGAACCGCCCTGCGAGACCCGCGAGTTACCCAACAATGCTGTTTATTTACGGGATGTCGAGGACGCCATCCCCTACAAAAAGTCAATTAGTATCTGTAAAACTTGATACGCTAAACTATAATTTACAACAAAAGCCTTGTGGTTTTCCACAAGGCTTTATATATTCAGTTAAGTGACAGGGCAGGATAGGTGCCTTTTGTCAGGTTAATTGACGAGCCGAACTCCTCCTGCTGTTCCTCTAACTCCTCGCCCTCAAGCGTTTTCATCATAAGGGCAAAGTCCTTGGCGTTAATAACGCCGTCATCTACATAATCGCAGGTGCAAACTTCAATGGGCGTACCGCTGTAATCAGTCGAGGACAGAGAGGAAACCACAATAGTAAAATCTCTGTCAATGGAATTATCCGTTGATACGGTGCAGAAATAAGCTCCGGGAGAATTAGAGAAAGTGAAGTTGCCGTTATTGTTTGTTTGGGTGATAACAGCACCGGAGATTTTAATTTCTGCACCGCCAACGGGTGCTCCCGTCATATCAACTACCTTGCCGGTAACAGACTGACGAGCCGTTGAATTGATTTGGACATCCACGCTTGCCGTTTTGTCAAGGACCTTAAAGGTCATAGTGTTTGCCGTGTAATTTTCATTACCCTGAGGATACCAATGCTCCTGTGCCTGATTGTGAGAATATGTGATATCATAACCGCCCACCGTTTCCTCGCCTGTTGACGAAACAGAAGTGCCGTCGGTGTAATAAAGAGTAATGGTGGTGTTTGATATAATTCTGCTGATGTTGTAGAAAAAATAGGAGCTGCCCTTTTCGTCAGTATTCCAGGAGCCGTTTGAGTAGGCGTCAAGAGTAACGGGACAATGAGCCTCAATTCTGTCAACGTCAACATCATAGCCGTCACAGCGAAGAAGTACGTTGATAGTGCCTGTTGTTCTGTTTTCGGAAAGGTACCAGCCTGCGGAGAAGTAATATTTAACTCCTGCCTCAAGATGATATGTCAGGCAGAACTGACGTGAATTGTGGCCGTTTGCCTCATAATCAGGGTCGCTGTTGGAGTAGGCAATGTTGATAATTTTTTTCTCGCCTGTTTCCTCGTCCTTTTCCCTGATTGAAAGATAGGCCTCCGTTGCCGGCACGCTGTATGACAAAAAGGAGTATGTGCCCGACGCACTTGGCGTAAAAATGAATACTGCCAAATCGTCCTCGCCGTCAATAGTTGCACTCATCTGCGTGTCAAGGAGCAACGTTTGTGTTGCACCAAAAGCAGAAATGCCCACAGCAAGGGAAACGATAACCAGCGTTAAAGCCAGTATGATTGAAATTATTTTTGATTTCATTTTCATTTCCTCGCCGTCCTTTCGGTGGGTAAAAACAGCTTACATATTGCAAAAAATACGCCTGTTTGCGGGATGTCGAGGACGCCATCCCCTACAAAAATCTATAAGACCGATTTGGAAACAAGACTGTTTCGTAGGGGTCGGCGTCCTCGACGACCCGTTGAAATTTTGTTAAGTCGAACTATCTCAATACACAAACTCATTAGTTTTAGTATTAATGAAATTCTTAAAGAACTGCTTTGATGATGCGTACTTGCTGTCCTTATTTATAACAGCGAAGTCCTTTGCGTTAATAACGCCGTCGCCGTTGACGTCAAAAATGAGAACGGGAACGTTAACTGACGCGTTATCCTGAGCAGTTACGGTAACAGACCTTTCAACAATGCCTGCACCCTTTACAGTTATATTATAATCTTTTCCCTTAGCAAGTGCAAGAGTAATATTTCCGTCGCTGTCGGTAGTGCCGTAAAGTGAGCCGTTTACGTAAATATCTGCACCCTCAACGGCGATACTGCCTGTTTGTGAGGTCTTTGTTTCAAGAACAGTTGCCTGAACATTTACGCTTGACGCTACAGGAATACCGCTGAGCTCTACGCCGTTCATACCTGTGTTGCCCTTGGTAACAAGGTCAAGCTCCGTGCCGTCAACAGATTCACCGCCGTTGATGAATACCTTGATATAAAGCTTTTCCTGATTATCGCAGGCAGCCGGCAGAGAAAGATTGCCGTAGGTTTCAACAGTATCAGTTGCGGCGTCGTTGCTGATAGCTCTTGCGTTGGAATTTGTAACATAGGTGTAGCTGCTGTCGTCGGTACTGTATGCAACGCCCCAGTCACGAGGTCCTTTGTTGGAGCTGAGCTGTTCAAGATTAAGTGTTACGCCTGTATAGCCCAAGGTGCTTGTTTCAATAAGCCAATAGCCGTTGCCCTCAGCCTTGTCAAGCTTCTTTGTGGCAGTAAACGGATTAGCCGTATCCCACGCAACCTTAACGCCGTAGGTGTTTGTGTAGGAAAGAACAGCCTTGTCTGTGCCGTTAGGGTACATAGAGATTGTACCGCTGTTTGCACCGCTTGTATTAGACGCCGACTTGAAATCGGAGCTGACATAGGTGCCAAATAATCTTGTTGTATCGTTGTAGTTGAACTTAACGATTGTGTCGCCTTTGTAATAATACTCGGCGGAATTTACCATACTGCTTTCCTCGTCCTCCTCAACCCAAACAAGAACTCTGTATGGCTCCTGCTTTGTTTCGTTAAAGCCCTTGACGGTGGAAAGTTGAATACCTGTCTGTGGATATGTGCCGTTTTGAACAATATTATTGCCTGAATCAAATACTGCATACTGCATTGGCATATTGTCGGGACTTACATATTTAATAACGCCTGTCGCACCAAAATAGCAGGTAGATTTGTTTGTATACGGCATTTTGAATGTGCCGTCATCCTCACCTGAAACGATAACGTTGTTGACATAAAGATTGCCCTTTGACTCGTTATCGTGAAGTGCTGTGCCTGATGAGGTCATATCCTCTGTTGTGGCAAGCCTGATATAAATTACCCTTTGATTATCGCAGGCAGCAGGCAGAGTTACTGTTGTGTAAAGGTCCTCAAGAACTGCATTTGCAGGGAGAACAGTATCCGACTGAACGTTGTAGAATGTTGTGCCGTCTGTACTGTACTGAAGCGTTACGCTCTTTGGTCCCTGTGCGGTGGTGTACGCCTGACAGGTAAAGGAAATATTTTTATATCCCGCTGTGCTTACCTTGTAGGTAAAGCCTGAATTTTCACTCCAATATGTGCCGTCGTCAGGTGACACGCAGAATGACTTGTTATCATCTCTCCAAAGAGGAACGTACTGCGTACTGCCGTCGGTGTAAGCCGTCATTTTACCGCTTTCGCCGTATGTACCGCCTGTTGACGCAACTGCTCCGTTTGTAACTTCCGTGCTATATGCTGTGTACTTAAAGCTGTTGATATCCACGCCGCCGAAAGTAAATGTTGATGTAACAGTTTCGCTGACAATATCGTTGAATTTTGCGTAAGCAGAGATTGTAACGCTGTCGCCGATTTTAGCGGTTTTGGAATCAAAAGGACTGAATTCGCCTGTATAAAGCTGAACGTCACCGCCGTTTACACAGTAGTAAACATCTGCACCGCCGTTGTTGTCGGCAATAGCAATACTGTCATCGCTGAAGATTACAGAGTCGCTGTCAGGAGTAATTGTAGGCTCAAAAAGGCTTGTAACAACGCTTAAAGACGAGCCTGTAACTGCAACGTTATTAACCGCAGCGTCACCGCTTAACTGATTAACAATTGCGTTTACGCCGTTGATTGCAATATCGTTTGAAACGGTCATTCTGATGTAAACCGTCTTTTGGTTAAAGCAAGCCTCGGGAAGTGCCACGTTGTCAAAAGCAAGCTCCATAGTTTTGTTGTCGGTTATGGAGTAGGTGGCTCCCTCAACGTCTGTGTAGGTTGTGCCGTCGGTACTGTACTGAAGTTTCCAATCTCTCGGAGCCTTCTTTGTGCCGCCGAGCTTTGCGGAAAATTTAACATTTTCGTAGCCTGCTGTGGAAATCACAGCCTCAAAGTATGGATATTCTCCCCAGGCAAGCAAGTCTGTTTTTGATGTGCCCATAACAGGTGCCTGGTCGGAAGTAACCGTACTGTCTGTGTTGGTGTATAAATCTGCCGTGCCTGACCATTTAATTTTAGCGTTGTCGGTGGCATTTACAGATGCGTAAAGGTTTGATGTTGCCTGATTTTCGCCCTCTGTTGCAAGGTAGTAGTAATCAGTACCTGTAGGGTCGGCAGTAGTGAGTGCGGTGCTGTCTGCGGTGTAGTCATAGTCCCAGCGGGCAATAGTTTTTGTGTAGCCCACCGGTCTTGAGCCTGCAAGGATATTGCACTCGTTTGATGTAATACTGCCTGTAAGGTTTTTGTTGTCACCTGTGGCGGTAACTGTAATAACTCCGCCAACGTCCTCGGAGGTGGTGATATATGTCCTGTCTGTTGCTCCGTCAATAGCCGTGCCGTTTTTGTACCACTGATATGTAACAGAGGAGTTACATTCCTTGCCTGTATCGTTTCTCACAAGATTTGCGGTCAGTTCCATATCGCCGTAAGCGTTTTCGTCAATAGTAAGTCCGTAGCTGTCGGGAAGTGACGCAGGAGTAATTGTAAATACTCTTGACATTGAGCCTGAATATATACCTGCACCCTTTACATTTACAGTTGCGGTAGTGCCGGCGTTAATGTTGTTGCTGTATGAAACTGTATAGTCCACACCCTCTGTAAGCGTTTCGCCGCCGAGAGCAACCGTAACGGCAGGAGTAATTTCCTCGCCTGTGTATTCCTGTGACGGAATTGCACCGATTGTGCCGGCAGATACAACAGATTTCGAAATCTGACTGTTTATCCAGGTCTGTCTTTCTGTAAACCAGGTGTTGATACCGCTTGTCTGACTTGCCGTATCGTAATTTGAGCTGTTGATATTGTACCTGATATGATTCATCATACCGCTTTTAGCAACGGTGTCAATGTAATACTGTGAAGAATGGAGAGTGCCTGTAGGGTCCTCTGCGTTTCCTAAAAGGATATCAACGGCAGGTGAAATTATGTTGTACCAATACTTTTCAGCCATTGTCCAGAAGTCCGAGCAGTTAGTGGCAAGAGCCGCATAGAAGTTAAGAGGTGAATATTTGTCCGAAGAATAGGTGGTGGTGCTGTCGTCGCATCTCCAGCGGTAAATTCTTGCACTTTTTGTATACCAATTCTGGCTTTCTGTCCAGGTAAGTCCCCAACGCTGACCTGTGCCAAGGTCAAAGCCGATAGCGTTATCCATATCCCACATAGGTCCTGCATAAAGCTTTGAATCAACAGAGTCGGAATTTTTGTAGAAATATGTTGATGAGGTTGCGGAGTCCATATTCTTAAAGAACTCCTGTGTCCAGTAGTATCTTACTGCTGAATCAGCGTCGAGAATATCGCTCCACCTTTTGCCTTGATATTCAGCGTCAGGAGCAGGGTTTGTTACAGACCTTGAGCCTTTGAGTGCTTCCGTAAGAGCAGAAAGTGATGAGCAGTTTGTTGTGGTGCTTGTGCTTGGAACAACACCGCCGTTATAGACAGCCGAGCCTAAAGCGTAAAGGAGCTTGTAGCTGTAGTCTATCATATTAGTTGAGGCGTAGTCGGCACTTTTAATTACCCAACCTTGCCTGTTGTAGGCACAAAAGCCTGCATTTTCATCTACCCATCTGTTGCTGATTTCCAGCTCGTAGAGATAACCGCCTGTATAGTCCGACGGCTCTGTTAATGAGGGAGAGTAGTTTTTAGCACTGATGCTGTGTCCCTGTGCATTTTTTGTAGATGTAGAAGATGTGTTAGGATTGTAGTGTGTGATAGCCGTTCCCTCAAGGTCAGCAGGAATTACTGCTCCTGTGGTGGCGTCAACTGTGCCGTTTGCAATTTCAAGATTTTCGTATGCGTCGGAAACGTCAATTCTGTTAGTCTTGATTTCCACCTTTTCCGAAAGCTGATACGAGCCTACATACTGCTGATTGATATAAAGGTCAACAGGCTTGCAGGTAGGCTGATATTTAACGCCGATGTATTTTGCAAAATCATATGTAAGCTGATTTTTGATAAGTGTATTGTCGCCGGCATTAGCAAGCAGGCACCACTTTTTAGCAGCTCCCATACCGAGAAGTGAGGTTGACTTGTTCAGCTTAATGTTGTATGGGTTTTTTAGTCCGTCGGTAGACCAAGTGCCGTTACCGCGTCCGTTAATCTTGTCAAGAATGCCGTGATAATCTACTGTTCCGTCAGGCTGAATAACCATAATTGTGCCGGCTTCCCAGGTTGCCTTGCTGTCGTCAGAGGTGATAGCTTCCATAGAGCCCGACGCCGTGTCGATATAGATTGTGCCCACGTCACCGCTTTTGATTGCAGTAACCGAGTAGCTTGATGAGCCGACCTCAACAGTAACAGATTTTGAAACACCGCCCTCGTTGATATCGGCAAAAACGCCCGACGGCTCACCGCTTGTAATTGCCGTGCCGTCAATAGTTAGGGTTGTATCTGTGCTAAACCAGAACTTCATTGCAGACAAATCAGCAGTTGATGGGAAAAACCAATAATAAGTCTTGCCCCCTGATGCTATGCCCAAACTATTTTTTTCATAGTCAATGGTGTATGGCTTGATACCGCCGAGAGCCGCCAAGGTGTCACCGCCGTTAAAGTTGTCGATATCAGCCTGAGTAAGTATATTTTCAGGGTCGGCAAAAACTGCCAGACTTTTGCTCTCGTTACTGACAACATTAGATGCTGCCGACGCCGTAAAAGGCGAAATGAGAAGCGTTGTCAGCAGTATTACTGCCGTAAGAATAACGGCAACTGCCTTTTTAAAGCTTTTCTTCATAATGATTTCTCCTCCTGATTAAACGGCCTCAATGCGGACATCGCCCACAGTGCCGTTAAATACTGCTTTTTTGCTTGCGTATCCCTTTGATGATACTGTATATTCCTTTGCCTTGTTTACAGACGGTGAGGAATAGAGATATTTTATACATTTGTCAGGTGATGTAACGTTCACTCCGTCACCCTTAATGGTAAACTGCAAAAGCTTTTTAGCCTCTTCAGAGCCTGCTGATTTAACACTTCGGCAGGTGATACTTGCTTGCTTTGATGCTTTCTGAACAGTAGTGATGTTCTTTCCCTCGCCTGTAACAGTACCGCCGTCAATTTTAAAGGTGTGAGTGGCTTTTGTAACGCCGTCACTTTCTTTTACAGTCGGGTCATTTGCGTCGATTTTTTCCTGGTTATTAACTCGCCTTACCTTGTAGCAGGACTTGTTGAGAGCGGTTGCATTCACCGTACCGCCTGTGATAATAATTCCGTCGTCGGCGTCAATGCCGTCGCTGTTTACTGAATTTATGCTGGTTTTACCGCCTGAAGAATTAAACTCCTCGCATCTTATTCCGTCGCCGTAGGAGTTGATGTTCAGCGTTCCGCTTTCCACATAAACCTTGGAGAAAGAGAAAATTCCCTTTGCCGAGGTGGTGGAGCCTGTACCCTGATTTGAGGTGGTGAGATTAGCCGTAACGTTTTTGAAGGTAACGCTTTTGGTGGAGCAGATAATGTTGTTTACCTTTTTCGGATTGTCCTTGAGATTTACTGTTCCGTTACCCTTGATTGTCAGCTTTGATTCGTTGTAGATAATGCCTGACGCAGCTCCTGAATTTGTAGTAAAGGTGCTTGTTGTGCCTGTAGGGAATGAAAGGTCAACGTTGGGAGCCTTTTCGTTTTTGGAAACCTCTTTCATTTCATCCTTGAGAGCGTTGTCGGTGTCACCTGCGGAGCTGCCTGACGAAATCTCCGTTTCAATAAAGCTTCTTTCCGTCTTGATGTTGGTGTCAAGAATTTTAACGGCGTTTGCCTTTTGAGTAGAGATGTTTACGTTTTCAAATCGGATATTCGCACTTTCCGTATTTGCAAGCTTGATAACTATCTGTCCGTGCCACTCCTCTGTGCTTGAGGTGATAACGTAGTCGCCGCCTTTTTCGATATAAACTATGCCGTCGGTCTGGAATACAGAGGGAGCGTCAACAGTTACGTTACTGCTTTTACATTCTGCGTTGCCGTTTTTCAGCAGGTTGATTTTGATTTCGTTGCTTGCCTTGGCAGTAGTTGATTTTGCAGTAGTGCCGTTATTTTGCTTTGCAGTTGTAGTTGTAGTTGCAGCTTTGGAGCCCTTTTTCGAGGGAGCACTCTTTTTAGTTGTATTTGATTTTTTAGTGGTTGTCTTACCGTTGGTGGTTGTCTGTCCCTTTGCAGTTGTACTGCTTTTTGCAGAGGTAGAAACAGCGGTGGTTTTGCCATTTTCGGCAGTTTCCTTTTTGCCAGCCTTTGCAGTTGTCTGAACTTCCGACGCCTCAACTGCCTTGGTGCTTTGCTGTTCTGCTACCGACTCAGCAGTAGCCTGTGCCTGTTCTCCCGCATTTTCCTGACTGCATCCTGCAAGAGCACCTGTCATTATTGCCGCCGCTGTTATTATTACAACGGCCTTTTTAAAATTCATATTGTCAGCTCCCGTTAATTATTTTACAATATTTTATACTATATAAGTCACAATTTTTTGTCTAAAACAAGCCTTAATAAAACACTTTAAGGGAGCACGTCGGCTCCCTTAAAAATCTTTTTACTGGAAATGAAAGCTTTTGTTCACCGTTTCAGGTGTGGAAAGCATAATCTTCAAATTACCGTTCATTGCCCTGATGTCATCAAGCATAACTCTTATTTCGTCAGGATTTTTCATATTGATGTCAAAGCTTATTTCAAAAAGAGCACCGAAGTCAACACTCTTAACTCTTGTCATTTTAAAGCTTTTGCAGTATTTACTCAGGCAGTCGTCAAAAGCACCAACGTAATTGAGGGTTTCAGGTACAGTAACCTTAAGCACGTAGCACGCACCCTTTTTGCCTGCAAAATTAGTAAAGTGAAGAATAAGGATAATAACGCAGAGAATGGCTGTTGCAAGAGCTGCCCAAATCCAATATCCCAAACCGCAGGTAAGTCCCATAGTAACGCTCATAAATACGTATGCTATATCCTTTGGATCTCCGGGTGCGGAACGGAAACGGACAAGTGCAAATGCACCTGCAAGGCTGAAAGCGGTAGCCACGTTGTTGCCGATAACGAGAATTACCATTCCAACGATTGGAGCCAAGAGAATAAGAGCCACGCAGAAAGCCTGACTGTAACCCTCTTTCCTGTGGGTGAAAAGATAAACAAGGCTGATAACAAGACCTATAATAATTGCGGAAACAAGTGTTTCAACAACTCCACCAAAGGTCAGCGTTGCCGTTTCTCCCGATGTAAGTGAATACAAAAAGTCGCTCATTTTAATGTTCTCTCCTTATGTATATATAATATGTATACGAATTTTCTTTAAAAAGCAAGAAAAATTTACTTTCAGTTTATGCTTTTTATTTAAAATAAACTATCAGTAAAGGTCTTTGAAGTAGTCAAAGTCCACACTGTTGCCGTTTTTGTCGGTCATATTGTAATTAAGCTGTCTGTTCTGTGCGTCCTGCTTGTACTTCACGCCGTATTTTGAAAAGCCACGGCTGAACAGATTGTGCTCGCTTAAAAGATGAGTGAGCCACAAAGGCATAGCACCGAGAATTTTAATCTCCATAATATACTCGCCGCCGGGAAGTAAAAGCTCATCCTCGTCACTTTCGCCGAACTGAAAATTATTTCTCCTTGTTCTGACGTTTCTGTCAAAGGTCATACGGAAATTCTTGTCCTCTTTGCCGAAAAGTGCAAGCCTGTCATACTGAACGTAAAGTGCAGGGTGAACCTTGTTGTTCTTCAAAAAGTAGGCAAGCTCCTTTGCCACCTGAGCTGACAGGTAATCGTGAGTTTCAGGCAAAATGCCGTCATTTACAAAAGGCTCAATTTCCTTAATCTTCAGCTTGATTCGCCGTTTGTTGCCCTGACCGCCGCTTTTCTTTTTAATCTCCATAAAGATTTTATCCTCAGGGTCCTTGCGGTCATAGTAGGAGCGTATCCTCATTTTCTCTTTGTAATACGGCTTTGAGGAATTCTGCCTGATTATATCGTGATTGTCAGTATCGTAGTAGATGCTGTAAATACGGTACTCCTTACCGCCGACGCAGAAAGGGTCAAGCTCCATATATTCCAGCAGAGAAGGCATAATTTCGTCAAGCTGTTCTTTAGTAATAAGATACTTTTTTTCGTATCTTTTAAAGGTTGCGATAGCCAAAAATATACCTCCAAATGTAAAATTTAGGTTATTTATAGGTGATTGAGTTTCTTAAGTCAACAATTTTTATATGAAAAGTTTATAAATAATTACAAGTTTAATAATTATTTTTGTGTAATTGTACAGATATCCGAAAGTGTCCAATAACCAAAACAAATTGTTGAAAAATCAAAATCTCGGTGATATAATTATGAAGTAAAATATTTAACACTGTGACAGAAAACCGACAAGGAGAACTACATATGGCTAAAAAAGACGGTACTCCCGACTTGAGAATTAAGCGAACACAAAAGGCTATCAAGGAATCTTTCTTCGAGCTTATTGAGGAAAAGGGCTTTGAGCATATTGCCGTTAAGGATATTACCGACAAGGCAATGATTAGCAGAAATACATTCTATCTTCACTACGAGGATAAGTACGATTTGATTAACAAAATCTGCGACGATTTGGCAAGAAAGCTTTTCTTCGGAGTAGGCAAACAGCTCAGGCGTGAACAGCGTCTTTGTGTTGATGTTGATTCCGTTTCAAGAATACTTAAGATAGGACTTTCCATTATCGACGAGGACAGAGAGGCCTACAGAATTCTTCTCACAAGCTCCGGTGCCGAATTGTTTACGAAAAAAATTCACGGAATTATCAGCAGGGCACTTGATTTGATTAAGGACGATATTGACGGCGTTGACGGCTTTTCCGTTGAGTATGTGGTGTCCGGCGTAATCGGTCTTGTAAAGTATTATGTTACAAAGGAAAATCCGTCGGAAAACGTAGATTTTCACCGCTTTGCCCAGCTTCATTTCGGCACGATTATTGACAGTATAAACAAAAACAAGGCATCAAGAGGGTGATTTTAAATGAGCGAGAAAAAGAGGAGCTCAAAAAATCTTAAAATCAACACCCGAATAGTAATAACCTCGGCACTTACTATTATTATACCTATTATATTAATAGTCACCTTTTCAACTGTTCTTGTGAGCTTTATCAGCTCCTACTTCAACTTTTCCACCGTTACCACAAATTCCTACAGCACCATTAACCAGATTCAGTGGTCGCAGACCTTGGGCAGTATAACCGATACCTTAAGTGCTGACAGCGAGGAAAGCGAAAAGCTTGAGGCGGTTAAGGGTATTGCACAGCCACTTGAGGAAATCGGCTCTATGATTTATATTGAGCAAAACGGACGTGATTTTTATTCCACCGAAAAGGGCAATCAGGTTCTTGAAAAGGCACAGGAGCTTATCGGCGTTCATACCGACGAGAATATTAACTATTTCGGCGACAACGGTCTTGTTATAATCAACCACGCCAAAAGCGGCGGCAGCACATATCTTGTGATGATTGTCAACGACGATTATACAGTAAGCGACGCAACGCAGAAGTTAGAGCCGAAGGATTTTACAAATCTGCTTTTGGGCAGAACGGGAATTATTGTGCTGATTATTGTTTTGCTTTTTGTTATCGCAATGGTGGTGCTTTCCTCCATAACCTCATCAACTATCGTCAAGCCTATTAAGAAAATTGCCAAGGGTGCCGACGAAATTGCACGAGGTAATCTTGACTACGAGATTGATTACAAATCTACTAACGAGTTAGGGCAGACAGTTGACAGCTTTAACGAAATGAGGAAACGGCTTAAAACCTCTATCGAAAAGCAGACAAAGGCGGAAGAGGAGCGAAAGGAGCTTATTGCAGGAATTGCCCACGATGTAAGAACTCCGCTGACCTCTGCCAAGGGCTATGCACAGGGACTTCTTGACGGCATTGCTGACACGCCTGAAAAACAGCGTCTTTACCTGACAACCATCTGTTCCTCAATCGACGATACGGAAAAGATACTGGACGACCTTTTGGCTATTTCAAAAATTCAGCTTAAGGGCTACAGGCTCAACAAGGAAAATATTCCTATCAGGGAATTTGTTGAGGATGGTGCGGTGGAGATTGGAACAACTCTTGAGGCACAGGGTATGGACTTTCAGTACAGCATTACCTGCGACGAGGGCACTATTGTCAGCATTGACCCTGACGCCTTTTCAAGAGTTATCCGCAATATTATTTCAAATTCAATTAAATATGTCCGCGATGATGTTAAAGGCAAGGTGGAAATGTATCTGAGAGAATATGACAAAAGCGTTATTCTTGAAATCAGCGACAACGGTATCGGCGTGGAAAAGAAAAGTCTTACAAAAATTTTCGACGCTATGTACAGGATAGACCCTGCAAGGACAAAGGTTTCTCAAGGCTCAGGCATCGGACTTTCAGTATGCAAGCAGATAGTGGAGCTCCACGGCGGACTTATTTGGGCAAGCGGCAGCAGCAGCGGCGGACTTTCAATTTTTATTTCGCTGCCTAAAAAGGAGATTTTAGAATGAGCAAGGTTTTAATAGTTGAGGATGATATGAATATCCTCAGGCTTGAAAGTGATTATCTTCAGGCAAACGGCTTTGATACCGAAACCGCAACTGACGGCAAGGCAGGTCTTGAGCTGGCTTTAAACGGCGATTTTGACTTGATTTTGCTTGATGTTATGCTGCCTGAAATCAACGGCTTTGAAATTTGTAAAAAGATTAGACAGCAAAAAAATATTCCCGTTATTTTCGTAACCGCCAAACGTGAGGAGATTGACAAAATCACAGGTCTCGGCTTTGGTGCCGATGACTATATCGTCAAGCCTTTTTCTCCCGGAGAGCTGGTGGCAAGAGTTAAGGCTCATATCACCCGATACGAAATGCTTACAAATTCAGTCGATAACGCAGACACTCTCTGCGTTGACAATCTTAAGATGAATAAAGCGTCAGGTCAGACCTTTGTGGGAGATAAAGAGATTTCCCTCACTAAAAAGGAATTCGACGTGCTGTATATTCTTGCGTCGCACCCTACTACCGTTTTCGGCAAAAACGAGCTTTTTGAAAAGGTGTGGGGCTATGATTCTCTGGGCGACACTTCAACCTTAACAGTTCACATCAACCGTCTTCGTGAGAAGTTAAAAGAGGCAGACCCTAACTGCGACTACATCAAAACCGCTTGGGGCAGAGGCTATAAATTCAAATAATTTTTTTCACGGCGTAAAACAGGAGCACTATGTCTTGTCAAACGCCGTGATTTATTGTATAATATTTATCGATATTTTAAAAGCAAAGCAGCAGGAGGTGAGGTAATGAGAATATTTAAAAACAGAGGCGACATTTTCTTCTCTAAAACTAATAAGGAGAAGTCCTCGGAGCAGAAATTTCTTATTACGGCACTTGTGGTTATTGTTGTCTTTACTTTGATTTTCGTTATCGTCACAGGAGCGAGAAATGATTTCAGTGCAAAGGAATTTTTCAAGCCTGATGATTTGAATGTTACCGAAGAGGTTGATACAAGTGAAGAGCTTGTTCTCCCTCAAATCAGCGGAAAAAGTAATATTCTCCTGCTTGTGGGCGACGAGGATAATTTGTTGTTTACCGCACTTTATCAGGCGGATATGGATAACGTGGCATATAAGGTGTCAGCCCTCAAAGCCGATACAGCGGTGGAAAATCAAAAGCTGTCAACACTTTTTGCCAAGCAGGGACCACAGGCGGTTAAGTCTGCGGCAGAGGTGCTTTTCGGTACTGAAATCGACTTTTATATCTCTCTTGACAGCGACAAGTTTTACGAGCTTTACTCCACCTTCGGCGAGGTAGATTATCCTGTTATCAGCGAGGTGCGGTATAAAAATAATGACGTTGCCGTGCCTTATTCCGTGAGGGTTAAGGAGGGCGAGCAGAGCCTGAAGGCGTCACAGTTTATCGGCCTTATCAGGTATTATCTCGACGTTGAGGGCAATACCTCTCTTGCAAACGACCTGCTCCTTTCTCTTGCGTCACAGCAGATTAACGAGGAAAATTATGCAGACAGAGAAACACTTTTCTCCAAATTCGTTACTGCCGCCGATACTGATATTACGGTCAGGGACTACTCTCTTTCCGCCGACGCCTTGTTTGTTTTTTCAAATTCACAGGTTGGCGTTAAGGTGTATAACGCTCCCGCCGTTTATTCAAGCGGCACTATCACTCCCGACAGCCTGAAAGAAATCAAGGGCTATTTCGTAAAAGAGTGATGAGTTGATAAATTTTCGGCTCCCTTGTGTAAAGGGAGACTAATTGTCAGTAGCCTAAAAATATTAAACCACAGAAAGTGACAGATGATATGGATAAAGAAAGAATTATGAACGCAGTCAGGGAAATACTTATTGCCGTTGGCGAGGACCCTGACCGCAGCGGACTCCAGGAAACGCCAAAGCGTGTGGCAAATATGTATGAGGAAATCTTTTCGGGCTTAACCGAAGACCCGAAACAGCACCTTAAATTCTTTGATGAAAGGTCAAATGACGAAATGGTAATCGTCAGGGATATTCCCTTTTCCTCAATGTGCGAGCATCATTTACTGCCCTTTGTGGGCAAGGCTCATATTGCCTATATCCCAAGCGATAACAAGATTATCGGCCTTTCAAAGCTTGCAAGAATTGTGGATAATTTTGCAAAAAAACCGCAGGTACAGGAAAGGCTCACCCACGATATTGCAGATTTTCTTAACGATAACCTGAGCCCGAGAGGTGTGGCGGTTATTATTGAGGCAGAGCATATGTGTATGACAATGAGAGGAGCAAAGGCGGCAGGCTCAAAAACTCAAACCTCAGCACTGAGAGGTATTATGAGAACTGACGCTAAAAGCAGGGCAGAGGTTTTGTCCCTGCTGACAAAGTAATATGATTTGGAAATGCAGAGATAAAGAAATCGAATACGGCAAAAAAGTTTTGCTTATGGGAATTGTCAATGTAACTCCTGACTCTTTTTCCGACGGCGGTGACCATTTTTCACCTGATGACGCAGTAAAATGTGCCCTTGAGCTTGAAAGGGACGGTGCTGATATTATTGATATCGGCGGTCAGTCTACTCGCCCGGGACATACTCCCGTGACGGATAAAGAGGAGTGGCAGCGTCTTGAGCCTGTTCTTGAAAAATTAAAAGGCACCCTGTCTGTTCCCATTTCTGTTGACACCTATTATCCTTTCGTTGCAGAAAAAGCACTTTCGGCAGGTGCTCATATTATCAACGACGTCAGCGGTGTTATAAATCACCAAATGGCAGAGGTGGTAAAGAATTTCGGTGCAGGCTGGGTAATTATGCACAACGGCCACGGCACACCAAAGGACATTAAAACTTTCTTTGAAAATTCCGTACAAGAGTGCCAAAAGCTGGGTATATCACAAGAGCAGATTTGCCTTGATATGGGTATCGGCTTTGATAAAGATTATGAGGAAAATCTGTCACTTCTTGCCAACGTAAAGCAGTATAAAATAAGCGGCTTTCCGCTTCTTCTCGGCACGTCAAGAAAGCGTGTTATCGGTCAAGGCAGCGGTCAGGATAAACCAAAGGAGCGTACCTACGGCAATATCGCCGCAGATACCGCCGCCATTCTCGGCGGTGCCGATATAGTCCGCCTCCACGATGTGAGAAACGAAAAGCAAGGCATCCTTATGGCACAGAATTTAAGAGATTATGTGGTGTGAAAAATAAAAAATAAAAAGTCTCCCCTGTGTAAGGGGAGATGTCAATCGTGAGATTGACAGAGGGGTTGATAGCTGTTCTTTTCAGCATTTTTATTGCAACAACAATCAATCCCTCAGTCACTTCGTGACAGCTGAACCCTTTTGTCTGCTGACGCAGACATTTCCCCTGACAGTGGAATAACTTTACACAAGGGAGCCTTATTTTTTTGCAATTAGCAGTTGATATTTTGTAGGGGATGGCGTCCTCGACATCCCGTTATCTTACACAAGGGAGCCTTATTTTTTTGCTGCATCACCATTACTCCGTTTTTGACATTGCGTCAAGAGGGTTGACAGTTTTTCCCTCAAAGGTCATTTCAAAATGAAGATGTGGCTCCTCGTTTACCTCGAAAGGCACTTCCCCCACAGTACCGATAGTCTGACCGATAGTGACGTAATCGCCCTCGGAAACATTCACCGTGTCCATACCGCAGTAACGTGCAACAAGCTTTCCGCCGTGGTCAATCTCGATAACCTTACCAAGCAGGCTGTCCTTGGTGACCGACATAACAAGTCCGTCATTGACGGCAGAAACCTTTGCACCTGCCGAGCATTTAAAGTCAACGGCAGTATGAGCTCTGTAATCGCCCATAGTGTCATTTTTCACCAGCTCCTCGGTGTAGCCGAAAAGGACAGCTTCGTCGCAGGGATACTTGTAAAAGGACTCAAAGGGAGTGTTTGTGTCGCCTGTTTCCATAGTGGGCTTTTCGGTGGTTTTTGCAGTTTTCTTTGTAGTTTTTTCGGTAGTCTGCTTTTTGGTTTCGGCGGTAGTTTCCTTTTCCGTTTCCTTAACGGTAACACGCTTTTGCACCTCGGTAGTTTCGGCAATTGTGGTTGCCTCGTTGACATTTTCCGTGTCACGTGTCTGCGTGGAAAAGTAAACAATCAGCCCCAATGCAATAATGCAAAGGCAGATTACAGAGAAAAGTGCTCTTAAATTTTTATTGTTCGGTTTATCTTTTGCAGTCATAATAAAACACCTCAAAAGCATTATGCCCTGAGGTGTTATTTTTATTCATTTTAAGAAATTTATATCAAAATTTTATACGCCTGAATAAGCGTTGAAACCGCCGTCAACAGGAATGCTTACACCGGTAATAAAGCCCGAATACTCCTCGTCGCAAAGGAAAAGAAGTGTACCTGCAAGCTCCTCCGGCTCGCCGAATCTGTCCATAGGAGTAGCCGCAAGAATTTTGCCTGTTCTCTCGGTAGGAGTGCCGTCCTCGTTCCAAAGAAGAGTTTTGTTTTGCTTTGTTGAGAAGAAGCCGGGAGCGATTGCGTTTACTCGAATTCCGAGAGGTGCAAAGTGAACTGACATCCACTCTGTGAAGTTCTTAACAGCAGCCTTTGCTGCACTGTATGCAGGAATTCTTGTCAGCGGACGGTAAGCGTTCATTGATGTTACCATAACGATTGTACCGCTTTCCTTTTCAGCCATATCCTTTGCAAATACCTGAGTAGGAATAAGAGTTCCAAGGAAGTTAAGGTTGAATACAAAGCTGATTCCGTTAGCGTCAAGGTCAAAGAATGTTTTGATATTCTCGTCCTTCTGCACCAAATCAATCTTTTCAAGTGTGTCCTTGGTGGTTGTGCCCTTTGGATTGTTACCGCCTGCACCGTTGAGAAGAATATCACAGGTGCCCAGCTTTTCAGCAATAATATCTCTTGCCTTTTCCATAGACTCAATTTCAAGAACGTTACAGCCTACTGCAATAGCCTCACCGCCGTCAGCGTTGATTTCGTCGGCACACTGCTGTGCTGCTGCCTCGTTAAGGTCAAGAACTGCCACCTTACAGCCTTGAGATGCAAGAGTTTTTGCAAAGGATGCACACAAAACTCCGCCGCCGCCTGTAACAACAGCAACCTTGCCCTTTAAATTATCGTGCTTAAACATATATTATTTAACTTCCTTTCTGCTTTTTTCTACTGCTTCCCACAGACCGTTAAGGTAGCTTACGCCAAGTGCTCTGTCGAAAAGTCCGTAGCCGGGACGAGCAACCTCGCCCCAAATCATTCTGCCGTGGTCAGGACGGATATATCCGTCAAAGCCAACCTCCTGAAGTGCCTTGACAATCTCGTACATATCAAGTGAGCCATAGTCGCTTTCGTGAGCAGTTTCGTTAAACCACTTGTCGTTGATAGCAACGTTTCTCAGGTGAGCAAAATAAATTCTGTCGCCTGCCGCCTTGATAATTTCAACCATATCGTTGTCAGGACTTGCACCGAGAGAGCCTGTGCAAAGGGTAATTCCGTTGTACTTGCTCGGCACCATATTGAGGAGCTTAACTATTGCGTCTTTACCTGTAATAATTCTCGGCAGACCGAAAATTCCCCACGGCGGGTCATCAGGATGAATAGCCATTTTAACGTCGCATTCCTCGCAGACAGGCATAATAGCCTCAAGGAAATATTTAAGGTTAGCCCAAAGGTCGTCCTCTGTAATACCCTTGTATTTCTCAAAAAGCTCCTTGATTTCGCCCATTCGCTCTGTTTCCCAACCAGGCATAGCGTAGCCGTTTGAGTTGTCGTCAATCTCCCTGAACATATCCTCGGGAGATTTGCCCTCTACCTGCTTGCCGTCATAGCAAAGACAGGTTGAGCCGTCAGGCAGCGGCATATATAAATCTGTTCTTGTCCAGTCAAAAACAGGCATAAAGTTGTAGCATATAACCTTAACGCCTACCTTTGAAAGATTTCTTATAGAGGTCTTGTAATTTTCAATAAGCCTGTCACGGCTTGGAAGTCCCAGCTTAATGTCCTCGTGAACATTGACGCTTTCGATACATTCCATTGTAAGACCTGCTGCGGTAATCTCGTCGTACATCTTCTGCACGTCTTCCATTTCCCACGCCTCGCCGGCAGGAAGATAATGGAGTGCAGGCACAACGCCTACAACGCCCGGAATCTGCTTGATTTGCTCAAGTGACACAGTATCCTTGTCCTTGCCAAACCAGCGGAAAGTCATCTGCATATATTTTCCTCCTGTTAAGTATTTTTATCATTTTGATTTTACCACATAATATTAGCTGTTGCAATATCAAACGGTTTAATGTTACACGAAATTTATTATTTGTACAAAATTTTCCTGACCTCAGCCCTCATATTCCTCAGACTGACGAGCTTTCTGCTCTGCGTTTTTAATCATATTGTTCTTCTTTATCTCAAGAACATTCAAAACTCCCGAAATAACATCAAGCTCCTTGGTGTTGATTCCTGAAAAAAGCTTGTCGGTAAAGGCGTCAATTTCCTTTTGACAGGCGTCGTTTATCAGCTTTGCCGCCTCGGTGGCAACAACCTTTTTGAGCCTTGCGTCGGTGATTACCGATTTCCTTTCCACAAGACCCTCCCTTTCAAGCTCCTTGAGTATGGTGGAAACTGTGGAACGGCTCATTTTAAACGCCTTTTCCACATCACGCTGATAAATATTTTTACCCTCATTTTCGCAGAGATAGGCAATTATAAAACCATACTCCGACGAAAGATTGTCGGGATATATCCTTTTGTGAATTTCGGCGGCGTTGCTCCATATGAATTCCGCCAACGCAATTACCGAACGCTGTATGTCTTTTCCTTCCACGCTTTCTACTTCCTCCGTATTTTCTCTTGTTATAATATTTTAACTGTAATTATCCCATTTGGCAAGAAAAAAATTATAGTTTGTCGGTCTAAATTGACAAAACCGCACCGATAAAAAATCGGTGGCTAAATTTCTCGTAATAACAAAAATATAAAAAACAAAAACATTACAGCGACTGCACACTTGAATTACAGCGGGGGCATCGAACCCCACGCCGTAA
>JAQXUH010000080.1 GCA_029219885.1 Eubacteriales bacterium | reverse complement strand
GGAATTTGACAGCAGTATAAAGCTCCTTGCACCTTTCGGCTCTCAGATGGTTATGCAGGCAGAAAAGCAGGGACTTCCTTATGCCTGCGAGGTCTTTGCCGACAGAGCCTATGAGCCTGATGGAAGTCTTGTGGCACGAACTAAAGAGGGTGCAATGATTACTGATGAAGACGAAGCGGTAAGCCGAGTTCTCGGTATGATTTTAAAAGGTGAGGTTACGGCAATTGACGGCTCGGTTATCAAAATCAAAGCCGACAGCGTCTGCGTTCACGGCGACGGCGAAAAGGCACTTGCCTTCGTTCAAAAGCTCCGCACCGCTTTCACAGAAAATAACATCACCATAACTCATTTTTAATAATGAAAAAACTCCAAGCAGTTTCAAATTGCTTGGAGTTTTTGTTTATTTCTTTCCTATTATCTTTTTTAGCTGCGAAAGTGTATCGGGATTGTTTAATTCTTCCCAAGTTTTCACAAAGAAATCGTTGTCAAAATCATCGTCAACAGATGAAACAAAAATCTTGTTTTTAGATGCAATAACAGAATATTTTGCTAATACCTGTCTTGCATAACTTCGTGCTTGAATTTTTGCATCAGCAAAAGCCTTTTGATTCGGTATATCAAATTTGGCTTCAATAACAGCAAATGCAGTTTGTTTACCTGGTATTTCTTTCGGTAATAGCAGAAAATCAGGAATTTCAACTGCATTGTGATTGCCGATTTCAATATGTACTTGTTGCTTGTATTCAGTCAATTTGTAGCCGAGTTTCTTTAATAACGGTTTGATGAGCTTATCTTCAACATGCTTTTCGGTGGTAAGCTCAATGTCATTTAATTGAGTTTCGTACTCCAACTTTAACTGCGGACTTTTTGTTAAGTCCATAAGATGATTATACTGTGACGGTAAAAGTTCAACTCCGTTTACACCTTGCATATTTTTCTTTACAATAGGAAGTTTGTTCAGTATCTTATCTCGTCTAAGTCCTTTAAGCGTCACTTTTTTTACCTTAGTCGGTTTAGCTATATATGTGCATCTATATCCCCAAAAGAAAGGGTCGTTAAATCCTTCAGATACACTACGCCATACAGAGTCTATTGCAGATATAGGTGTCTTTAAATACATAACAATCATATCGCCGGGCTTTGTTTCAGGGTTAGATTGCCAAAGTGCAACTGTGTCTTCTTCCATAGAAAGAAATTCGTCATTCTGTGAACCGCCAATTAGATAGGCACCTGTCGGTTCAGGCAACTCATTTATGTCAATTATATAATCCATTCCACCAATACTTTTAGGTGCAAAATCATACAGAAAGGCACATAATTCATAAAAATTCATATTATGCTTTTTTCTAAAGTTTTCAAGGGATAAGCAAACGCTTTCATAGTAATAGAATCTATCTTCGTAATTTATGCTTGCTGGTATTTCTCCTAACTCAATATCAAATTCTTTGCAAATTTTATTAAATATATTGAAATTATATTGAAAATAATACGGAACATAGAAAGTGTTTGAATTGATTGAAAGAAGAGTGGTATAATATGCTAAACAGCTAACAAATTCTTCAAAAATTTCTTTTGTAGGAATATTACCTTTGTATAAGAATTTTTGAATGTATTTTTTCAACTTATCAAGACTGTCAACTTTTCTAATGTTTTCGCCTTGTAAAATTGATTGTAAATCATCTTTTATTATTTGTTGAATTTTTTTACTTGGACAATATGTACTATGCAGTTTGGTGATTTTATAGATATATTCCTCAGAAAAATTACCTGTCAGGTTACGCTCAAACATTTCTGCAACTTCTTTTCCGCCTGAGTTTAGATAGTTATTCCAATGATATTGATTAAACATAAAAGCCACTCCCTGTATTTATAAAAATATCATAACATCTGTTACAGTATTTGTAAAGTAACAGTACATAAAACCGCACACAAAAAGGCTATGACTTAGCATATGCTATGTCACAGCCTTTAATTTATTTCTGCAAAAGGATTCTGTCGTTATCAAAGTCTTTATTTTCTTTTTCCTTATAAAGATTCAAAAGGTCGGGGACAGTCATTTCCTTTCTTGTGTCGCTGTCAAGGTCGATGATGATTTCGCCTGAGTCCATCATAATAGTTCTCGTTCCGGTGGTGAGAGCCTGGGACATATTGTGAGTAATCATCATTGTTGTAAGATTATTTTCTTTAACAATTCTGTTTGTTATATCCATAACCTTGTCAGCAGTTACAGGGTCAAGTGCCGCTGTGTGCTCATCAAGGAGCAGCAGTTTCGGTGTAACTATGGTGCACATCAAAAGAGTGATTACCTGTCTTTGACCGCCTGAAAGAAGACCAATCTTCGTTTTCATTCTGTCCTCAAGTCCCATATTGAACCTGCTGACTTCTTCCCTGAAAAGCTCTCTCTTTTTCTTTCCAACAGCCTGAGAGAAAAATCCTGAGCCTGCACGTGAGTAGGCGAGAGCAAGATTTTCCTCAATAGTCATATTCGGTGCCGTGCCTTTCATCGGGTCCTGAAAAACTCTGCCGATAAGCTTTGCACGCTTATGTTCAGGCATAAACGAAATATCCTTGCCGTCAAGAGTAATACTGCCCTTGTCCTGCAGATATGTTCCGCAAATCATATTGAAAAGTGTGGATTTTCCTGCACCATTAGAGCCCACAATAGTTACAAAATCGCCTTTTTTCAGGCTGAGATTTACATTGTTAAGAGCCAAATGCTCGTTGACTGTGTCCTTGGCAAAGGTCTTTGAAACATTCTTAATTTCAAGCATTCTTCTTTGCCTCCTTCTTCACCTTGCTGTTCTTGATTCTGTTTTTAATTTCAGGAATAACAAGAGTAGCGGCAACGATAATTGCACAGGTGAGCTTCATAAGATTCTCGCTGTTCTTTCCGAAAAGAGAAACGTCAATAACAAACGCCATAATTATCTTATAAACCACCGAGCCCACAACTGCACTTGTAAAGCCTAAAGCAACACTTCTCTTGCCGAAAATCGCTTCACCGATAATAACAGCGGCAAGACCATAAATAAGCGTGCCGTTTGAAAAGCTCTGGTCGGAAAGACCTAAGTAGTGAGAAATAAGAGCACCCGAAAGAGCGATAAGTCCGTTGGCAAGTGCAAGACCGAAAATCAGCGAAAAGTCAACATTGACGGATGACGCTTTAACCATATCGGGATTGTCGCCTGTTGCTCTGATGCAAAGTCCCAAATGTGTCCTGAAAAAGATTATTACAAGCACAAGAACAATAATACAAATAATCGCACCAACGATAAGACCTACAATTTTCTTGTCTGCACCTGAAACGCCGAGAGCCTTGAAAAGTCTTGTAAATACTGAATTATCGTTGAAGTTCAAGTTCGACGAGCCTCTCACCATAAGATTTATGGAGTAAAGACCGCTCATTGTAATAATACCTGCAAGAACAGGGTGGACCTTAAGCTTTGTTTGGAGAAGTCCCGTTACAACGCCTGCCAGCACACCTGCCGCAAATGCTGCAAGAAAGCTTAAAAAGCTGAAACCTTGTGATGCCACAACTGCCGCAACTGCTGAGCCGAAGCCGAAAGAGCCTTCTGTTGTAAGGTCGGGAATGTCGAGTATTCTGAGTGAAATGTAAACGCCGAGAGCTAAAAGACCGTATAAAAAGCCTTCCTCAATGGCTGTAATATAAACCTGCATAATTTTGGTTTCCTAATGCTAATGATAGATTTATTGGCCTACAACCTGAATTTCGTAGCCGATTGTGTCCTGAGTCGGAGCGTCAAGACCGAGTGATGATGCAACACTTCCATTAAATGTGCAGTAGTCAATGCCTACAACCTCTGACTCGATTTCTGTAATTGCTGTGCCGTTCATATATTCAATGCACTTGTCAGCAGTCTTTGCACCGATGCCCTTATCATCAATGGCAAGAGTAGCAAGACAACCGCTGTTTACAGTAGTAGCAGATGAACAGTAGGTTGGAATTTTTTCTTCCTCGCAAACCTGTGCAAGAGCAGCCACGCCGTCCTGAACGATAGCGTCGTTAGGAACAAAGATAACGTCACAGCCGTTAGCAATAAGTGTTTCTGTTGCTGACTTTACATCTGCCGAAGTTTCAACAGTAGCTGAATCATAAGCAATTCCCTTGCCGTCAAGATATTCCTGAGCAGAGTTTACAGTATCAACTGCGTTGACCTGAGAGGTTGAGTAAACAAAACCCCACTTTGTAACATCAGGAGTAATCTTGTATCCCATTTCAATAATGTCTGAAACAGGAATTGCATTTGATGTGCCGGTAGCGTTCTTGTCAGGAGTGCTCATATCAGTAATTACCTGAGCCTGAACAGGAGCGGAAACTGCACAGAAGAAACAAGGTGTCTCCGATGCAAGATTAACAAGTGTCTGAGTACAAGCAGTACCGATAGTGAAGATAGCGTCATAACTGCCGTCGTCCATAGCACTGATGATTGTTGTCAAAGCAGCAGGGTCGCCTTGAGCATCTTTATAATCAAAGGTTGCGTTCTCAAAGCCGTTAGCTTTCATTTCTTCAATGATACCGTCTTTCATATCAACAAACGCACCGTTTGCACCTGTCTGTACTACAATACCGAACTTTGCAGTTTTTTCTGTATCGTTGCCGTCAGGCTCTTCTGTACCGGAACTTGACGAACAGCCTGCAAAGCAAAGAACAGTAAGTGTCAGTGTAAGCATAACTGCAAGAACTTTTTTAAGTGTCTTTTTCATATTAAGCACCTCTTAATTATTTTTAATATATTTTTCAAGCTCTTTAAAAGCTTTTAAAACCATTTCCTCGGTAATCTTATACGGATTGTGGTCAATGTCTTTCATAGCACAAACCATAGGTACAAGTCTGTCAAGGTCACTTTCGCTCATCTCAATATCTGCAAGACAGGTGGGAAGTCCTATTGATTTGTTAAAATCAAACATTGTCCTGAACATTTCCTTGTCATTGTCAACGAGAAGAAGAATCAACACGCCGTATCCAACAACCTCGCCGTGAAGATGCCTTTCCTCAATATGCGGGAAAGATGTGAGAGCATAAAATACTGCGTGGGCAAGACCTGTGTTGTAGTCGATAATATGCTCTGCCGTCAAAAGAATTGACGCAATACCTGTTGTAACGACTACTGCTAAAATTGCCTGCTCAACCTCAAAGCTTGCAATGCCGTTTTTGAAATCGTCCATTGCTTTCTTGCCGTATTTGAGAAGTGGCTCAAGGCACATTTTGCTTGTAGTAACACCCAAAGCGTGATAGTGAACTAAATCTTCACCTCGGCTGCTGACTGTTGCCTCAAAGTATTTTGCGTATGTGTCGCCCATACCTGCCCAAATATATTTTGCAGGAGATTTAGCAATAATCTCTGTATTGATGAAACAATGCTTTGCAGGAGCAGGGAAGAAGTACGGCTCTTTAAAACTGCCGTCGCTGTTATACATAATCGAAACTGCCGTTGTTCCTGCACAGTTTGATGCGATTGTGGGGAATGTAAAAACATTCTTACCCGTTCTGTACGCCAACGCTTTTGCAGTATCAAGTGCCTTTCCGCCGCCTATGGCAAAAATCATATCAGCACTTTTTACAAGCTCGTTATTTTCAAGAGCCTCAACATTTTCGTATGACGCCTCGCCGCCGTACCAAATAAAATCAAGAATGTCAAGAGACGTATTTTTAACGCTTTCTTCAATGAGCTCTCTTGATTTTTCAATGGCTGTTTTTCCGCCGATACAGATTACCTTACTGCCGAAAGGTGAACATATTTCACCAATCTTGCCATATACATCGCTGCCGATGGAATAGCTTGGCAATGAAATAGAATAATTTTCCAAAATTATCCGCTTCCTTGTATTTATATACTAATTTTATAATTATAATGCTAATAATTATACCACTATATTATTACAATGTCAAACTTTCCAAAAGATACATTGAATTTATTTTTTACCAATGCGAAAAATAGTATGAGAATAAGTAGGGAGGTATAAAAGTGAAAAGAAAAATATTGTCATTTTTAATACTCCTTTCCGTAATACCTTTCACTTTATTATCGGCAGGCTTTTCAAAACAGACGGTGACAGTAAAAAACGAAAGCGGTGAAATTTTGCTTTCTCTGTATTCTGCCGATAACATCACATCTTCTCTTAAAAAAGCCTTTGACTATACCTCAAAAAACGCCGACGAGAATAATTTGCTGACAATATTTATCGAAAAAGGCAGCTACGAAGTCAGGCAGACTGTTCACCTGACAAGCTATACCACAGTAGATTTAGGCGGTGCACGGCTTATCAATTCAAATAAAAAAAGAGGAAATATTTTCAAATCTCCTGAGGACAAGCCCTATCCGAAATATTCTTCCCTTGCCGAATGTGTAATTAAAAACGGCACCCTTGACGGAAACTATAACAAAAATCAGTCCTGTATGCTGCGTCTCTGTCACGCTGAAAATGTTTTGATAGAAAATGTCACTTTCCTCAACAACTATTATTCTCACCACGCAGAGCTTGCCGCCTCAAAAAATGTAACTTTCAGAAACTGTACATTTTCAGGTCAGGTGTCTGACCTTAATATCAGTTCATCTGAAGCTATCCAAATTGACATTCTCGACAAGGCTCACTTCTACGGCTTTACCTGTTATGACAACACAATGAATGATAATATTACAATCGAAAACTGCACCTTTAAAAATGTTTTCCGAGGTGTAGGCACTCACAATTATTTTAAAAATCTTTACCACACAAATATAACTGTTACAGGCTGTACCTTTGAAAATATTACCGATTGTGCCATTTCCGCCGTGAATTTTGAAAAGGTGGTATTTAAGAACAATAATTATATAAATTGTAAATATTCTGTGTTTTCAAGAACTAACGGAAAATAAACACTTGTCAATTTTAACTTGATGTTATATACTTAAGTTTAGGGTTTTATGCAAGCTATTTACTATATTTGTAACTAAACTAAGCCTCACCTGTGTAAGGGGAGGAGTGAATTTTGCGTCAGCAAAAGAGACCGTTGCTCCAAATCCTTGATTTGGGAGAAACAGTCCGGTGGACTGTTTCGTAGCAACTTGGACATAAAGGCTGACGGAGGGGTTGATTTTAGCCTCTAACCATTTTTGCATTAAACCAACTATCTACTAACAGGTGACAAGATGCCTATTTCTATAATGATAAAGCCGTCATCAAGCAACTGCAACCTTGACTGCAAGTATTGCTTTTATCATTCTCTTGCCAATGAAAGAAGTGAATTTTCAAAGGGAATGATGACCTGTGATACTGCTCATAGGGTTATTGAAAGTGCTCTTGAATTTACAGACGGAACAGATGTATATTTCACTTTTCAAGGCGGTGAGCCGTTGCTTCAGCCTATTGATTTTTATAAAGATTTTGTGGAATATACGAGAGTACATAATAAAAAGCACAGTAAAATTCATTACTGTCTGCAAACTAACGGAACGCTCATTACAGACGAGTATTCAAAGTTCTTTGCCGAAAACGGATTTTTAATCGGCGTTTCCCTTGACGGAGACCGAGAACTCAACAAATACCGCGTCTATTACGACGGCAGAGAGTCCTTTGATGATGTAATAAATGGTATTGAAAGCTTAAAAAAGCACAATGTTTCCTTTAATATTCTCTCTGTTTTGACTAAAAATACTGCTCTTAATTTTCGTCAGGCGTATAAATTTTTCAAATCAAACAATCTTCGCTATCTTCAGTTTATTATCGGCTTAAGACCTATGAAAAGCGAATTTGACGAGGATATGTTTATGTCCTGCGAGGATTACGCATATTTCCTTACAAAATGCTTTAACATATACTTTAACGATTATATGCGTGGAGATTATGTTTCCGTCAGAACCTTTGACAACTATGTGGCTTTGGCGTCAGGCAATAATGCCGAGCAGTGCGGTATGAACGGCTGCTGTTCAACGCAGTTTGTAGTTGAGGGCGACGGAAGTGTGTATCCTTGCGACTTTTACTGTACCGATGAGTGGTATTTGGGCAATATCAACAACTCATCATTCAAGGAATTGTATAATCTTCCTAAAACCGCAGAGTTTCTTAAAACTTCATTTAAGCTTGACGATAAATGTAAAAACTGCCAATATTTTTATATCTGCCGTGGCGGCGGATGCAGGAGAAACAGGCAGGACAAGGACTACTGCGACGCTTATAAAAGCTTCTTTTCTTCAAGCGAATTTAAAATAAAACAGATTAAGTAGGTGCTGTTTATGAAAAAATCAATTTGTATTTTAATGTGTATAGCTGTTTTGTGTTCATCTTTTTTAGGCTGTTCCAAGGAGGACGAAAGCGAATCGGTTACTCCTGTTGAGGTAAATGACCTTAAAATAACAGTAGATGCCCATTACAGCGATATGGACGAAAGTGCCGTGCGTGTTTACGAAAAGCTCTGTAATGCAGTAATCAATCACGAAACAGAAATTAAATTCAATACTTCATTAACAGATAGCGTTAATCAGCTTTTTTATACAAGCTTTCCGCTTTATGCTCTCGTTGACGGCGTAGAATATCTTGAGGACAAAACAGGCGTTTCAATTTCCTACAAGTACGAGGCAGAGGAACATCAAAAAAAGGTTGACGAGTTTAAAACCGCTGTCAGCGAAATAATGAGTAAATGCTCCTACGGCAGCGTAAGTGCCAATCAGTATCTCTTAAATCTTTATACTTATATCGCAACTAATGTAACAATCGACAATACAGTTACAACTGTTATGGACACCATAATTAACAAAAAGGGAATCAGTGCTTCAATTTCAGGTATGTTTGAATATCTTCTTCTTCAGGCAGATATTTCTGCAAGCCACATTATCAATACCGATTCCGCATCCATTGCAAGAATGCTTTCAATGGCAGAATTTAACGGCGGTACATTTTATTTTGACCCTGCACTTGAAATCAGCGAAAATTCCGGTTCAGGACTTATGTATTTCGCTATGAATACAAAAAGAGCAGTTTCATCCTGCGGCGGAAGTCTTGCATTTACAGACAATACCGAGCCTGACGAAATTATTGACACTGCTTACAGCGTTCTCGAAAAATGCACCTCTTATACTGTCGAGGGCAACGAGGTAATTGCATCCTGCAAGGGTGAGGACGATTTTAAATTTACTCTTTCATAACGATAAAATAGACACAATTCTATTAATAGAGATTATCAACAGATTTGTTCTTTTTAAATAAATCGTACAAAAAAGGTGCATATTTTTGCATCTTTTTTGTTGTATTATTTTCTTTTTTATGTTATGATAATCAAGTTAGATTTGTATATCGGCGATTCTTTTTTCGGGAAGGGGTAATTATATGGCAGAAAAATCATCGCTCAAAGAAAAGATAATGCCTTTAATTGACAATGTAAGGTATTATTGGAAAGAACCACCAAAGGGCAGATATATGTCCTTTAAGGAAATTGCGGCTTACGCTTTCGGCGGTATCGGTGCATACTTCATTATCGCTATGGGCTCTACACTTGTTGTTTCCACCACTAATATGATAGTCGGCGGTGCAATCGGTGTCGGTGCTATGGATATGTATTATCTGTACGTTATCGCAACACTTGCAAACATTCCTCTTACAGCTATCAGAGCTAATATGGTAGATAACACCAGAGGTAAAGCAGGTAAGTACAGGCCGTATCTTATTTCAATGGGTATTCCTACTGCACTTATTTCTATCGGATATGTTTGGTTCCCGTATGAAAAGCTCGGAATGATTTTCACCGGCGAGATGTTCGGTAAATCAGGAGCATATGTGGCAACCTGTGCTGTAGTTCTCATATTTAACCTGCTTTTGCAGTTCTTCTTTAATTTCTTTAACGACGCTTATACTAACCTTATTCACGTTCTTTCTCCAAATACTCAGGAGAGAACAGACGTGCTTTCTATTAAATCAGTAGTTTATTCATTAGCTCCGTCTATTATGAATATTGTGCTTCCTCTTATTGCACAGTTTGCTACTAATAATGACCTTTACGACCTTAAGGTTTATCGTATCGGTTATCCTATTTTCGCAATTTTAGGTATGGCTCTTACTATCGTTGTATTTGCCAATACTCAGGAAAAGATTGTTCAGGCAAGAACTCATACTATCCAAATCAGCTTTATGGATTCCTTTAAGGCTGTTGCCAAGAATAAGTATTTCTGGATTATTGCTCTTGCAGGCTGGATGGGCTTCCTTGAGGGTGCATACGGTAACATCCTTACCTGGTCATATAACTACGGCCATACCTGTAACGGCGGTACCTTTGCTCTTATTCAGACATTAACAGGTAACGCATCTCTTTGGGGTATGATTCTTGCACCTATCTGCATTCGTAAGTGGGGCAAGAAAAAGGTACTTATCGGTGTAAACTTCCTTAATATTGTTTGTATCGCAGCAATGTATATCAATATGAGGAGCATTTGGTGGCTCTTCCTCTGCGTATACTTTAACTGGCTTGTTGGTGCTTTTGAGCAGATTACTACTCCTGCTATTCAGGCAGATATCCGTGACTATCAGCAGTATCGTACAGGCGAGCGTATCGACGGAATGTTCGCAACAGTTCTTACAATCGGTAATATTGTAACACTTCTTACATCTTCAATTCTTCCTGCTGTTCAGAAGTATTTCGGCGTTTACGAGGGCAACGGATATGACAGCCCTTATGACATTCTTGATGTAACAACAGGTGAGCCTGACTTGCTTTATAAGCTGATGGGCGTGCTTATCGGCCTTGCCGCTGTTGGTGCATTTATGAATATGGTGCCTTACTTCTTCTACGATTTCACAGAGAAAAAGCAGAAGTCTGTTATCAGCGTACTTAAGATTCGTTCACTCTTTGAGGACTACGGCAACAACGCTCTTGACAATCATCAGATAGTTGAGGCAATCGACCTTGTAAATTACTCAAGAGAAATGGCTGATGCTACTCCTAAGACTGTTGACAAGTCAATGTATAAGAATATTTCTGACAAGGCAGAACGCAAGGCTGCCAAGAAAGAATACAAAGCTGCTCTTGAGTTTAACGAGCAGATTGATATTTCAAAGTTCGTATGTCGGGAGCTTGACAAGTTTGACTCAAGCCTTGTTATTTACGAGTGCGGCGAGTATGAAAAGATTGTTGCTGAAGGTCTTGACGGCATTAAGAATATCGACATTGCACAGTGCAAAATTGATATAAAGAATGCAAAGAAGCTTCCAAAGAATACTGAGGAAGAAAAGGAGCTTCGCACATTTCAGCTTGAACTTGCTAAGAAAAAGAAGTCAGCTAAAAAGGCTTATGACAAGTACTTCGGTACTGCTAAGGTATTTGTTGAGCCTGATATGGAAAAGCTTACTGCTCTTTTTGATAGGGAAGACGAGCTTGACGAACAGCTTTATGCTCTCGCTTCAGAAAAGACAATGGCTAAGAAAGCAGAAGACAAGGACGAAGTTCGCAGACTTGACGAGAAAATCAAGGCTGTTAAGGCTGAAATCAAAAAGGTACAGGCTGAGTCTAAAAAAATGCAGGATGAATTTGCTGAATTCAATCGTGCTGCTAAGCCTTTCACCGACGCAAGAAAGTTCCTTGTACAGAAAGAAAACTTCTCACACTTTGACGAAATCGCCGCTCTTTATGACGACGCTAAGGCAAAGGCTGAAGAGGAAGACAGACTTCATAAAGAAGAGCTTGACAGAAAGCGTGCCGAGGAACAGGCAGAGCTTGAAAAGCGTAAGGCTATGAAGGCTGCAAAGAAAAATAAGAAATAATAAGTAAATCAAAAGCGTGCAGATTTTAATTTCTGCACGCTTTTTATAATGTCTTGAATTTAGTTTATTTCGCCTTAATTTGTTCTTTAATTATATGACCTATCGCTCTGGCACCCTTGGTGATATAACTTCCCAGGTTTCCGGCAAGTCCTGTAAGTATCGGACTCTTTAAATCCTTTTCGTCAATGCCGTCGGCACTTGCCTCTTTTATGGTCACGTTATCGCCGTCAAAAGCAGATATAATTCCTCCCTCAGGTGCTGTAATTACTGCTCCGTCTGAAAACGCATTGATTTCATCAACATACATTTTGTCAGGCTCTGAGCCGTTCAGCGGGTAAAATGCCAGCATAGCCGTTTCAGCGTTGCCGTTATATGACGGTGCAATTGATTTACCTTGAGGAGTTACAAGAACGTATGTGTCAAGAATTTCGTCTTTAGCTCTGCCGAAATGGTGTCTTTGCTTGCCGTAGTATGTGCCGAATGGGTTCATTCTTACTGTCTTGTCCTCTTCAAGCCTCATAGGACAATGTGCCATTGAATTAAGCACCTGTCTTGAGTTTGCTATAAGAATACCTGCTGTTCCGTCTGTAAGACCTACAAAACCGCCTGTAAGCTGATGATTAAATGACGCCAGCTTTTTATTTTTCTCGTCGCATTCAGGGAAAGACTGCGTCCTGAAAGATGATATATCACCCATAAAATTACGCTTAACAACAGAAATATCTCCGCCAAGCTTCGGTGTAATTTCAAAGGGGACAGCCTCCACCCATTTCATATCGCTGAATCTGCCGAGCGAGGAATTTTCAGTAGAAATGGATGTAGTTTCCGCAGTATATGGGTACTGTACCTTTGTCCTGACAAAAACTGCGTCAGATGAGTTTATAGTGAAAAAGTCATACTCAAAATATCCCGGGTGAATTTCATCAGGCAGGTGAATTTCTCCTGACGCTCTTACACCCTTTGCACTTCCGCCGCAGGAAAGGGGAGTAAGACTTTTTCTTTCAAAGCTGTGTTTTTCCTTGCCGTAGGTGATAAAGCTGTTTAAAAAGCCGTTATCGCCTATAATTTTTCCATCGCTTGCCACCTCGTAAATATTTCCGTGAACAGAAAGCTTAAAGCTCATTTTGTCTGTTTCAACTACATTGTCAAGAACAGGTGCAGGCTTTGCCTTTCCGATAGATACTTGAATTTCGTACTCCTTTTGCACCTTATCGAATTTCATCATAAGAAAAGCAGAGCTGTTTTCGTTATCCATAGGAATAACTGCGTAATCTTTAAGTCCTTTGCCCTTAATTTCAATGGCAGAAATATGGTCAAATTTCTCGTTTATCTTAACCTGCAAACACTGAAAATCTGTATCGGTTATGTTATGCACGATTATTCTGTCGCTTTTCGGCAAAGCATTTTTCTCTGCTGTAACTGCCTTTTGAGCCAAATCTATTGCCGTCTTTTCCCTTTGAATATTCAGTACAGGCGTTGCAAGACCAAAGTGGGTTGTGGATAAAAGCAGCACTCTGTCGTGGAAAGAGGGAGAGTCCTTGTCACTTTTTGATGTAACCTTTGACATTGCTCTCGCACGTTCAAGAGAAGTCCAAATCTGCCTGTTAAAAGGCTTTTCCGACCAGGAGGCGTAGCCTGTAAAATTGCCGTCTGCCGTGTCCTGAGTGAAGTCAATTTTGCCGATAGCCTTGTGATTTTTAAGATAACCGCCTACCGTATCAAAAACAATGTACGGCAGGTCACAAACCTCATTTATTAAGCCGCGAATGCCGTCGGTGTTAGCAATTTTGCCTGACAGTACACCTAAGTCCATAGGCTCCCAAAAGATACTGTCTGCGTCCATATTGATAAATATCAGCAGGTCGGAATTGATTTCACCTGATTCCTGCTTGGTTCTCAGGTCCTTAACCCATTTTCTAAGGCATCCTGCGTCGCATACGTCAGAGTTGCTGTATGTAGGGATAATTGTCATACTTTCGCCCTTGTAAGTGTATGTAAGCGGGTTAAAAGCAATTTCGTCAGGGAGCTTTGGCACAACAGTACGGAAAGCGTCAAAGGGCACACAACTGTAATACAGGCAGAGAGCCTTAACATTCAGCTTGTTGTAAAGACTTACCTGTGACGGAGTGAACATAACCTCCTGCGGCCTTACGATTTTTTCACATTCGCCGAATATATCCTGAAGTCCTGAGCCGTTAGGGTTAGTTACCGCAAGTTCGATTGACGCACAGAATTCATCTTCCGTCATTGCAGACAAAGCACCGTTGTTATAACCCATAATGATATTTTCGTCGCCGTGATTTTTAACTCTGTCCTTCATACTTTCAATAATATCAGGAGCATATTCAGGCAGAATTTTCTCCAAAGAGAAGACGTTTTCCGTGTCCCAAGTAGCCTTTGCCGGAACACCCTTTGCATTGAAGTCGTTGAAAATATCAATAATTTTCCTGATAATTCTTATATCCGAGCCAAAGCCTAAATTATCGTTGCTGTCACCTCGGTAAGAGTGATAGCAGTTTACGTGAAAGCCGTAGGCAATGTGAATTTTGTTTTCTTTCGACATAAAATTACCTCGTTTCAAAATGAGATTTAAAATTATTCCTTGCTGTTTTTAAGCCTTTTTAATTCGCCTTTAACTAAAATTGCGGTCAAAATTGTTGAAAGTATGTCAGCAGCAGGCTGAACATAGCAAAGACCGAATACACCGAAAATTCTCGGAAGTGTAAATATAAGAGGCAAATAGAAAATTCCTTGCCTTGCAAGTGCCAAAACAGTTGCCTTGCCTGATATTTTCAGCGACTGCATCAGCATATTCGACGCCGTGCAAAAGCCAGTAGCCGGCATAATTATGCACTGAAAACGAAGTGCTCTTGCACCGATTTCGATAACTTCCTTGTCGTCCCTGAAAAGTGCAATCAGTTCAGGTGCGAAAATAAAGCCTAAAACCGATAAAACCGTTATAATTAAAGTAGTGACTACTGCTGTGAATTTGTAGCCGTCATACACTCTTTTGTGCTTTCCTGCACCATTGTTAAAACTGCACATCGGCTGATAGCCCTGACCGTAGCCGATTACTACCGCCATACCGAGAAACATTACTCGGTTAAAAACGCTCATTCCCGCAACTGCCGTATCGCCGAAAGGAGCACAGGCAAAATTCAGCGAAATTGTAGATACTGTGCTGATACCTTGACGGGCAAGTGATGGTAGTCCGTTTTTGAAAATTGTTGCGTAAATCTTCCTGCTTGGCTTAAAGCTTTTTAATGAAATTCTTATATTATCCTTTTGGAAAGTGCCTGTCACAAGAATTATAAAGCCCACAATCTGACTTATTACTGTGGCGGCTGCCGCACCCTTAACACCCATATTAAGTCTGAAAATAAACAGCGGGTCAAGAATAATATTCAGTAAGCTTCCGCTGACAATTCCGAACATTGAATAAACTGCACTGCCTTGATATCTCAGGTGGTTGTTCAGTATAAACGAGCCTAAAATAAACGGTGAGCCTAAAAGAATTATCTCCAAATAATCAGCGGCATTTTGAAGTGTTGTTTCAGTTGCACCCAGCATTTTTGCCATCGGTACGGAGAAAAACAGACCGATAAGAGCAAGAATTATTCCAACGCCTATTCCTGTTATAAGTGCGACATTTGCAAAAATACAAGCGGTTTTCCTGTCCTTTTTACCGAGACAGGTGCTGATGTTTATTCCGCTGCCGTTTCCTAAAAAGAAACCTACCGCCTGCAAAAGCGTCATTACGGAAAAGACGATTCCTATTGACGCTACCGATGCCGTGTCAATTCTTCCTACGAAATAGCTGTCAGCCATATTATATACGGCAGTTACGAGCATTGTAAATATTGTAGGTACTGCAAGGAAAGAAATCAAACCCTTTACAGGTGCATTTTCCAGCTTGTCATATTTGTCTTTGTATTTTTTCTTTGCCATTTTACGACCTTCATTTGATGTTTATATATACCGCCATTTCATTTTCTCCTCTGTTGCCCCAAGTGCTGTACGGTATAAATTTAATATTGCAGTCCTCATATTCTGCTTTTTTGTATTCGCTGTAAAGATTATTGTTTGCTTTTTCTCTTTTGCCTTTTGCGATAATACAAGGCTTTTTATATTCAAATTCTGCATTAGGTGAGATACTCAAAAGCTGTAAATTACTGCCGTTGTCCGCCTCTTCTATGCAGTATACAACAGGTCCACGCATAACGGCAGCTTTTCCGATATTCTCCCTGACGAGATTTGAGCATTTGATAAGTTTAATTTTTATATCAAACTGAATATCAACTGCGGTGTCTTTTGCAATCTTGATATAAGCGTAGCCGTCTTTCACTTCATATTCCTTTGAAATGCTGAAATTATCGCACCATTCGGGAATTCTTACTGCGAGAGTGAATGGCTTTCTGCATTTTACATCAAAAGAAACCTTACCGCTGTCGAGATAGTCGGAAGTGATTTTTATATCTGCATTTTCGCAATTTACCTCTGCACCCATATAAAGATGCACAAAAATATTATTCTCGTTTTCGCTGATGCAGTATTCACCAAGTGATGACAGCAATCTTGCAATATTCGGCGGACAGCAGGCACAACCAAACCACTTCTGCCTTACTGCCTTAACGTGACGCTTTCTTGAATCAAGACGGCACGCCGTTGGCAAAACCTCAAGCGGGTTTACATAGAAAAATGATTTTCCGTCCTGTGCCATCGCCGAAAGAACTGTATTATATAACGCTCTCTCCATCACATCTGCATATTTTGAATCAGGTTTAATTTCAAGCATTCTTCTTGCGAAAAATATTAAACCGATAGATGCACAGGTTTCGGAATATGCCAAATCATTAGGTAAATCGTAGTCGAATGAAAATGCCTCGCCGTCGGCAGTTGCACCGATACCGCCTGTTATATAAAGCTTTCTGCTTTGAATATTGTCCCAAATTTTTTGACAGGCAGAGAATAATTCATCATCATTTTTCTCTCTTGAAACGTCTGCCATACCGCTGTAAAGATATACTCCTCTTACTGCGTGACCTACTGCCTCATCCTGCTTTTTCGGCTGAAGATGTGCCTGATTATAGAAGTAGTCAAGACTTCCGTCTTTCCTTTCATATCCTCTTTCAGCGTCAAAATAGTAAGGCTTTTTACCTCTTTCGCTGATGAAAAAATCTGCACAGTTAAGGTATTTTTCCTCACCTGAAAGGCGGTAAAGCTTAACAAGTGCCATTTCAGCAATTTCGTGTCCGGGATAACCTTTTTTACCGCTTTCGCCAAAGGTATCGCAAATTAAATCTGCAAATCTGTATGTGGCATTAAGGAGCTTATCCTCACCTGTGGCGTTGTAATAAGCCACGGCAGCCTCGGCGAGATGACCGAAGCAGTATAACTCGTGCCTGTCCTTGAGGTTAGTAAAAATTTTGCTCCTGTCGTTGATGATATAAAGCGTGTCAAGATAGCCGTTATCAAGCTGTGCCGAGCAGATAAGGTCAATATATTCCTGTGCCGTTTTGTGAAGCTTGGCATCATATGTGTTTACAAGACTGTAGCTTACCGCCTCAAGCCACTTATAAATGTCGCTGTCCTGAAATACCCAACCCTTGAACGATTCAGGGCAGGAGTTCTCGTCATTATATTCCCACTTGTCAACAGGAAAAGTGGGAACACTTTTTCCGCTTTTTATATCTTTAACAGTTTTTGCCGCTTTTTTGAAATTATCAATACATCTGCTTCTTGGAGCGTCTTTTACTTCGTCTTTGAGTGCCTTGAGCTGATAGGGGATAACCTCATTTCTCACAAGCTCAATATACCTGCTCCAAAATTCATCGTCGATTTTTATGTTGTTTAATTTGATATGATTTGAAAAATTACTGCTGTCCATACTCCCACCAAATAAAAAATGTACCTGAAGTCTTATCAGGTACATTCTATCACAAAATTATTGTCTTTTCAACATTATGCAGCGTAATTTGAATTTGAAATAATGCTGTTTATCTGCATCATATTTTCTTCAAATTGCTCTGCTCTTTGTCTGCGTCTTTTCTGAAGCTCTCTTTCCTTTCTCTTTTTCGCCTCTTTGCTTTCTGAAAGAAAAAAGAATACTGCTCCAACACCTATAAGGCACAGCATATCAATTGTAAACAGCACTTTCATCTGATTTGCCGTCAGGCTGTCAAAAAGATTAAAGCTTACCATTGTTATGCCAAATCCTACTGCAAGAGTAACTGCTGAAATGATGATTGATGTGATTATTTTTTTAACTGATTTGTTCATTGAAAATTCCTCCTTTTCGTTACAATTACATTTTAACAGAAGGAATTTTTATTGCAATATGCACGGCGACTACAGTCCGCATAAAAGGACTAATAGAACAAAAATTCTAACTTTCTATTGCTTTTTTCAAAGCCGATACAGCATCTTTAATTTCATTTTGCAAAATACCCGACGGACTTATTACTAAAACTAATTCGTTATCCTTGTATTTCTCTACAAAAACGCTGATACCCATTTCCTCAAATACACTTAAATCTTTATTAAATCTGCACCTTAAAACTATTTGCAGAGTGTTTTCACCGATTTCTACTAAAGCGTCAGGCATTTCCTCTTTCAGCAGTTTTGCAAATTCTTTAGTCTTTGCACTGTAAAGTCTGCGTATTTTTCTTGTCTGTGAATTGATATGACCGTCACGGATATATTGGCAAAGTGCGATTTGTTCCGTTTTTCCCGCAGTTTGTGCATACCTTGGTGCAATTTCTTTAAATTTCTTTTCAAGCTCCTCGGTAAGTACCATAAAGCTGATTCTTATACCGGGCAAAAGCATTGCGGAAAAGGAGCCGATATACACAATGTTTCCTTTGCCCAGTGCAAAAAGTGACGGCGTAGGCTTAACGTTATATAAAAATTCGTTTTCGTAGTCATCCTCAATAACAAGAGAGTTGTGCTTTACTGAATAATCAATCAGCTCAAGACGTCTTTTAATAGGCATAACGTCACCCCATCTTGTCATATGCGACGGCGAAACGTAAATTATGTCAGCGTCCTTGTCTCTTGTATGCACCTCAAAACCGTAATCGTTAAAAATGCCAATACCCTGAACAAAGCTCTTGTCAGGGAAAGACACAACGCTTTTTTTATCAAGCATTATGCAGAGTGCTTGAATAAGTGGCTGAACACCTGCACCGATAACAATTCTGTCAGGCGATGCAATAACGTTTCTCTTTTCTCTGATGTAGCCTGATATAGCACACCTCAAATCATATTCACCTTGTGGCTCGCTGTAGGAAAGCAGTCTTTCCTTTTGCCTTAACGCACTTTTGATATATCGCTGCCAAACAGTAAAGTCAAAGCTGTCTGCGTCTGCAATACCGCCTGTCAGGTCATATTTAATGTTGCTTTTTTCAAGTACGGTTTCTTCCCTCGTGTTAATCTCGTCAATGTCAGAAACGAAGTAACCGCTTTTCGGGTGAGCAATAAGATATCCGTCGGCACAAAGGTCAAAGTATGCATTCTGTATCGTGGTGGTGGAAACGCCGAAAAGCTCCGACGCTTTCCTTACAGATGGTGCTTTGTCACCGCAGACAAGCTGTTTTGTCACTATCATATTTTTTATCTCTTCATATACCTGAGAATATTTTTTCATAACTGTGCACCTTAAATTTAGCTTAACTGTCTATTTTAATAATTACAGAAGTATTATATAATAAACTGATATAATAATCAAGAGGAAGTGATAAAGTGAAAAAATGTGCGGTAATTAATGACCTGTCAGGCTTCGGTAAATGTTCCCTCACAGTTGAGATTCCCATAATATCCGTTATGGGCAGCGAGGTCCATCCGCTTCCTACCGCTGTTTTATCTAACCAAACAGGATATGACAGCTATAAATCACTTTCTCTGACAGATACAATGCCTGATTTCGTGGCAGAGTGGAGGAAGCTCGGAGTGTCATTTGACGCCATACTTACAGGCTTTGTGACCGATATCAAGCAGCTTGATATTATCAACGCTTTTGTTGACGAATTTAAGAGTGATGATACTCTTCTCGTTGTTGACCCTGTTATGGCTGATAACGGCAGACTTTATGACGGCTACAGTATGGAAATGTGCGAAAGCATCAAAAACCTTTGCTATAAGGCAGATGTTATTACGCCTAATATTTCCGAGCTTGCAATAATTGCTGAGGAGCCTGCCGGCGAAAACCTCGACGATTTGATTAGCTACGGCAAAAAGCTTATATCAAACGGAATTAAAAGAATTGTTGCAACAGGCTATAAAGACAACGGCAACATCTCAAATATTATTTTTGAAAACGGCGATGTCCGTCTTGTTACCGCCAAGGAAAAGGGCGGATATTACAGCGGTACAGGTGATATTTTCACCTCAATAATTACCGGTGGACTTCTTCGTGGAATGTCCCTTTACGACGCAGGTGCTCTTGCTACCTCTTTTATCGAAAAGGTAATTATGAATACAGACGTAAAAGACCACAATGACGGCGTGGAGTTTGAAAAATTCCTTGCCGATTTATTATGATTTAGTATGGATAGGAGAATGAATTATGGCAGATATAATTTATACCCTTGAGGGCGGAGTTTACTTCAACATTACAAATAAATGTCCCTGCAACTGTGCATTCTGCATAAGGTCAAAGGGCGACGCAGTAGGCGAAGCCGAGGAGCTTTGGTTTGATAAAGAGCCTACCTTTGAAGAAATAAAAAAGGCTATTGATGATTACGATTTTACAAATATTGATAGTGCAGTTTTCTGCGGTTATGGTGAGCCTACCAACGCTTATGACAACCTTATCAAGTCTGCAAATTACCTCAAAAGCGTAAACCCTGATATTAAACTCAGACTCAACACCAACGGACTTTCTGACCTTATTAACGGTAGACCGACTGCAAAGGAGCTTTCCGAGATTTTCGACGTGATTTCAGTTTCTCTCAATGAGACTGATTCCGAAAAGTACGATAAAATCACAAGAAATATTTATCCGGGCAAAGCATTTGACGCTATGCTCGACTTCACAAGAGAGTGCGTTAAATATTGCAAAAAGGTCAGGATGACAGTAGTAGACGTTATTTCGCCTGAGGATATTGAAAAGTCAAGAAAAGTCTGCGAGTCAACAGGAGCAGAATTTAAAGTCCGTTCCTATGCAAAAGGCAGATAATAGCAAAAAAATATAGCCGTTCACCAATAAGCGTGAACGGCTTTTGTCATGTCTGTATCAATTTTATCCAAGCATAACGTCAAGTACCATCATCAGCGAGAAACCGATTGCAACACCCACAGTTCCTATATTTGAATGCTTGCCTGCCTGCGATTCAGGTATAAGCTCCTCAACCACAACGTAAATCATAGCACCTGCCGCAAAGGACAGCAGATAGGGGAGAACAGGCACAACTAATTCAGCAAGGAGAATTGTAATAATCGCACCAATGGGCTCAACAATTCCCGATGCCATACCGTATAGAAACGCCTTGCCTTTCCCTGCACCTGACTCTTTAAGCGGCATAGATATTATTGCACCCTCAGGGAAGTTCTGTATTGCAATTCCTATTGCCAAAGCCGCCGCACCTGCAGCTGTCATTCCCGAGTTTCCTATAGACGCACCTGCAAAGGTAACACCTACCGCCATACCCTCAGGCAGATTGTGGAGCGTTACCGCAAGAACAAGCATTGCAGATTTAGAAAGAAAAGATTTTCTGCCCTCGGGCTTGTCGCTGTCAAGATGAAGATGTGGAATAACGCTGTCAAGTATCAGCAAAAATGCCATACCTAAAACAAAGCCAACCACAGCCGGCAGCCATTGTAATTTTCCCATATCTTCCGACATATTCATTGACGGTATCAAAAGTGACCAAACAGAGGCTGCAATCATAACTCCTGACGCAAAGCCTAAAAGGAGTTTTTCAAAGGATGGGGATAATTTCTTTTTCATAAAAAATACCATTGCAGAGCCTAACGTCGTCCCCACAAAAGGTATCATCAAAATAAATAAAGCTTCCATACCCTGATTTTATCATAAAATCCGCCTTTTTTCAACATTTTAGAATTTTTGTTGAATATTTATAAAAATAATACTTTTCTTTTCTAATTAATAGTGATATTATATAAATGAGTTAATTTTTGTTATGGGGGTATATTTATGCCGAAAACTAAAAATCCGGGAGCCTTAGGGTTCAGGACATGGAGCTCAATTATTCTCATCGGTCTTATTGGACAGATTGCGTGGATAGTTGAAAATATGTATTTTTCACGCTTTATGCAGAATGAGATTACAAGAGCACCTTATGCCACAACACTTATGGTTGCTTTTTCAGCAATTTTTGCAACGCTGGCAACACTTATCGGCGGTGCACTTTGCGACAGAACAGGCAAGAGAAAGCCTTTTATGTGCTGGGGATATGTTATCTGGGGCTTTACTATTATGATGTTTGCCCTTGTACCTATGCAGCCGTCAGCTGACAAGGTACTGCCTATGGTAATTCTTGTAGTTGCTATGGACTGCGTTATGTCAATTATCGGCTCAATGAGCAATGACGCCGCTTTCAACGCTTGGGTTACGGATATGTCAAATACTGCTAACAGAGCGAGAGTTGATACTGTTCTTGCGGTACTTCCTCTTCTTGCTATGGGCGTTGTATTTGTGGGCTTTGACGGTCTTACAAATGCTGACGCTACTACTGACGATTGGAAGAAATTCTTTATGATTTTGGGAATTATTCCTACTGTCGGCGGTATTATCGGTCTGTTTTTAGTAAAAGATAAAAAAGGAATTCAGCCTGATAAAAACAATTCTTTCCTGTCTGATTTTACATATTCACTTCAGCCTAAGGTAATCAAAGAAAACAAAATGCTTTACATCTGTCTTGCAGGTAATATGGTTTCTGCCGTTGCATATCAGGTGTATATCAATTATCTTTTCAATATTCTTGAGGGCACTCTCCAAATCAAAAATTACATTATTCCCGTGGGAATTATTATGGTAACTGCCGCCGTTGGTTCGGTAATTGTTTCCACCGCTATGGATAAACACGGCAAAAAGAATTTCTATTATCCGACTATCGCAGCAGGTGTTATCGGCAGCGTTATTATGTGGTCTGCTAAATTCTTTATTGACAAAAATGAAACTGCGGAGCTCGCAATCGTTATTATCGGCGGTATTCTTCTTATCGGCGTAAGCCTTGTTATGGCAGGCCTTTTCACCGCTTCGTACAGAGATTACATTCCTGAGGGTAAAGAGGGACTTTTCCAGGGATGCAGAATGGCGATGTACGTTCTTGTTCCTATGGTCATCGGTCCTGTTGTTGCACAGGTAATCATTAACGCCGCTAATAAAGGCGTACCTGACAGCGAAATTGTTTATCCTATGGAGCTTTTCCTGGGTGCAGCTGTAATAATGCTCTTTGCATTCATTCCTGCTAAAATTGTCCGTGACAATCAGCCGAAGCTTCACGACGAGCTTATGAAGAAAATTACAGAGGAGCAGGAGTAATAATACTGTTTAACTGTATTTGTATTATTTCTGCACAACTAAAGTATATTTTGTTGAAAAAATATTTTCCTTGTGCTATATTAAATAGATAGTATTTATGCTTTATCGCCGAACAGGAGATGTTAATTTATGAAAAAGAAAATCATTTCGCTTGTTCTGTCCGTTGTCCTTGTGATAACGAGTATACTGTGCGTCAATATCGCTGTGGCAACTGCTGCTGACAGCGGTACCTGCGGTGCAACAGGCTCAAGTGTCAATTGGGCATATGACTCAACAAGCAAAACTCTTACCCTGACCGGTACGGGTGCCACTAAAAACTACGGCACAACTGTTCTTAACCGTCCGCCGTGGTACAGCGTTAAGACAGCTATTACAACTGTAAAAGTAGGCGAGGGAATAACCTCAATCGGTCAGCTTAATTTCTATGGCTGTACCTCTCTTACATCTGTATCTCTTCCAAGTACGCTGACTGAAATTGACGGCGGTACTGCTAACTACGGTGCTTTCAGGGAGTGTACTGCACTTCAGAGCATTACTCTTCCGAGTAATCTTGAAACTCTTGAGGATATGGCATTCAGAGGCTGTACTGCACTTAAAAGCATTACTTTCCCTGACAGCCTTACCACTATCGGCTCAGCTTGCTTCAGAGATTGTACAAGCCTTGAAACTGTTACTTTCGGTAATGGCTTAACTTCAACAGGCGTGGAAACTTTTTATGATTCAGGCGTGAAGTACGTTAATTTCTCACCGTCAATTACAGCTATCGACGGATGGTCATTTTTCAATACAAAGATTGTTTCAATTGAAATTCCCGAAACTGTTACATCAATCGGCATAAGGTCCTTTTCTAACTGTACTTTTATGCTTGAAGCAACTGTTCATAATCCTAACTGTGACTATGGCGGTATTCAGCTTATCAATGAGGGTAAGGACCCATTCAATGGTGCTTCATCATACCTGACAATGTACGGTCACTCACTTTCTACAACGCAGACTTATGCTGAAAGTAAGGGATATAACTTCGTTTCAATTGACGAGTGCGGTCACGAAAGCACTCACGAGGTTATCACTCTTGAGCCGACCTGTACTGAAACAGGCATAACTACTCAGGTGTGCGATGACTGTGGTTTTGTTGTATCGGAAACAGAGCTTGCTGCTAAAGGTCATATTTATGAACTGACAGAAACTAATGACGAGTCGGAAAATGACGGTCATATCTATAGATATTACAAGTGTACAGCCTGCGGTGACGAAAAGCAGGAAATTGAGCACGTGTCATTTATCGACGGCTTTTATACCGAAACTGTTATTACTCAGGGCTCCTGCACCACAACAGGTATTTCGAGACGCACCTGTACTGTTGAGGGATGCGGTAAGTCGGAAACAGTAATTACTCCGAGAGGTAATCATCAGGTTGAAACCTATACAGTAGTTACAGAGCCTACCTGTACAACAGCAGGAAGTGAAGAGGGCGTATGCTCTGCCTGCGGTGAGACTATTACACAGACTATTGACGCTCTCGGTCACGAAGATGAGCTTGTAAGCACTGAGGTTAATGCTGATAACGGACACACCTATGACACTTATCAGTGTACCGTATGCGGTGCAAAAACCGTAACATCTACCCACAACGAATGGATTGACGGATATTACTCCTCAACTGTTATAACTAACCCGACTTGTACAGTAAACGGCGTCCGCCGTGATACTTGTAACATCTGCGGTGAAACAAGGCTTGTAACTCTTCAGGCTAACGGCGAGCACGATTATCAGTTCACCAGCAGAACAGAGCCAACCTGTACTGCAAAGGGCAGTATCCTTTATACCTGCTCAGTATGCGGCAGAACTCGTACAGAAAATATTGACGCTCTCGGTCACGATTACATTCTTGACGAGGAAAACAGCTATGACTCCACCTGTACAGTTGCCGGCTCAAACAAATATAAATGCTCACGCTGTTCAATGACAACCTCTGAGGCTGTTCCTGCAAAGGGACACACTCCTTTGGACGGCAGTGTTGTTGTTAAATCAGAGGCTACCTGTGAGGATGACGGACTTGAAACTGCAACTTGTTCGGTGTGCGGTGTCAGCTACGAAATTGTCATAGACGCTCTCGGTCACGATTATCAGGATGTAAATGTGGAAATATCCGGCAAGCCGGGTCACGTTCTCACAACTCCAACCTGTTCACGCTGCGGTTCAACTCAGGCGTCTACAACTGTTCATCAGGAATGGGTTGACGGCTATTACACAACAACAGTTGTTACTGAGGGCTCCTGTACTATAGCAAGAGTAACAAGAGATACATGTAATATCTGCGGTACAACAAGAACTAATACCGAGCCTTCTCCGGGACATTCATACACCTGTAACGGACTTAACGAGTCAGGCAACTTTACCTACACTTGCTCAACCTGTTCGGGAACAACTACAAGAACACCGGCGTCATTAAAGCTTATATGGAATACTAATTATATCAATAAAGCTCCTGATGACCCATCTATTACAAGCGGCATTTACTTTGATGTAAATAATGACGGACTCCTTAATGCAAAGGATTTCGCAATTATCTCCAAAGCCGCAAGATAAAACAAAAAGAAAGTCTGTACCAATTCGGTACAGACTTTTTATATGTCAAGCTCTTTCAAAAGCTTTTTATATTCTACTATTTCCTCGTCGGAATTTATAATTCCCTTAACTGTTGAAACGGAGTGACCGCCTCGCACAAAAATCCCCTTGTACAGCCTGTGAAGCCACGCAATAGGCAGCAGGATATGATGCCTGCTTGCGTATGGTGCACCCTCATAAAGGTATTCTTTCTTTGGAAAAAGAAGATGAAAAAACGCTTTGACTTTAGATTTAAAGCCGTTTTTCTCATTTTGTCCCACTGCCATTGAAACATAGTAGTCAGACAGACTTCTTCTTTCATACCCAAAGCTTCCGCCTGAAAGAATTTCTTTTTCAAACATATCCTTTACAGCCTTGTTTTCGCTGATGTCAAAATCAATTTTAACAGGCGTGTTAAACCAATTTCTGCATAATGAAAAGGTGTATTTTACAAAGCTTTCAATGTTAAGCTCTCTGCAAAGAGAAAAGAACTTTTTATAATCAAGACTGCCGTTTATCTGACGCAGAATAACGTCAACATCCATAAACATTCTTATTCCTGCACCATATTTTCTAAAATGATTTACTATATGGCACAGAACGTAAAGTAGATGATTTTCAAGACTTAATACGTATTCATTCCTGTCGTCGCCTTTTTCTGCAATTTCAAAAATATTTTTAAAATATTCGTGGTCACAGTGGATACTGCTGTGTGCCTCTATGAATATATTTCCGATATTAAAGCAAGCACACACAGTAGAGTCGTCGCTGTCCTTAAGACCTTTTTCAATTACAATCTTTTTAAACTTTTCAAAATCGTCATCGCGTATAATTACGTCAATATCACCGCTGGTACGAAATTCCTTAACGGGATAAAATTTATTTAAAATAATGCCTTTTACGAAAATATAGTCGATATCGTTGTCTGTCAAAAGCTGACGCAATTCGTCATAGGCTTTCATTTTTTCATCATAGTTCATTATGGTGTAGCCTATCTGCTGACGAAAGATTGAATAAAGATTTTTGTCAGGCTTTTCCTCGTCGGATAGTCTGCCTGTTTGGTTTGCGACTATTGCAGAAACGTTATGTATTTCCGACAGCCTGTATATTTCGTTCCAGTCAATGCCTTTTGGCTTTTCGGGCTTACGGCTGTTCAAGAATGATGATATTAAAGATACAAAATATTTTTCTTCAGCAGTCATTGTCAGCCCTCCTTTTTTATGAGATTGTAACACGTTTTTTGACGTTAGTCAATGATTGACAATCGTTCGTTTTTGGAGTATAATTCAAACAACGTTAATCTTATTTTAACATTTTGGAAATTTTGTTGAAGTAGAATGTACCTCAAAGATTAGGGCTATTCCTTTCTATTTTGAATATTTTTTGTGGAAAACAGAGTATGGAGTCAGAGTTTCTCCTCATTCAATTCATAAAATACTTTTTTCATTTCTCTGTCTGTTTTTAAAAATACTCCATCCACAGTCGGCGTCTCGGTGTCCCCACAGCACCGAGGCGTTTTTTTGTGATGTCTCTCACTTAATCAACTCTTTTCGATTATTGTGCATAATTTATAAAAACTACAAATATATGTGTTGATTTTTTATTGTAAATTTGTTATATTATTCATTGGCGGTTTCTCACCGCAATAATCACTGCGTTTTGCCAACAGTAAGGAGAGGATGAAATGGGCGAAAAGCGTACATATACCAAGAAGGAGCTTGGCGGATATCTTGTAGGTATGTTCGGTCAGAATATGATTTACAACATTGTATCCACAGGACTTTACTTCTATTTCCAAAATGTTATCTGTCTGCCGGCTATGGCTTTAGGCTGGATAATGACTATTGCAAGAATTTGGGATGCAGTCAATGACCCAATGATGGGTACTATCGTTGATAAAACAAGAACTAAATGGGGTAAGTGCAGACCGTATCTTATTTTCTTTCCGGTTATTATAGGAATTGTAACTATACTTGCATTCCTTAACGGCAACTATGCTGAGGCTACTACTCAGACACAAAAGGTACTTATCGTTGCTTGGGCAGCTATTTCATATATCGCTTGGGGTATGTGCTTTACAGTTTGTGATATTCCTCTTTGGGGCATTACTTCTCTTATGACAGAGGATGAAAATGACCGTTCAAAGATTCTCGGTCTTGCTCGTATGGCAGCAGGCGTTGCAGGTGTTTCTGTTCTTATCGTTCAGGTTGCACAGGCTCTTTCAGCAGCCTTTGACGGCGATATGCAGAAGGCGTTTATCGTTACTGCAATTATATTTACTGTTGTTGCTACTGTTTTCTTTGAGTTTGCAGGTGTATGTACAAGAGAGCGTGTTGAATCTTCCGAAAAGCATTACGGCTTTAAAGAGAATTTCCAGATTATGTTCAGAAATAAGCCTTTCAGACAGATTCTTATTTCCGGTATTTTGAGAAGCCCTATTCAGCTTCTTATGATTTGTGCTATGACACTCGTTACCTACTATTATGCTGACGGTAATATTATGAATATCCTTATGTATGATGAGGCAGGTAATTTCGCAGGCATCAATGTCAGAATTTTAATCGGTCTCGGCTGTATTGCCATTGGACTTTTTGTAGGTCAGTTCGTTGCTATGGGCGTTACTCCTGCACTTACAAGAAAGTTTGAAAAGAAAACTCTTTACAATTTCTACTCAATCGCAGGTGCTGTACCTTTCGCACTTATCTATGTGTTCTACAAGGTATCAGGCGGCGACCTTACTACAACATTCTGGTCAATCGTTATCGGCGTTTGTATGTTCCTTGCAAGCTTCTCATTCGGTGGTATCAATGTTCTTCAGTCAGTTATGATTGCAGACTGCGTTGACTATGAGGAGTACACAAACGGCGTTCGTACAGACGGCGTATTCTTCTCAGGACAGAGTTTCATTACAAAGCTTTCAGCAGGTATTGCAACTATTATTTCTTCTGCTGTATATTCAATTGTAGGCTACAGCGGTGCTAATGTTGACACTCTTAACAAGGCTCTTGCAGATGGTGCATCATTCATCACCTATGACGGCGGTACAGGTGCAGGAAAGTACGCTGCGGCTATGTTCTTCCTTATTTCAATTCCGCCTGCAATTGGTATGCTCCTTTCAGCTATCCCAACACTCAAATATGCTCTTACAGATAAGGAGCACGAGAGAATACTCGGTGAGCTTGTTGAAATGAGAAAAGAAAAGAATACAGAAATCAGTGCTGACGCAGATGCTAAAGCTGAATAATTTTAAATAACGATTTTTTCAAGGTTCGGGATTTTTTCTCGGACCTTGTTTATTTCTGCCCAAAACTCAAATAATATAACCGACTATATTTTGACGGGAATGATGTTATGAACTCTTTATGGGAAAACAGCAGAAAGACTGAAAAATTCAATACGCTTAAAGGGAATGTTAAAACAGATGTGCTGATTGTCGGCGGCGGACTGACAGGACTTCTCTGTGCTTATATGCTTGATAAAGAAAATATCGACTATATACTTGTGGAGCAGGATAGAATTTGCAGCCATACCACCGCAAATACGACGGCGAAAATAACATTTCAGCAGGGCTTGATATACAGTAAGGTTCTTGACGAGTTTGATTTGGAAACGGCACAGCTTTTCCTTTCCGCCAATTGTGACGCTTTTAATAAGCTGACCTCTTTGTGTGAAAAAATCAGCTGCGATTTTCAACGTAAAGATTCTTTTGTTTATTCTCTTGATGATGAAAAGAAAATTGAAAAAGAACTGAATGCCCTTGATAAAATCGGCTATAAGGCGGAATTTGACAGGTGCGAAAAACTGCCTTTTGATACAGTGGGAGCAGTAAAGTTTAAAAATCAAGCACAGTTTAATCCTATCAAATTTGCGTCGGAAATTTCAAAAGGACTGAATATTTATGAAAGCACAAAAGTTCTTGACATTGACGGAAAAACCGCAATAACGGATAAGGGCAGAATTACTGCTAATAATATTATAATTACTTCTCACTTTCCGTTTATCAATCGCCACGGCTTCTATTTTCTTAAAATGTATCAGCACAGGTCATATGTTATTGCCCTTGAAAACGGCGTTGATGTTGACGGAATGTATGTTGACGAAAATCACAAGGGTAAGTCTTTCAGAAACTATAAAAACCTCCTGCTAATCGGTGGAGGAGGTCACAGAACGGGAAAGCAGGGAGGCGGCTGGAATGAGCTTAAGGCCTTTGCCTATGAAAATTATCCTGACTCAAAAGTTAAATTCCGTTGGGCGGCACAAGATTGTATGACCCTTGACGGCATACCATATATCGGCAGATATTCGAAAAATACTCCAAGCCTTTTTACCGCAACAGGCTTTAACAAATGGGGAATGGTTAATTCAATGCTTTCTGCTATGATTTTAACCGATTTGATAAAAGGCAAAGAAAACATTTACGAATCTGTATTTTCGCCCTCAAGAACTATCATAAGACCTCAGCTTGCCGTCAATTCCTTTGAAGCCGTAACAAATCTTTTAACTCCCACAAAGAAACGCTGCACCCATTTAGGCTGTGCATTGAAATGGAATAATGAGGAGCATACCTGGGACTGCTCCTGCCACGGCTCACGATTTTTTCAAAGCGGTGAGGTAATCGAAAATCCTGCCGTAACAGATTTAAAATAGACAGATTACTAAAAATTATTTGTTGTTGTATTTTGCCGGCGAACAATGTATAATATATGTGGTATGGCAGAAAACTTCTAAAAAGAGGGATATTATTATGGCTGATATTCTTAAGAAACTTGCTGAAGAAAACGAAAAGCAGGAAAACGAGGTACAGATTGTCAACGAGGGCATCAATGACGGCGGACTGACTTCTTTCAGGTTTGATAATAAGCTTTATTATTACGCTGTCAGGGACGATGTACTGATTTTTGACCACCACAAAAGGCTTTTCTACACAATGTCTATTGACGATTTGAGAGAGTCCGACCATCCGTTTTTCCAAAAGGTTTATTCTCTTGTCTGCGATATTGCACAGGACTCATTTAAGCTTTTTGTTAAGCGTCACGGCTCCTATGATTCTATTTCATTCACCAGCAAATTTGACGCAACCTTTATTTTTAAAAAGCTCAAGAAAATTGCCTCAAGAGAAATTGAGGAAATTGAGGAGATTCTTGTGGAGAAAAACGGCGTCCTTATTGACAGCTTCAGGCCTAACGAAAAGAAACAGAGGTTTTATGTTAATTTCAAGGACCTTAAAAACAGAGTTGTCAACAGAAAGGGCAATTCCATAAACATTGAAACATCACCGCAGATTAACACTCTCGTTAAAGTTGAGGACACTATCGACTCTCTTATCGGTGCCTCTCTTGTGGAAGAAAATGTAAACATCAATCCTGAAAAGCTTGATAAATGTATCGCTCTTCTCGAATCACTTAAAAAGTAAATATCCCAAGTTACAGCTGTTCTTATGAACGGCTGTTTTTTTATGCAAAAAAATTTAAAAAAACTATTGACAAGGGAAAATATATATGCTATATTGCAAGTGTGATAGGAAAGATATCACAGTTAGCTAACCAATAAAAATATACGAATACAGACGAAAGGGGAGGACAGCTTGATTTTCATAGATTATCACAGCAGAACGCCGATTTACGAGCAGATAAAGGAACAGATTATTATGCTGATAAATATCGGCGTATATAAGCCTGATGATAAGCTCCCGTCAATTAGAAATCTCTCAAATGAGCTCAACATTAACGTTAATACTATTAAGCGAGCTTTCGGAGAATTAGAGCATGACGGCGTAATTTATTCTGCACAGGGCAGAGGAGTTTTCGTTTCTTCAAACCCTATCGGAAATGAAAAAATTATCAGCTCCGCACTTGATGATATTAAGGCGGTAGTTGTTTCGGGAAAAACTAAAGGTGTTACCGAGGACGCTGTTCATTCCTTGGTAGCAGAAATATATAACGGAGGTGACAGCAATGATTGAAATTAAAAATATCACTAAAAAATTCGGCGATTTCACCGCAATTGAAAATATCAAATTTACTGTTGAGGAGTCCTCAATCTATGGTCTTGTAGGTTATAACGGTGCAGGTAAAACTACTCTTTTAAAAACCTGTGCAGGAATATACAAGCCTGACGGCGGTGCAGTTTACATAAATGACGAAAATGTTTATGATAACGGAAAAATCAGAGCAGATTTGTTCTACGTTCCTGACGATTTATATTTCCCGTCAAGAGCAACTCTTAATAAAATGAGAAAGTTTTATAAAGGCTACTATCCTAACTTCTCCGATAGTGTTTATGACAAAATGGTGAATGCTATGGGACTTGACCCAAACAAGAATATTTCATCATTTTCAAAGGGAATGCAAAGGCAGGCAGAGGTTATTCTCGCTATGGCGTCAAGACCTAAATATATGCTCCTTGACGAAGTATTCGACGGAATTGACCCTCAGAAGAGAAATTTCTGCAAAAATCTTTTCATCGAATATATGGCGGAAACAGGATGCTCAATGATTTTGAGCAGTCACAATCTTCAGGAGGTTTCCGACCTTTGCGACCACGTTGCACTTATCAACGGTAAAAAGCTGACTATGGACGTTTCTGTCGACGATATCAGTGCAGCATACAGAAAGTACAGAATGGTATTTAGGGAAAATGTTGATAAATCTATATTCTCAGGTATTGAGAATAAAGGAATAACAGTTGACGGCAAAATGGCAACTATTATAGTTAAAAGTGACTTTGATGACAGCCGTCTTAACGCTTTGAACCCTGTTCATATCGACAGCGTTAATCTCTCACTTGAAGAGGTATTTTTAAATGAAATGGAGGATAAGGACTATGACATCACGCAAATCTTCAGCGAATAAGCACGCAGCAGCTTATGATTTTAAATATGCTTTATCATCAATGGCTGTACCTGCTGTTCTTTCTTTTATAGTTGCAATCTATTACTTTGTGTTTAAGATTTATACGGCATTTTCAGTATTCGATACTGCTCAAAATCATGCTGAAAAAATTGCTAATATTAGAAAAAATGTTGCTCTCTGCTTAACCTCAACAGGCTATGATATGTTGGGCTATGGCGGAGTGACAAGTATCTATACCGCTATTGCCGCTATTGTCTGCGGTGTGCTCTTCGCATTTTGCGGATACAGATTTTTGATGAAGAAAAAGAGCGTCAACGTCTTTCTTTCTCTCGGCGTTGACAGAAGAACACTTTTTAAAAACAGAACTATTGCCGGTATGCTTCTTATGGCAGCTTCAAGCATAATTCCTATTATAATTGATATTGCTATGAATATTCATTATCTCGGCGATGCAGGCTATGTAATCTATAACGGCGTGTTTGTGTTCCTTGAATATTACACCTATATGCTTATCGGCTTTTCAATGATGTCAATAACAATGGTCCTTTGCAATACTGTTATTGAAAGCCTTTTCTTCGGTGCAGGCTTTATCTGGCTTCCGTCAATTCTTTCAGCAGTTGCATCAGGTCTTTGCAATACATTTTTGAGAGGCTACGGAAGTTCAACTTATCTCTCTACATCATATGGCGAAACAAGGTCAATACTGAATTACACTTCAATATTTAATCCTGTATTCTTCGGCAAGTCATTAGGGGATAGCCGTATGAGTGATAATGTGTTCAGCTTTACATACAGAGGCGTAAAACAGCCTGAATATACCGACGCTTATTTTGGTGAGTTTTCTCACTACGGCAAGGAAAATCTTCCTATGGAATATATTATTCCGATTATCGTTTGGCTTGCTGTATGCTGTGTGTTCATCATTGTTGCCAGAAGTCTTTTCCTCAAGAGAAAGGCTGAAAACGCAGAACTTCACGGCGTAAAAACATCTGTTAATGCTTTTATTGCATTAGAGCTTTCACTTGGTGCATTTGCTATTGCTGCTTACGGCGTATATTCAATAAGCATCGCAAATGGCGTTACAGGATTTAATACTATTCTTTCTGTATTGTTAGGTTGTGTGGCTTTCTTCCTTGCATATTTCATCATAATGAGTATCGCAAAAAGAAAAATCAAGCTTGGCGGTAAGGTATTTGCTCCTGCTGTTGTAACCGCTGTTACTGCCTGCGTTGCAGTTGTAATTCTTTCAACAGGATGTTTCGGCTATTCTGCTAAAACTCCGAATATCAGCGATGTTAAGTACGCACTTATTTCTTCTTACAACATTGACGCAACAGGCAGTGAAAGTACAAATTTCTCACGAGGAACATATATTCCTTCATATCGTTCTTTTTATTCCTTTAATTCATTTAATATGCGTACTATGGGCATTTTCAGTGACAAAGAAGATTTGCAGAAATTAACTGAAGTTCAAAAAAAGCTGGCAGAAAAAACTGACAATATGACAGGTAATGATGTTCAGGTTTCATACATTCTCAAGGACGGCTCTGTGCTTAAGAGATATTATAAGACTACCGATGAAACGGCTTGCTATGATACTCTTTCTCTTACCGATACTAATGCGTTTGAAAATGAACTGACCTATCTTCTTTCATCTAAAGAAAAGAATAATTTCAGCGGCGGATATTCAAAAGCGTATCCTGATGTTGAAGCCTATGATATGCTGAGCTACGAATCGGAAGACTCAATCAAAACTGTTCTTTCAACAGGCAGTGCAAAACTTGTTTCTGCCGACGGACTTGTCCTCAATGATATTGAAAATACCGACGCTCTCCGTGATGCAATTCTTGCCGACAGACTTGAGCTGACTTATGACAAGATTTATAAGCCTGACGAAAAGCCTTTAGGATGTATCGTGTTTATGGATGAGGAATGGTATAAGCTCTATGACGATACAAGACCATCTTTTCAAGTTAACGAATCGGGTTATTATGACTATACCGGTACTCAAACTACTTTGTCATATTACATCTATCCGTCAACAAAAAATACTGTTGCTTATCTTAAGGCGTCAGGGGAATATTCAATGCTGAAGTCTGATGATTCCCTTGAAAAGTACAATATAACCTGTGCCGATGTTCAGAAAGTTTCCGACTTGAGAAAAGGTATGATAGAGGTTGACGGCTCGGCAGAACAAAAAGTAAGCTTCATTTTTGAACGAGCAACAAACGGTATCAGTATTGCCGGTAAGGAAGACGGAACAGTAAGTCTGGAATACGGCTTTTCAAACCTTGAAATAACCGACACTAATCAGCTTAAGGCTCTTTCCGACAGCTCAAGAATTTTCGGCTACGCAGAAAATGACGACTATGTTGTATGCTTCAAAAATGATGACGGTACTTGCTACACTTCTCTTATCCGTGCAGACGAAGCACCTGATTTCATAAAATAATTTTACTGTATCTTTACTTTTCCTTTCTTAGTTCTTAAGAATTGATTAGTAAGATAATAAAAAAGCAGGAATATTCCGCTCTCAGCTCTAAGTGGGAAGAGCTGTGAAGGAGTATTCCTGTTATTATTTTGCTATTCTACTGTTACTACCTTTGCAAGATTTCTCGGCTTGTCAACATCAAGTCCCTTGTCAGAGGAAACATAGTAGGCGAGAAGCTGTAACGCCACAACCGACGGCACTACGCTTAGTTCGTCTATGGTGTCAGGCAGTTCAAAATCGCAGTTTATAAGTCCGTCATTAAGTGATTTTTTAACAAATGTAATCACCCTTGCACCTCTTGACTGAACTTCCTTTATATTTGAAATTTCCTTGAGCTTTAAACCGCTTTGAGTGACAAGAGCGATAACCGGCGTTTTGTCTGTTATAAGTGCTATTGTGCCGTGCTTAAGCTCACCTGACGCAAAAGCCTCGGAGTGTATATAAGATATCTCCTTGAGCTTTAAAGAGCCTTCAAGCAGAGCAGGGTAGTCGTACCCTCTGCCTATCATAAAAGCGTGTTCTGCCTCTAACAGCGACCTTGACAGCTTGTGTATTTCGTCTTTCCTTTTCAGTAGGCTGTCAATGGCAGCAGGCAATTTTTCTACCTCTCTTATAAATTCTCTTATTTCGATTTCCGTCTGCTTGCCATATAATAATGAGAGCGTACCGCAAAGGAGAAAGAAAATTGAAAGCTGTGTAGTATATGCCTTTGTGGATGCCACCGCAACCTCAGGTCCGGCGTTTGTGTAAATTACTCTGTCACTTTCTCTTGCGATTGATGACTGACGAACATTGACAATAGACAAAACCTTAGCTCCGTTTCTTTTGCCGTACTTCAAAGCCTCAAGAGTGTCAATTGTTTCACCGCTTTGAGAAACGCAGATTAAAAGCGTACTTTCATCAATTATGGGATTGGTGTATATAAATTCCGACGCGAGATAAACGCAGCAGGGGATACGCACCTTTTTTTCAATCAGCCCTTTGCCGATTAGTCCTGCGTGCATTGCAGTACCGCAGGCAACAATTGAAATGCTTTTAATACCCTCGAAAAATTCATCATCAATATTATCTGCGGTAAAATCGGGAAGTCCGTCTTTTATCCTTTTCTCTATGGTTTTCTGTATAACCTCAGGTTGCTGACAGATTTCCTTTTCCATAAAAAACGGATAATCGCCTTTACCGTATTCGTTGTCGGTAAAATCTGCCGTAATCATTTCGAGCTTAACAGTATTTGAATTGAAATCTGTAACCGTAATCTCGTTGTCTTTTACGCAGGCAATCGTCATTTCAGGCAGAACAAAATATTCATCACAATGTCCAGCCAGTGCAAGTGCATCTGATGCAATATAACTGCCGTCATATCCTACACACGCCACAATAGGACTTACGTTTCTGACTGCAAAAATCGCACCCTCAATGTCCTGAAAAATTATGCCGAGAGCAAATGTACCCTTAAGCTCCTTTACAGTATTTTTGATAGCGTCATATGGATTTCCTCGGTAATAAAAGTCAAGAATACCTGCAACTACCTCGCTGTCCGTTTCGCTTTTCAGTTTATCTGTAAGGCTGTACTTTTCACTAAGCTCTCTGTAATTTTCAATTATGCCGTTGTGAACAACAGTAACCTTTCCCACCTGATGAGGGTGAGAATTATTATCGTTTACTTCGCCGTGAGTTGCCCATCTTGTATGACCTATTCCTGTGTGTGAGGTTTTAACCTCGCTTGCAAATGCCTGAAGCTTGTCAACTCTCCCTGCACATTTTATAATTTCCGTCGCTCCGTTACGCTCAATGGCAATTCCTGCACTGTCATAACCTCTGTATTCCAGTACCTTAAGGCCTTTTATCAGCTTGCCTGATGCGTCACATTTTCCTGTATATCCGATAATTCCGCACATAATTTGCTCCTTAAATTTAGTCAGTATAATTATATGTGTTTTTTTCTGAATAATGATTTTTTTGTAAAACAACTGCTCCAGGAAAGACCTGAAGCAGTTGTTTAAATGATTTATTTCTTTGGAGTAACTGTCTTTGACTTAGACCAGGAAGAGAATACCTTAACTGTTTTGCCTTGGAATTTAGTGTTCTTGTAAGTCCTGATTCTTACATAGTATTTCTTACCGCCTTTAAGCTTTTTGACAGTTGACGAAGTGGCTTTTGATTTGGAGATTGTAACGGTTTTTGTTGTACTCTTAGTGAATTTGCTTGAGGTGCTGTACTGAATTTGATATCCTGTAATACCGCTGACCTTTTTCCAGCTTGCCTTAAATGATTTCTTGCCCTTTGAAAGCTTGCTGATTGAAGCCTTTTTCTGCTTAGAGTTAATATATTCGTCGTTTACTTTCTTAGAACCGCTCGGTGCAGCAGGAGCAACAATTTTGAATGATACTGTTCTCGTACCGCTGAAATTTCCGATACCTGTAATGGTAATCTTTGCTGTGCCTACATTCTTGTTGTTTGAGTAGGAAAGCGTGTAGTCTACACCGTTTCTGAGAGTTACGCCGTTATACGTAACTGTTGGTGCAGGCTTGAGTGACTTTCCTGTATAGGTCTTATTACTGATAGCAGCAACCTTAACCGAACTGCTTGAAATAGCCTGCGGCTTGATTGTGAAAGGTATTGCTATCGAGCCCGTATAATTTCCGCAGCCTGATATGTATACATATCCTACGCCGGCATTAACATTGTTTCCATATCCGGTTATTACGTAATCTGTTCCCTGAACAAGAGTTTTATTTCTTGTCGCATCCTTAACTGTAACCTTGCTTGGTACAAGTGCTGTGCCGTTGTATGTGAGGTCTGATACTGTACCGGTAACATCACCGCCGTTAATTGCTTTAGGCAAAATTCTGAACTGAACAGTTTTTGTTCCTTGATAATTGTTACTGTTACCTTTTATTGTTACAGTTGCAAATCCTGCATTCGTGCTGTTTTGGAAAGAGATTTTATAATCAGTGTTGTTTACAAGAACAACATTGCCGAACATAACCTGTAAATAAGGAAAATCTTTGATTCCGTAGCTACTGCCCTTGTAGTAAACATCATAAATGTTATATACTGTAGCATTTGCGATGTCATTAGCAACAGTAACAGTAAGATTCTTTGATACAGCCTTTGTATTTACAGGGTCATTTGCATCATAGCAAGCGTAGCAGGTGATTACTGCCGTACCAAGCTGTCTTGCAAAAACAGTAACCTTGTACTGATTAAGACTTATTTTTTCTGTATAAACATCTGCAATTCCTGTGCTGTTTGATACTGCAACAACCACATCCTGATTCGTCTGTGTGTTAGGCTCCATATTCACATAGAATTCATATGTGCCGTTTATAGGAATTAATGTGGAAGTTGATGATGGATTGAACGAAACCTTTGTAGTTTTCTCATAGCTGTAAAGAGTTATTGATTTGCTTATATTGGCAAAGCTTATATTTTGTCCTGACAAAATAGTATATGCCGTGAATATCATATTTAGGTTTGTTTTACTTGTGATTTCAAGGTTATTTCCTGTCATTTTGTAGTCAATAAATCCTGATGCCTTAGCCTCCTCAAGCGTCACATTTCCGCCACCGGCAATACTTACTCTCCAAATAACTGCGTCATTTGATTCTGCTCCGTTCGGGGCAAGTAAGTCACAAGCAATATAAACAGTATCGTTTTTGTAGATGCTGTAAATTCCGTTTCCTTCGTTCTTAAGTGCACAGTTTCCGACCTTCTGCGGAGTAATCTGTATGTCAGTTGCTCTTATTGCCGGAACTGCGGTAATAGTTATTGCTTTTTCTGCACCGCTTTCAGATTTTGCGGTTATAACAACATTGTTGTTATTAGGGTCAGTTTCATCAAAACTCTTTGTTTCAACGTTTCCGTTGCTGTCTACCGAGATTATGTCAGGTCTGCTTGATGTCCAGCTGTTTATGGTTTCCTGTGCTGTTGACGGTGAAACTTTGGCAACAATCGTTCCCTTATGACCTAACGGAAGAACGTTTCCTGAACCGTCAAGAGAAAGCTCGATTGTGTTTATTGCTTCCGATACAGTTATGAGACAGGACGCTGTTTTGTTGCCCTTTACGGCTGTTGCGTTAATTGTAGTGACACCGCTTTTAACTGCTGTTACTAAACCTGAACTTTTGTCAACTGTTGCTACCTCCGGATTAGTTGAGGTGTATTCGATAGTGTCGGTGTTTTCGTTCATTGCAGGGTCAGTAATAAGCTCGCCTGCAAGAGCTATTGATGTGTTTCTGAGTGTGTAAATTCTGTAATCAGAGTTTTTAAAAGATATCTCTCTTACGGGATTTGACTCAATTACATTGATTCCGAATGAAACAGCTGCTGTACGCAGAAGATTACTACCGCCGTATGATACTGCCTTCCCCTCAAAACGATAATTACCAATCTCGTTTATCGAAAGCTTACAGCCTCTTGTGGAGCTGTCATACTCAACTCTGTATTTGTCTGTGCTTACAGGATTATTGTTGCTGTCATAAAGTGTATATTTGATATCATCGTTTGTATTAGATGGGTTTTTATTGATAACCGAAATGTTTATGCTTTCATCCTGTATCAGCGAAAGTGAATTTGTTGAAACTCCTTTAAATACGGTATTATTGTACTTTAAATCGAAAGACTTAAGAGGAACGCACTTTTTAACGAAAATTTCTTTTTGTGTGCTGTAACCGCTTTTTGGAGAAAAACGAATTGTTGATTCTAAATCAGAATGCTTTGAAACGGTAATTTTGTAACTGTTCGGAACTTCTTCATAAGGAGAACAGCTTACACACGAATTATCTCCGTTTTTGTCATATTCATTGCTTACTGCCGGTGCTGAAAGCTCGTCCTCGTGGTCTGTGGGCTCGCTGTTTATGTTAATAATGGCATAATTTGTGTTCTTACTGATATCGTCAATATATTGGTCTATGTAAAGTGAAGAAGAATCTATGTCATAATATGTGTGTTTGGTATCGTCAATCTGCTTTACGCTGATTGTTTGAATAGGCTTTTTCAGTGTAAAAGATATGGAGTTGCTTACAATACCGCCGAATGATGCAGAAACAGTAAGCTCCTTTGAAACACTTTCCAACGGGAAAGAAATTTTTGCAGTTTCCGTAACCTTGTAGGTTCCGTCCTCCTGTACTTCTTTCTTCAAATCGTTCTTGCTTTGAATAACAGTCTTTCCGCTGTCACCATTGACACTCCATACAATTTTGTCTGCCAAAGCGGACTGCTCAGCGGTTAGTCCTGTTATGGTGGCAATAATATCAGGAGAAGTACCGGCGTAGTAGCTTACTTCGTTATTGCTGTCGGTTTTTGTGGCAAAGGTCAAAACAGGTACTGCTGCTAATGCAGGTATTATACCTGTTGAAAGAATCAGCAATGCCATTAATAACGACAGAATTTGCTTTGATATCTTTTTCATAAACATCCTCTCCTTAATTTGGATATAATATTACAAATTTATTATACTACATTCTATTATTGTAATCTATATACAAATTGTTAGAAAAAGATGATTAATTTTTGTACACATTCACCACGACTATTTCGGGATGATTAAAAAGTCGTAGAGGAAATTCGGAATTTCCCAAGCCTCTGCTGACAATCAACTTAGGCCTCTCGCCGAAAGAGCCTCTTGCATATTTCGGAAAAACTCCTTGACCGGGAGAAAACAGCGGTCCGATAAACGGGAATATCCATTGACCGCCGTGAGCGTGTCCCGAAAGCTGTAAATCAAAATCGTATTGAGAATAATTAAGCTCTTTAATTCCCTCAAAATTTTCAGGGAAGTGGCTGAGTACGATTTTAAAATCATCAGCTTTGCTAAGATTGTCAAAGTAAGGCTTCATATCCTTATACTTAAATGTGCCGTTTCTTCTTGCCTTGTAGTCGGAAAAGTCAGCTTGATTTTCGTCAAGACCGAGAATTGTGCAGTGTTCATTTTCTGCCGCTTCGTTAAGTAAAACGTTAAAGCCGATTTCTTTTAACTCACTCATAAGAAAATCAAAATAATCAAGCCGTCTTTCGTGATTTCCTGTGATGTAATAGACAGGTGCAATTTCAACAAGTCTTTTGCCGTATTCAAGCATCTTGTCCTTGTTCTTTCCCTTATCGTTGATAAAATCACCTGTAATGCAGATAATGTCCGGCCGTTCTGCTTTAACCTTTTCGATTACCTTTTCAAAAGGCTTTGAATGGAAATCGGAAAGCTGGACAATTTTAAAATTATCAGTGCATTTTTCAGATTTTATGTTATAATACGTCAGATCAAGCTTGTTGTTCTCGTAGTAGCAGAACACAATAAGCAGTATAACGAGTATCGCAATTGCAAAGTAAATCATTTTATCAGCTCCTGTCTTTATCATATCTTTAATAAACCTTTAAGTCAATATTTAAAATTTATTTTAATTTTATGTAGGGAAATCGAAATATATTGAGTATAATATTATGGACAGGTATAGAATCAGGTTGAAAGGGTGAGATTTTTGGATAATTTAATTCGCATTATGTCGGAAGAAAACGAAAAGAAAATTCTTTGCGATAAGGCCTGCCTTGCCGTGAATTCGAGAGGCAGAGCAGCAGATGAGGAGCCGTGTGCCGTCAGGACTTGTTTCCAAAGGGACAGGGACAGAATCATTCATTGTCAGTCCTTCAGGCGTCTTAAGCATAAAACCCAAGTTTTTCTCACTCCGAGCGGCGACCATTACCGAACAAGACTTACTCACACTCTTGAGGTGTCACAGATTGCAAGGACTATTGCAAGAGCACTTCAGCTTAACGAAGATTTAACGGAGGCGGTGGCTCTCGGTCACGATTTAGGTCATACGCCTTTCGGTCACGCAGGTGAAAGAGCACTGAACAATTTGAGTTCAACAGGCTTTAAGCATTATGAGCAGAGTGTCCGTGTAGTCGAAAAAATAGAAAAAAACGGCAAAGGTCTTAACCTTACTGAAGAGGTTAAAAACGGTATTCTCTGTCACACAAGAGGGGAAGAGGCATACACACTTGAGGGGCAGATTATTCGTATTGCCGACAAAATTGCATATATTAATCACGATATCGACGACGCGGTTCGTGCAGGCGTTATGGCTGAGGAGGATATACCCTTGAGCCTCAGACTTCAGCTTGGTATGACTAAGTCTGAAAGAATTAACAATATGGTTATTGATGTTATTAATAACAGTAACGATAAAATCCGTATGAGCGACGATTTTTATACCGCCTTTATGGATTTGCACAACTTTATGTTTACAGCGGTTTATACCAATCCTGTCTGCAAAAGTGAGGAAAGCAAGGCTGTTGCAATGCTGGAAAAAATTTATTCCTACTACATTGAGCATATTGACGAAATGCCCGAGGAATTTATTTCGATTGCTTATGATGACGGAGCAGAAAGAGCCGTGTGCGACTATATTGCAGGTATGAGCGATACATATGCAATTAAAATTTTTAACAATCTTTTTGTGCCGAAATGCTGGCACGAATAAAAAAACGGACCAAATAGAAATCCTGAAACGATTAAAATTACATGTCTAAACTATGTTTTAGGAGGATGTTAAAATGGCATTAAACGAAAGCTTCCTTCAAGAGCTTAAATACAAAACTGATATAGAGGATGTTATTTCTTCCTATGTCACATTAAAAAAGAGAGGCTCAACCTCTGTGGGCTTGTGTCCTTTCCATAACGAAAAAACGCCGTCATTTACTGTATATAACGATACGCAGTCATTTTACTGTTTCGGCTGCGGTGCAGGCGGTGACGCTGTAGGCTTCATCCGCAGAATTGAAAATCTTGACTATATCGACGCCGTAAAGCTTCTTGCTCAAAGAGCAGGAATGCCTATGCCGGAGGAAAACACATATGACGACAGCCTTTCACGGAAAAGAAGAAAAATTCTTGAAATCAACCGTGAAACAGCGAAATTCTACAACGCATATATGATGAGCCCCGAGGGCAAAAAAGGTCGTGAATATTTTCTTGACAGAGGACTTACACCTAATACAATAAAGCATTTCGGTCTCGGCTATGCTCCTGACGAGTGGGACGCACTTTTAAAGCATCTTAAAGAAATGGGCTATCGACCAAGCGAAATGGTGGACGCCGGTGTTGTTAAAATAGGCAAGAACAACAACTATTACGATACCTTCAAAAATCGTGTAATGACGCCTATTATTGACGTAAGGGGTAATGTTATTGCTTTCGGCGGACGAGTTCTTGACGACAGCAAGCCTAAATATGTAAACACTTCCGATACGCTCGTTTACAAAAAGACGAATGAGCTTTTCGGTCTTAATTTTGCTAAGGACAGCGGCAGCGACTGCCTGATTCTCTGTGAGGGATATATGGACGTTATCGCAATGCACCAGGCAGGCTTTACTAATGCGGTGGCAGGATGCGGTACGGCACTTACACCTGAGCAGGTCAGACTTATCAGCAGATATACAAACGAGGTTATTCTCGCCTATGATGCCGACGAGGCAGGACAGAAGGCGGTTTCAAAGGCTGTAAATCTCTTTAAGCAGACCGATATCAAAATAAAAATTCCTGCTTTTTCAGGCGGTAAGGACCCTGATGAAATCATCAAAAAAATGGGCAGAGATAAATTCAAGGGTATGCTTGAGGGTGCGTCTAACGAAATTGAATTTGCAATGCTTGATGCTCGTAAAAAGTATAATCTTAACTCTACTCAGGGGAAGATTGATTTTATCAATGACTGCATAAAAATTCTTTGTGATGTTACTCCTGTTGAGCAGGACTTGTATCTTACAAGGCTGTCAAACGAGCTTGATGTGACAAAGGCAAGCATAAAAGCACAGCTTAGCAATTACTCAAAACGCAGGAACTACAAAAATCAAAAATCACAGTACAAAAAGATTATCAGCGATTCGTCACGGGAAATGACACGGCAAAGCTACGAGACAGACGCGTCAGTTAAGCAGATAAAGGCAGAGGACAGAATACTCGGACTTCTGCTGAAATATCCCGACTGCCGCAGGCTTTGTACTGATTTTGATTCGGACAATCTTTCGTCTGCCTTTTCAAAAAAGGTATTCAACGCTATTATCAGCCGTCTTGATATGGAGCTTGATATAGATTTGATGAACTTTTCCGAAACCCTCACAAGTGACGAGCTTGGACGGCTTTCGGGCATTATTGCAAGGACTAGGGAAAGCAGTAATCCAAAGCAGGAATTTACCGACTGCATTTCCACGATTTGCAGTGAGTATGACAAAAAACATTCTGTTTCCGCCGGCGAAATGAGCGACGACGATTTCAGAAATTTATTTAAGAAAAACAAATAATTTTACATAAGTGAATTATAAAGTGGAGGATATTATATGAAGGAATTTAATCTCACACCAACACAGGCTGTCAGCGAGGAAAAGAAAAACGCTGCTTTCAAAAAGCTTGTTGAAAAAGGCAAACAGTCAGGTCATCTTTCCACACAGGAAATTGATAACCTTATTGTTGAGCTTGACCTTGACGTTGACGAGCTTGAAAAGCTCAACGAGCAGATTGACGCTGCAAACATCAGCATTATTGATGACTTTTCAGCAGAAGCTCTTGATGGTCTCAGCCTTGAGGTTGATTTGCCAAAGGAAACTGACGCTGCAGAAACTGTTGCCGTAAACGATAACGCCGCAATGGATGACCCTGTAAAGGTTTATCTTAAGGAAATCGGACGAGTTCCTCTCCTTACTCCTGAGGAGGAAATCGAGCTTGCTATCAGAATTTCCGAAAATGACGAAAACGCCAAGAAAAGACTTGCAGAGGCTAACCTTCGTCTTGTTGTAAGTATCGCAAAAAGATATGTGGGCAGAGGTATGCAGTTCCTCGACCTTATTCAGGAAGGTAACTTGGGCCTTATTAAGGCTGTTGATAAGTTCGATTATACAAAGGGCTTTAAGTTTTCCACCTATGCTACTTGGTGGATTAGACAGGCTATTACAAGAGCTATTGCCGACCAGGCAAGAACTATAAGAATTCCTGTTCATATGGTTGAAACTATCAACAAGGTTAAAAAGGCTAACAGCCAGCTTCTCCACCAGAACGGCAGAGAGCCCACTCCTGATGAAATTGCAGAATTTCTTGATATGCCTGTTGATAAGGTTAGAGAGATTCTCCGAGTTGCACAGGAGCCTGTTTCTCTTGAAACACCAATCGGCGAGGAGGAAGATTCACATCTCGGCGATTTCATTCCTGATGATGATGCTCTTGCACCTGCCGACGCTGCCTCAATGAGCCTTCTTAAAGAACAGCTTTCAGAGGTTCTTAAAACACTCACTCCGAGAGAGGAAAAGGTGCTTTCTCTGCGTTTTGGTCTCGATGACGGTAACCCAAAAACTCTTGAGGAAGTAGGCAAGGAGTTTAATGTAACTCGTGAGCGTATCCGCCAGATTGAGGCGAAAGCTCTCAGGAAGCTCCGTCACCCAAGCAGAAGTAAAAAATTAAAGGATTTCTTAGACTAATGACAGAAGAAAAAATTGACAGAATAAACGTGCTTGCTCACAAATCACAATCCGTAGGTCTTACCGAGGAAGAAAAAGCAGAGCAGGCACAGCTCAGAAGAGAATATATCGACTCGATGAAAGCAAGCCTTATCGGTCAGCTTGAAAATACCTATATAGTCGATGAAAAAGGAAATAAGAAAAAGGTTAGTAAGAAAAAATAATGTCTAAACTTATTATTATTGAAGGTCTTGACGGCTGCGGAAAATCTACACAGACTGCTCTTGTAGAAAAATATTTTCAGGAAAACAGCGTTGATTATAAAAAAATCAAGCTCCCTGATTATGACAGTCCCTCAAGTACCCTTGTAAAAATGTATCTTTCAGGTGAATTCGGCAAGGATGCAGGAGACGTTAATGCTTTTGCAGCAGGTGCGTTTTATGCCGTTGACCGCTTTGCGTCATACAAGCTTGATTGGGGCAAGGACTATGAAAACGGAAAAATTATTCTTGCCGACAGATACGCAACCTCAAATTCCATTTATCAAATGGAAAAGCTTGACGAGGCAGAATGGGACGAATATCTTGATTGGTCTGCTGATTTTGAGTATAACAAAATCGGTATTCCAAAGCCTAACCTTGTAATCTATCTTGATATGCCCGTGGAAATATCCCAAAAGCTTATGACCTCACGCTATAACGGCGACGAGAATAAAAAGGATGTTCACGAGGCAAATGTGGAATTTCTCAATAAATGCAGACGTTCCGCACTTTATACTGCAAATAAGCAGGGATGGGCAGTAATTCCTTGCTCAGACGGAGAAAAGCCGCTGCCTGTTGAGGAGATACATAATACTGTGATGGAATTTATCAAAAAGGAACTTAAAAATGCTTGAATTTAAAAAGCCTGAAATTGAGGATAAACAGTGGGCTGACCAGTGCTTGAAAAATGCAAAAAGTATGAACTGCGAATACACCTTCGGCAATATCTTTATCTGGAGCACAGCTTATTCAGAGCAGATTTGCAGATATAAAGATTTCTTTATCTGCCGTTGGGGGAGAGGTGAGGATATTTCCTACTCCGCCCCTATCGGTACAGGCGACTTCAAGGACGCTATGGAGCAGATTATTGCCGACGCAAAAATGCAGGGAGTAACGCCTGAAATTTACGGCGTAACAGAGCATTATAAAGAATTGATTAACAAGTATTTTCCGGGCATGTTTTCCTTTGAATATGACGAGGGCTACAATGACTACATCTATTCTGTGGAAAAAATGGCGAGCCTCAGCGGTAAAAAGTATCACGGTAAGCGAAATCATATTACAAATTTCAAAAAGAATAACCCGAATTGGTCTTTTGAAAAAATTGATAGCAGTAATATAAACGACTGTATCGAGCTTCATACCAAATGGATAAGCGACAAGGAGCAGGATAACGCCGACGAAGATTCCGATTATTCCTACGAATTTGAGGCTGTTTTAACTGCCTTTGAGAATTTTGATGCTCTCGGCTTAACAGGCGGTTTAATCAGGATAGACGGCAAGGCTATTGCCTATACTGTGGGTGAGAAAAAGTCCGATGACGTTTTCGTAACTCATTTTGAAAAAGCTCCTGCCGATATTCAAGGGGCTTATCCTGTAATAAATCAGGAGTTTACTAAAAATTGCCTGATGGAATATAAGTATGTTAACCGTGAGGAAGATTTAGGTATTCCGGGACTTCGCAAGGCAAAGCAGTCCTATTATCCCGAAATCTTTTTGGAGAAATGTGTGGCGGTATATAATGGCTGATTTAATTAAATTTACAAGAGATTACGAACAGATTATTCCTTTGTGGCAGGAGGCTTTCGGCGACAGCGAAGATGACGTTTTATTCTTCTTAAACGGCTGTAAAAATAAAAAATGCCTTGGCTATTATAAAGGCGAAAGGCTTGTTTCAATGATGTTTCTTGTTGACTGCCTTTGCGACGGAAAGAATATGAAATATATCTATGCCGCCTCTACCTTGAAAAGTGAGCAGGGCAAGGGCTATATGTCAAAGCTACTTGATTATTGCAGGAAAAATGCAGGCTCTTTCTGCCTTGTTCCGGCAGATGAAAGCCTTGTGACTTTTTATGAAAAAAGAGGAATGGCTGATAAAACAGAAACATTTCTTCTTTCATTTGATGAGGACGAGGAAATCAAAGAATATCTCCTTGAGGGCTGTTCTCTTGAAAAGCCTTTTGTAATGCAGTATTTCAGAAAGTAACAGGAGTAAAATTATGGTTTATTTATTTCTTGCCGACGGCTTTGAAACTATCGAGGCACTTGCCGTAGTTGATATGCTAAGGCGTGCAAAAATTGATGTTAAAACAGTCGGCGTAACAGGAAAAACAGTTCAGTCGGCACAAAAAATTACCGTAACTGCCGACATAACAGTTGATGAATTTGAGCCTCTTGACCTTGATGCAGTTGTTCTTCCCGGCGGTATGCCGGGCACTCTCAATCTTGAGGCTAACGGAGTAGTTCAGCAGGCCGTTGATTACGCTGTTGACAATAAAAAGCTTGTGTGTGCTATCTGTGCCGCTCCGTCAATTCTCGGTCACAAGGGACTGCTTAAGGGCAGGGAAGCAATTTGTTTTCCGGGCTTTGAGGAAGATTTGACAGGTGCAAAGCTTTCTGAAAAATTTGTTGTTACAGACGGTAATTTTATTACCGCAAAGGGTGCAGGCGTTGCAGTTGATTTCGGCCTTGAAATCGTTAAACAGCTTGCAGGCGAAGAACTGTCACAAAAAATCAGGGAAACTATACAATGTCTGTAAAGGATAATTTAAGGCGGGAGCTGAAACAAAAGCGTAAAGCCGTTGAAGAAAAAGACCAAAAAGACAAGGCTATCTGTAATCTGCTTCAAAGTCTTGAGCCGTATAATAATGCCGATTTGATTTTATTTTATGCCGCTTTAAGTGACGAAATAAATACAGATTTTGCCATTGAAAATGCTTTAAGATGCGGTAAAAAGGTGGCTCTTCCTGTCTGCACCGACAAAAACGGCAGTATGTGCTTTTACTACATACGCTCTCTTGCTGACGTTAAAACAGGTTACTTCGGTATTCGTGAGCCTGATGTTAATATTTGCAAAAAGGTTACTGACTTTTCAAACTCTGTTTGCATCGTTCCTGCCATTTCTTTTGACAGGCGAGGCTACCGTTTAGGCTACGGAAAAGGCTATTACGACAGATTTTTGCAAAATTATACTTCACTTTCCGTAGGTTTGTGTTATAATGAATTGATTACTGATTTACTTCCAAATGATAAATACGACATTTCCGTTAATTATATAATTTCCGAAGACGGCATTATTTCCGTCTGACAAGGAGGACAAAATGGATAAAAACGAACTTGAAAATACTCAGGGCGGAATTAATCCTGTTGATACTGCAGGCAGCAGTCAGGATGTCTATTTCACAAATGTTGAGCCACAGGTGCAAAGACTTCATACTGAATCAAGCACTCCGTCTGCCTCAGCTACTAAGAAAAGAGTGCCGTCTAAGAAAAAGAATCAGGGCATCAAGGAAACATACATTTTCTTCATTGTAGTTATCATTGTTTCTATGGTGCTGTCTATTTATGCCGTTTTGTGCCTTAACGACGTTCTTGCAATAACTAAGAATAATTCAACAGTAACCGTTAATGTTGAGGAAAATATCGACAATATTGATGACGCTGTTGACCTGCTTTCCGATAACGGCTTAATTAAATGTAAGAATTTCTGCAAGCTTTTTGCAAAGTTCAGAGAAAGTCAGGTAGGACCTCAATATCGTAACGGATACTATAACGAGGAATTTACCTATGAAGCAGGTGTGTATTACCTGACAGGCAAAATGGGACTTGAGGGTATGCTCCAGACACTTCAGGGCGATTCTGCCACAGCGGAAACAGTTACCTTGACATTCCCTGAGGGCTATACTGTTCCTGATATAGTGGACAAGCTTTCGGAAAATGAAGTATGCGACAAGGCTGCTCTGCTTTCTGTAATTCAGTCAACAGAATTTTCCTATTCTCTTGTCAGCAATCTTACTTCTAAGGAGGAAGTGCCTTACAGACTTGAGGGCTATCTTTTCCCTGATACCTATGATTTCTATATCGGCGAAAGTGCATCATCTGTAGTGAGAAAATTCCTCTCAAACGGCGACACAAAGATTACAGAAAAGTACAGAAAAAGAGCCGAAGAGCTTGGATATTCAATGAATGATATTATCATAATCGCATCAATCATTCAGTGTGAGGCAGGTACCGAGGAGCAGATGAAAACTATTTCCTCGGTAATACACAATCGTCTTTCCGACCAAGCTAATTTCCCGCTTTTGGGCGTTGATTCTACTGCCGATTATATCACCAACGAGGTTGGTCCGTCACTTTCATCAACCTCTGCTCATACGGCAGATTATTATATGAATTTCTACAATACAACAGGCTCGGCAACTCAGGTTGGCTTGCCGCCAAGCCCAATATGCAATCCGGGTATTGCCGCTATTAAGGCTGCTCTTTACCCTGAAAATACAGATTATTACTACTTCTTCCACGACACTAAAGGAAATATGTATACGGCTAAAACTTATTCTGAATTTAAGGATAAAATTAACACCTACGCACCGTATCTTTACTATTGATTTATGAAAAATATTGAACTCCTTTCACCATGCGGTGATTTTGAAAGACTTAAACTTGCACTGAAATTCGGTGCAGACGCAGTATACCTTGCAGGGGAAATGTTCGGTATGAGGACAAACCCCTCTAACTTCAACGCAGATGAGCTTAAATCTGCTGTGGAGCTTGCTCATTCTATGGGCAAAAAGGTTTATCTCACCTGCAATACTCTGCCGAGAAACAATGAGATTGAACAGCTTCCCGACTTTCTAAAGTATGCTGCTCAAATCGGCATTGACGCCTTTATTATTGCTGATATCGGCGTTATGATGCTTGCAAAAAAATATGCTCCTGATGTTGATATCCATATGTCAACGCAGACAGGTATTGTAAATTATCAAACTGCTAATTCTCTCTATGAGCTTGGTGCATCAAGAATTGTTACTGCACGTGAGCTTTCCCTTGACGAGATTAAAACTATTCGTGATAAAACTCCTGATGACCTTGAAATTGAAGTGTTCGTTCACGGTGCAATGTGTATGAGCTTTTCGGGAAGATGTATTCTTTCCGACTATATGGTTGGCAGGGATGCTAACAGGGGAGATTGTGCACAGCCGTGCAGATGGAAATATCATCTTGTTGAGGAAACAAGACCGGGACAGTATTTTCCTGTTAATCAGGACGATACAGGAACGTATATTTTCAATTCCCGTGACCTTTGTATGATTGAGCATATTCCTGAGCTTGTGGCTGCGGGAATTGACTCTTTCAAAATTGAAGGCAGGGCAAAAAGCGAGTATTATACCGCTATCGTCACCTACGCTTACAGGAATGCTATTGACGAGTATCTTGCTAATCCGTCACCTGATTTCAGGCCGTCACAATGGATACTCGACGAGATGGAAAAAATGAGCCATCGTGAATACACAACAGGCTTTAATTTCGGACCTATGAAAAACGGTCAGGTTCTCGATACAGGCGGATATATCAGGAATTGGGACGTTTGTGCTTTTTACAGAGATTACAAGGACGGCAGACTTGTTGTCGACCAGCGTAACCGCTTTTATCAAGGCGACGTGCTTGAGGTTGTTGAGCCTGGCAAAAAGCCGTACCAAATCACAGTTAAAAACCTTTATAACATTACCGAGGACACTCCTGCCGAGGTTGCGAATAAAGCGACAAACACATATTCTTTTGACTGCGATATTCCTGTTTCACCTGATGCAATTTTCCGCAGACAAAGAACAGAATAAATCTTACACCCTTTGTTTAAACTAACAAGGGGTGTTTTTTTATGCGAAAAAGATTGCTTGCGTTACTTTGTGCATTTTCAATTATGCTTGTGGGAATTACAGGCCGAGTTGCCTATTTAACGCTGACTAAAGCCTATGCCGTGTCCGACAGCTATAACAGTAAAACATATACTGTCAGCACCCTTAACACTAATATTTACAGCCGAAACGGTGCACTTCTCAACAATAACTCACGCTCTCTTGTGGCAGTTATCAAGCCGAGCGAAAAGTGTATGGCAGAGCTTCCTCTCCTTTTCAGCACTCAAACGGCAAAAGAAATAACCGCAGAGCTTTCAAGTGGCAATCCTGTTATCCGCAGTATCGAAAAATACGCTAAAACCGACCATATAAAAGTGGTTGAAACTGTTCAGGAAAACTCACCTGATATGCCTTGCCGTCATCTTATTGACAAATCTTGCGGCGGTCTTGAAACCATAACCGATTCACAAATCGGCACTCTTTCCGTAAATTATTCAGTAGACGCAATTGGCAGAATTTTATCAGGGGACGACGGTGAGATAATCGACGATAATTACTCCTGTGCCGATGGTGTGATAGTGTCCATTGACAGCAATATTCAGCAAATCGCAGAGAATGCGTCAGCAGATATGGAAAAGGGGAGCGTGGTGGTTTTAGATACCAAAACTTCCCAAATTCTCGCTTCTGTCAGCAAAGGTAATGACTATAACAATCGTTCACTTCTGCCCTATACAGTAGGCTCTGTTTTCAAGCTTGTGGTGGCTGCCGCAGCAATTGAAAACGGCATAGATTTTACCTATGACTGCAAAGGCAAAATTCAAATAGGCGATACTGTATTTCATTGTCAAAAGAATCATAAGCACGGAAAACAGACTATAAAAGACGCTTTAGCAAACTCCTGCAATTGTTATTTTGTAAGTCTTGCCCTTTACATCGGTGCCGACAAAATCTGCGATATAGCAACAAAATTCGACTACTGTAAAGATATAACACTTTACAAATATAACGACTGCAAATTAACTGTAAAGCCAGGAACCTTTCCAACTAAAAGTGAATTATCATCACAAGGTCAGCTTGCACTTCTCGGATTCGGTCAAGGAAAGCTGACAGATACACCATTTCACTTCGCATCGGTAGTATCCTGTATAGCAAACGGCGGTGAATATCGCTGCCCCACTTTGAGCCTGCAAGACCAAAAATCTCATACCGCAATATCTCCACAGACTGCTGAAAAACTGCGTGAATATATGAAAAATGTAGTAGATAACGGCACAGGGAAAAACGCATATTATAACGGCAGTACCGCAGGAAAAACAGCCACCGCACAAAGCGGAATATATACAGACGGCAATGAGCAATTAAACACCTGGTTTGCCGGATTTTATCCGTACAATAACTCAAAATACGCCATAGTTGTTATGTGCGAAAACGGCATCAGCGGTGCGTCAGACTGCTGTCCAATATTTCGTACCATAGTTGAAAATATAGATAAGATGCAGTATAATTGAATTAACAATAATTACGAGGTGATTTTTATGCCGAAACAAAATCAGACAAGCAAACTCAAAACTCTTTATCTCTACAAAATACTCGAAAAGCACAGCGACGAGAATAATCCGCTGTCCTCAACCGAACTAATCGAACTCCTTGCCAAAAAGGGAATAAAATGCGAGCGAAAAGCCATATACGCAGACATTGAAGCGTTAAATCAGGTAGGCTTTGATATTGTGTCTGTCACAACACCGAAAAGGGGATTTTTTATGGCAAGCAGGCAGTTTGAAATTCCCGAGGTAATGCTCCTTATCGACGCTGTTTCAAGTGCAGGCTTCATCACGCCGAAAAAGACAAAATCTCTCATCGAAAAGCTGAAATCTTTAGTCTCCGATGACCAGGCAAAAAATATGAAAAGTCAGGTCTATGTTGACACCGATTCCGTCAAGTGCGACAACGAGGAGATATACATAACTATCGACCATTTGAATGACGCAATCGCCGCCCAAAAGCAGGTAAAATTCATCTATAAACGACGCAGTATAGATAAGCAGAATATGAAAAAGCATACGGAGAAAACTATGACCGTTTCACCCTATGCACTCATATGGAAAGACGACCACTACTACCTTATCTGCAATAACCCCAAGTACGACAATTTGATGAATCTCCGTATCGACCGAATGAAAAAGCTCACTATCCTCGACGAGGCTGCAAGACCTTATCAGGAGGTCAGCGAATATACCGATTTCTTCGATGCGTCGGACTACAGCTCAAAGATGTTCAATATGTTCTCGGGCAAGGTAGAGCCTGTCACCCTCAGATGCAAACTCCATTTTCAAGAGGAAATGCTTGACCGATTCGGTAAAAATATACCGCTGAAAGCCGTTGACCTTGACCATTTTGAAACTACTGTTGAGGCTGCTGTCAGCGACGGATTTGCGTCTTGGATAATGCAGTACGGCGGCGATGTGGAAGTAATCGAGCCACAGGAACTCCGCACCCTGATTGCCGAAAAAGCACAGAAAATCCTCTCCGTTTATACCCAAAACTAAGTTTGATTTTATTTTTTGAAATTGTTTAAAATTTGTTTACAATTTCCCTTGACAAATCTTACCATCCTATACTATAATATCACCGTATAATTTTATCTTTGGGATAACTATATCATTTTGCAGGGTCAGATGCGTAAATTAGCCGTTCCAAAGAAATTTTCGAGGAGGAAAATAAATATGAAAAACAAACTTTCTAAAAGAATTTTATCATTGTTTCTTTCATTGTTGATGGTTGTTACATCCATTCCTGCTTTTGCAGTAACAGCATCTGCATCCGGTATGGAAAACTGTAAATATCTCTTTGCATATTTTACAGACAATTCTAAGTACGGACAGAAGATTAGATTTGCTGTTTCCGAGGATGGTTACAACTTCACTAAAATTAATGACGGTAAACCTGTTATCACTCAGACTAAGTCGGATAAATCATCCAGTGCAGGTTATGCCCGTGACCCGTATATCTTCCCATCACACGATGGTAAAAAGTGGTACATTATCTGTACAGATATGGACGCTACCGGTGTTCACAGCAGTTGGTCAGGCGATACCTGCTTTGTTATGTGGGAATCTACCGACTTGCTTAACTGGACTCAGATGGACGCTATTGATGTTACTGAGTTTGGCTCTGTTGCCGGTGTAGGTGACTTTTCTACTACAATTCGTGCTTGGGCTCCTCAGGTTATCTATGATGACTCTGTTGGCAAATATATGATGTATTGGTCAAACTATATGAACGATGTAGGCGGTTCAGGCACTAACTGGAACAATCCTATCGTATATTCATATACTACTGACTTCAAGACTTTTGAAACTCCGCAGGTACTTTACCGTAATGCAGACGGCGGTCAGTCTATCGACGGTGATATTCAGACTAACGGTAACGGCATTTACTACCTTTATTATAAAGATGAGTCACAGGGTGGTATCTGTTATGTTAAATCTCAGTCAATGTCAGGTCCTTATAACACCACTCCTGTTGTAATCAGCCAGTCAACTGAGGCTGTTGAGGGTTGTAATTCTTATCAAATCGGTAATACTTCAACATATGGTATGATTATCGATGAGTATGATGCCGGTAATTTCTTCATTCAGACTACTGATGATATGGAGAGCTTTACAAGAGTTGACAGCACCGCATCTAACATTTCTACATTAGGTGCACGTCACGGCTCAATCATTCAGATTACAGACGAGCAGTATCAGTCACTTCTTGCATATGACCAGTGGCCTACTACCACATTCAATACTATTAAGTATAATTGGGATCAAGCTGAATCTAAAACAACCAACTGGGCTGATGATAACTATACCGACTCAAGCGGATTCGGTTACAGCGTCTGCGTTGATGGTAATGGTACCGGTCTTGGCAGTAATGCGTACTTTAAGACAGCAAATGGTGCTGTTGAGCTTTATGGTGCTAACATCTTTATTCGTGACGGCAACGTAAATGCTTATACCGCATTCGATGAATTCTCGGTTTCATTTACTCACGTTCGTTTTGCTGATACCTATGGTAACAATGTTGCACTTAAGGATAATGGTGTTATCTTCACCGTATCCAACGGAACTACCGACTATCTCCAACTTAAGGAAGACGGTACCATCTTTATTCTCTCTAATGGTAAGAAAGTACCAGGTGCTACTAAGGCAGACATTCCTGTGGGCGTAGCACAAGATTTCCTTATTACCTATGGTAATGAAACTACTAAACTCTATGTTGACGGAAAGCTTATTACCACAATTAAAGGTAAGATTGACGACCATTCAAACACATATGGTGCACTTGGTTTCTCCGATTCATCGGGAGTAAGGTCTTGGAGTGCTTATTCAGCTCTTACTTATTACGAAAACGACCTTTCAACTGCTTCTTCTTTCGATACACTTAAGAGTGCTATGAAAGCATATGAAGACAAAATGGGCGGCACCGTTTATACAAATATGGGCAATGCCTATGACGCTTATGTAAAGTGCAACAAGGCTTATGACGCATATTACTACGGCGGTGACGAAAGCGTTGATATGTTCAGCCCTGCATATGAACTCCAGTATGCGACTTACAAAATGCAGCC
>JAQXUH010000079.1 GCA_029219885.1 Eubacteriales bacterium | reverse complement strand
AGGAACTCATATTCATCCGGGCAACAATGTTGGAATCGGCAAGGACGATACTCTTTTCGCTCTTATCGACGGCACTGTTAAGTTTGAGAAGATGGGTAAGGACAGAAAAAAGGTTTCTGTTTATCCTGTTGAGCAGTAATTTTTGCTAATAAATAACACACCGACTTCAAATCAGTTAAGCTGAATGAAGTCGGTGTTTTTTTGTTTTTATTTACTTTTCTGCAATTTTCAGCAAATTCTCGGCAGTCCCTCTCCGTAAAGGACAGTTACATTCCTCTTTCCCCCTAAAGGAGTAAGCATAGTTACGCCACTGCCGTTACAGACCTTACCCACAACTGCCGCATTTTCGCCGTATTTACTGCTTTTGATTATATCAACTGCCTGCTGTGCCTGACTTTCAGGAACAAAGGCAACAAGCTTTCCCTCGTTACCCATATGAAGAATATCAAGACCGAGAATTTTTGAAAAAGCACGCACCTCGTCGCTGACAGGAATTTTGCTTTCTTCGATTTCGATATTAACAGATGAGGCGTCGGCAAGCTCATTAAGAACAGTACCAAGACCGCCTCGTGTAATATCCCTCATACAATGAAGCTCAATACCGCCTTTGAGCATATTTCTCACCATTTCACCGAGAGGTGCATTATCGGACTGAATGTTATTTTCAATGCCCATACGATGAGATAAAACAGTTGCGTGGTGGTCGCCTAAATTACCGCTGACAATTACAGCGTCACCCTCAAGAATATTTGTTGAAACGATATTTGTGCTGTATTTTACAAAGCCAACGCCTGTGGTATTAATGTAAATTCCGCCGTTACCCTCAATAACCTTTGTGTCACCGCAGATAACCGTAACGCCTGCTTCTTTTGCAGTTTCAGCCATTGAGATAACAATCTGCTCGAGAGTTTCCGTATCGGCACCCTCTTCGATTATGAATGCAGATGTGATATATTTAGGCATCGCACCTCGCATAAGCAGGTCATTGACAGTACCGCAGACGGAAAGCCTGCCGATATCTCCGCCTTTAAAAATCAGCGGAGTAATTACAAAGGAATCGGTAGTGACAGCGATTTTCTGACTGCCGTCAACCACAGCACTATCCTCCATCATATTGAGTATAGGATTTGAAAAATGCTTTGCAAAAACAGCGTTAATTAAATCGTTTGTAGATTTTCCGCCGCTACCGTGAGCTAATGTAATTTTCATATTAAGTCCTCATCTGTTTATAAAATAATTGAAACAAGCACCCTCGCCTGACACCATACAGGCACCCTGTGGATTTTCAGGATTGCAGACCTTTGCAAAAAGCGGACAATCAAACGGCGACTTCCTGCCTGTTATAACCTCTGCACAGGAACAGCCTTTGTTGGCAGGCAAGTCTTCCGTAAGATTTTTACTTCCTGCGTCAAATCGGCTGTATTCTTCTTTCAGCTCAAGTCCTGAATTTTCAATACTTCCCATACCTCGCCAATAGGCAGCGGACGGAGTGAAATATTTATCCACAAGAGCTTTTGCCTTTTCGTTTTCCCTGTCGCCTACTGCCGACTTGTAAAGGTTCAGGACTTTACTTTGTCCCTGCAATTTAACAAGAGCGTAGATTGACGCCAAAAGCTCCTCGCCCTTAAAACCGCTGACAACGAAAGGCAGGCTGTATTTTTCCGCCAAAGGCTTAAAAGCGTCTGCACCTGTTATAACGCTGACGTGTCCCGGAGCGATAAAGCCATCGATTTTATTATCTGCGTCACTGCAAAGGACATCAATAGCCGCCGGCATAGTTTTGAGTGCGGTAAGAAATTTTATATTTTCAATATTCTCGCTGATTATCTTGTCTAAAAGCACAGCGTAAATAGGCGTTGTAGTTTCAAAACCAACAGCGGCAAAAATAAAAATTGTGTCCCTGTCCCCTTTTGCAAGGTCAATAATTTCAAATGGCGAATAGACCATTTTAACATTACCGCCTTTTGACTTCACGTTCTGCAAAGCCTCTTTTGAGCCGGGAACACGTATCATATCGCCGAATGTAACAATGCAGGTTTTGTCCTGCAAAGAAAGGTCACAAAGCCTGTCAATATAGCTTGCAGGAGTGACGCAGACAGGACATCCGGGACCGCTGATAAGCTTGATTTTATGGCTTAAAAGTGACGGTATTCCGTTTTCCCTGATGGCCGCCGTATGAGTACCGCAGACCTCCATAAGTCTCAATTCCCTGCCGTCATATTCACTTAAAAATTTTACTATCTCTTTTATATCCATATTACAAATTCTCAAGCTCGGAGAAAAGCTCCTGCATTGCCAAAGCCTCATTTTCGTCAATTACCTGAATAACAAGACCTGCGTGAACAAGAACATAGTCGCCTACCTTAACATCAACTATACCCTTATTGGCATTAACCTTATTTGAATTGTACTCAACAACTGCTGTGTCGCCGTTTATTTCCACAACCTTACCCGGTGCTGCAACACACATATCTATCCCTCCAACGCTGAAATATATGCCTGACCGAGAGCAAGTCCGCCGTCTCCGCAAGGAACAAGCTCGTTTATGTAAACATCAAAGCCACTTTTCTCAAGAAGCTTTATTGTATTTTCTGTAATTATTTTATTATTAAACGTTCCGCCTGAAAGAGCAATCTGATTTACGCCGTAAATGTTTCTGTATTTTTCACAAAGCTCTGAAATCAAACGGCAAATCATCATATGAAAGCCCAAAGCCGTCTCCTCTTTACTGCAAGGAGAATTTTTTATTTCGGTCAAAATCTCCTTTGGGTTAAGGCTTACGCTTATAGGATAATACTTTTTGGCTCTTTTTGCAACACTCTCAAGAGAAACGGCACATTCGCCCTCAAAATTATTATAGTGCTTTATATCAAGCAAAGCTGAAACAGCGTCAAAAAGCCGTCCCATACTTGAGGAATTTACTGTATTTATATTATTTTCAATTGCCTTGTCGATAAGCTCGTTACCGCCTAAGTAGCAGTCAAGTGCCAAATCGGCATTTTTTGATATTTCGTCAGAGGCAATCATCTTAACATACTGCAAATGCTCAAGGCGTTCAAAAGATTTTTCACCGCTGTTAAAGAGAAAAACCTCGCTGCCCCATACTGCACCATCGTCACCGTAGCCTGTGCCGTCAAATGCAAAGCCTAAAACATCACCCTTCAGCCTATGCTCGGCAATAACAGACGCAACGTGTGCCTTGTGATGCTGAACTGTCATATCGTTGTTATAAAGATTTGAGGAGTAGTAGTTCGGGTGGCTGTCGGCAACGATTTTTTCCGTCTTGAATGAATGCAAATCTGCAAAACGGCTGATGTTCTTTTTGTAGCAGTCAAAAGCGTCGGCATCCTCTAAATCGCCGAAATGCTGACTCATAAAAACATATTTATCCCTATGAAAAGCAAAGGCTGATTTTAAATCTCCGCCAAGGCAGAGTGTGTCTTTTTTTGCGGTTTTGTCAATTTCAATCGCCAAAGGCACATATCCCCTGGCACGTCTTATAAACTGCGTTCTGCCTGCGGTCACCTTAACAATACTGTCGTCAAGAGGCGTAAGAATTTCTCTGTCGTGAGAAAGAATGGCAACGCCGAATTTTTCAATTTTCCTATCGTCAGTAATAATCGGCTCACCGCTGACATTTGCACTTGTCATAACAAGCGGTGACACAGAATCAAGAATCATAATTTGCATAGGATTACAAGGCAGGAAAGCACCTATATAATCACTTTCACCGCAGACGGAAGTATCAAAATCTTTCTTCTTGTCAAGGAGAACAATAGGTCTTGCAGGAGAGGTTAAAAGTTCCCTTTCCTTATCATTAACAAAGCAGTATTTCTCTATTTCATCAACAGAAGAAAACATCACCGCAAAAGGCTTTTCCTCTCTGCCTTTAAGAGCTCTGATTTTTTTTACGCTATCTATGCTTTCGGCTTTGCAAGCAAGGTGGTAACCTCCGATATCCTTAATAGCAAGAATATCGCCGTCTTTTAAAATTTCAACTGCTTTTTCGATAGAAATATTTGTTTCAGGTCCGCATTCCTTGCAGGCTATTGTCTGTGCGTGGCATCGTCTGTTTTCAGGTGTTGTATATTCCTTACGGCAATCATCGCACATTTCAAAAGGTGACATAGTAATATTTTCCCTATCGTAAGGGAGCGAATTTATAATCGTATATCTCGGACCACAGTTTACACAGCTGATAAACGGATGGCGGTATCTTCTGTCACCACTGTTTCTAAGCTCTCTTTCGCAGTCCTTGCAGGTAGCAATATCAGGAGTGATAAAAGGCAGAGCATTATCCCTTGATGAATGGACAATCTTAAAGCCGTCAAAGGACATATCCTCAACCGATTCACTTTGATAACTTTTAATTTCAAACATAGAAACAAGACGTTGGACGAAAATATCCAACGCCTGTGAATTACCTGTAACTAAAATTTCAACATTTCCGCCGGAATTTTTCACCTGACCGCACAGATTATATTCAAGTGCAAGTCTTTGAGCAGTAGGTCTGAAGCCGATGCCCTGAACAATTCCGTTAAAGTTTAATCTTAAAGTCATATCATTCCTTATGAAATACTGCTGTTCCCTTTTCGCCGTCGTCTTCGGTCATAGAAAGTGCCTTAAACTTGATGCAGGCATCAACACAAGCACCGCACTGAACGCACTTGTCGCGGTCAATAGTCCAGGTTTTCTCGCCTGTTCTGTCAACAGTAATACATTCCTGCGGACATTTCCTTGCACACAGACCGCAGAGAATACATTTTGTCATATCAGGAGTAACCTTGCCTGCCGGAGTTTCCGGAATAGGCTGACTGTATGAATCAACTGTCTTTTCTGTTGACGGCTCGGAATAACCGGGAACAATTGAAAGACACTTCTTAGGGCAAGCAGTAACACAGCTGCCGCACTGAACACAGCCCATTCTCTCGATAGACCAAGTCTTTGTTTTTCTGTCAACTGTTATAGCACCTGACATACATTTACGTGAGCAAAGACCGCACATAATACAGTCGTCAATATTGATTTCAACATGACCTCTGCTCTTTTCAGGATACTTTCTCGGCTCAAAAGGATAATTTGAGGTAGCAGGCTTTGAAAAAAGATTTTTAAGTACCTGTGGTGTAAAATCCATAATTCCCATAGCTTTTTACCTCCTTATCTTTCAGTACAGCTTATACATGGGTCGATTGTGAGTATCTGAAGCGGAACATCAGCAAGCTCAGAACCTGGAAGAATATGTATAAGTGCCTCAATATTTGTGAATGTGGGAGTACGTACTCTGACTCTTTCAAGGAACTTTGTTCCGTTACCCTTGCAGTAGTAGATTGCCTCGCCTCTCGGCTGCTCAACTCTTGCAAAAGCCTCACCGTCAGGGTTACCCTTAATTTGATTTGCAATAGGACCGTCAGGAATTTTGTCAACAAGCTGTCTTATAATGTTGATAGACTGGAAAAGCTCGCCGATACGAACCTGACATCTTGCGTATCCGTCGCAGTCCTCAGATGTGATAATATCAAAATCAACGTGAGAATATGCCTCGTAGCCTGTTTTACGCATATCAAGCTTAATTCCCGATGCTCTTGCCATTGGGCCAACTGCACCAAGACGGACAGCGTCCTCTTTAGTGAGAATACCAACGCCCTTAAGTCTTGACATAACAGAATAGTCGGTCATAAACACCTTTGTCATTTTTTTCAAATCTTTTTCCATAGAATTGAAAATTTCAACAAAGCTTTTAAGCATAGAGGAGTCCATATCCTTAAGGACACCGCCGATTTTATTTACAGAGAAAATTACTCTTCCGCCTGTGGAAGCCTCGAACATATCGAGTACCTTTTCTCTCATTCTCCAGCACTGCATAAAGAGTGCATCAAAGCCGAACGCGTCGGCAAGAAGTCCAAGCCACAAAAGATGAGAATGAATACGGCTCATCTCGCCCCAGATAGTACGGAGAAACTGTGCTCTTTCAGGAATTTCTGCGTCAAAAATTCTTTCTACTGCCTCGCAGTAAGCCATACCATGCTTGAATGAGCAGATACCGCAGGTTCTCTCAATAACATACTGATAGTCGTTAAAATCTCTGACCTCTGCAAGCTTCTCAAGTCCTCTGTGAACAAAGCCGATAGACGGAATAGCTTCAACTACTTTCTCGTCCTCAAGAACTAAATCAAGATGAATCGGCTCAGGAAGAACCGGATGTTGAGGACCGAAAGGAACTACTGATTTTTCACCCATTATTCTGCTGCCTCCTCATCCTTTTTTACAATCTTAACTGCGTCTTTAACTTCCTTTTTAAAAGGTGTTTCCTTAGCGATTCTAAAGAATTTGTTGTTAAAGTCAGGATTGATTGATTTAATCTTAACTCCGAAGAGCTCTTTCATTTCGTTCTCGTAAAGCATTGCTGACGGGAAGAAATCGGAAATTGTACTAATCTCTGTATCAATAGGAACAATGATTTTGTAATTTTCAAAATCATAGCCGTAAGCAACAGAGTAAATCAACTCGTTATAGCCCTCAAAAGCAGTTGCACAAATCTGTGCAAGGCGATAGCCTGCTCTCTGCTTTTCAAGCATTTTATTGTAAAGCTCAGGAATTTCTAAAGTTTCAAGACTGTATTCTTCTCTCATTTCTTTTCCTCCTGATATTTTTTGCTTTTTTCTTTCAAAAGTGCCAACGATTTAACAACGCCGTCGATAATAGCCTCAGGTCTTGCTGCACATCCCGGAACATAAATGTCAACAGGAATAACCTTATCAACACCGCCGAGAATATTGTAGCAGTCCTTAAAAACACCGCCGTTGCAGGCACAAATACCGATTGCACAAACAACCTTAGGTTCAGTCATCTGCTCGTAAATCTGTTTTACAACATCTTTGTTCTGCTCGTTTACAGAACCTGTTATAAGAAGAATGTCGGCGTGCTTTGGGTTACCTGTATTGATAACGCCGAAACGCTCAACATCATACACAGGAGTAAGGCAGGCAAGAACCTCAATATCACAGCCGTTACAGCTTGAGCCGTCATAGTGCATTATCCAAGGTGATTTTGTAACATCTGCCATAATTATACCCCCTTAACAAATACATCGAGAATGAAAATGTTTACTGCACCGATAATCAATGTAGTAATCCAGCAGTTTCTGAACATTAACTGCCACTTCATTCTTGCGTTAGTGTTATCAACAAGTATCAATACGAAATATGAAACGGCGATAGCAACAAGAGCAACTATTGCAGACCACCAATTTGAATTGAAGAAGAACAGAGCAATTACACCCATAAGGAAGATATTTTCATACCAATGTGCAATTTCAACTACTGCAAACATCTGACCTGAAAATTCTGTTGTAATACCCTTAACCATTTCCTGATGTGCGTGGTGGCTTGTAGAAAGGTCGAACGGATGCTTTCTGAGCTTAATTGTAAGGATGAAAATAAATCCTACAAAAACGCCCGGAAGATACATTGCCGCAATATGGCCGTCGTGAGCCACAATATCCTTAACCTTGAATGAGCCTGTTGCAAGATAGAAGCCCACTGCTGTAAGGAGCATCATAGGCTCAGATGCAAGCATCTGCATCATCTCACGGTTTGCACCCATATTTGAATACGGTGAATGGCTGCTTGTTGCCGCAAGTACAAGGAACATATCGGCAGTTGTAAGTGCAAAGAAAACAAGGAGCAAATCATATCCGCCAAAGAAAAGACAGCCTGTGAAAATTACGAATACAAGATAAATTGCAAGATAGAAAATCTGCACGTGGTTTACAACAACAGTTTCTTTCTTAAGAAGCTTTGCTACATCATAGAAAGGCTGAAGAAGAGGAGGTCCCTGTCTGCCCTGCATTCGTGCAGTAATTTTTCTGTCAAAGCCTGATGTAAGACCGCCTAAAAGCGGTGCAAAAACAAGGTACACTGCGATACTTAAAACAATTCTCCAAGACATCTCCATTATAATGCACCTCCTACTGCGATTATCGTCATTACTGTAATAATAACAATAGAAATGATGACTGACGGAAGCCACAGCTTCTTCTCACCGAAGATATCCTCCATATACCAGTTAGCAAGGAAGAAACGTCTTTTCTCTCCGGCTGAGTCAATATAGTTCATTTGGTCACCGGCATTAACACCGTTGATATATCTGTTAGCCTTGCGATAGTCTGTGTGCTTTGCTCCTGCCCAAGCGGCAATCGGAACAGCGAATATGGCAACAAGCATAATCATCATAATTATCATATTATCCTTAGATATTACCTGAGATGCGTTAGTAAACACAGTATCAATGTAAGGCATAATTACGTTGTCGGAAATATATGGGAATGTAAAGCAAAGAAGAATCATTGCAGCAGAGTGAATAAGAATTGATACCCACTGATTTGCAGATGTGGTGTTCTTAGCCTTAACGTCATTGTTCTTTGATGCGAGAACGGTGGCAATCCACTTCATCCAGTAAAGGAGAGTTGTTGCACTACCAAAGCATACAAACAATACAAGCAAGATTGAGCCGCTGTCGATAAATGCCTTGAGAGCCGCCCACTTTGAGAAGAGCATACCAAACGGTGCAAGGAACATTCCTGCAATACCGATAACAAGTGTCCAAGCAAGATACGGATGACGGCGAACAAGTCCGTGCATTGTTTCGATATCTCTTGAGCCTGTGGAGTTTTCGATAGCACCAACAGTCTGGAAAAGAAGAGATTTTGAAACAGCGTGGAAAGTGAGAAGGAACATACCTGCCCAAATAGTTTCCTCAGCACCTACGCCTGCACAGGCAGTAATAAGTCCGAGGTTTGAGATAGTAGAATAAGCAAGTACCTTTTTACCGTCGCTGACTGTTATAGCAAGCATTGACATAATAAGGAAAGTAAATCCGCCGATAGTACTTACCATTGAACCTGCATATGTGCCGTGAAGAACAGGAGATAATCTCAAAAGAAGATATACGCCTGCTTTAACCATTGTTGCACTGTGAAGAAGTGCAGATGATGGTGTAGGAGCAACCATTGCACCAAGGAGCCACCTTGAGAAAGGAAGCTGTGCACTCTTAGTAAGAGCTGCAAACGCAATAAGGATAACAGGTGCTACAACTACTGCTCCGTCGAAATTGATAAGTGTCTGGAAGTCCTCAACGCCGAAATTCATACCGAGAAGAACAATACCTACTGCAAAACCGCAGCCGCCGAGAAGATTCATCCAAAGAGCCTTAAAGCAGTTGTTGATAGCCTCGTCTGTTCTTGTATATCCGATAAGCAGGAAAGATACAACGCTTGTAATCTCCCAGAAGAAATACATCCAGATAATGTTGTTTGAAAGAACGAGACCGAACATTGCACCAAGGAATACATAAAGGAGTGAGAAGAAATATCTTCTTCTGTCCATAAATTCTTTATGGTGATTGTGGTAATCTTTCATATACCCACAAGCATAAACTGTTATTAGCGTACCGACAATTGCAACGATAAGAACCATAATTACGGTAAGCTGGTCAACGTACATCTTATATGTATCTGTTTCAGGTGCGTGACCGCCAAGCTCATACCAAAGCATTAAACCGGTCTGTGCAATTGAAAGCAGAGAAATATATACCTTTTTGTACTTGATGCTCAGCACAAAAACCAGCACCATTAAAAATACTTCAATTGCCAGCATTGCCTCGTTAATCACAGGAGTGTGAGTCAAGAAGCCCACAGCTTGACTGCCTCCTGAGAAGAAGCTTACTGCAAAAGCAACTGCCACGCCGATAATTGCGGCACTGCTGATGTAGGTGACAATCTGTCTGACCACATTATTCTTGAAAATGCTAAGAAGCAAAGCACTTACAAAAGGAAATGCAATCAAGATAAAAATCATTTTTTCCATCTAACTACCTCTTTCTTAATATTTTAAATTATACAATAACATATAAGTATATAGTTTTCCGCTTGATATAATAACACTTTGTTATAGCAAGGTCAATTATAAATTTTACAAATTTTGAATTTTGAAAAATTTGTCAAAAAAATGACAGATTTTTACCGATTTTTAAACATTTTTCGTTTTTTTGTCACATTATGTTGACTTTTAAAATTTAAGTGTTATATTAAAGTTACAAATTTCTTGAGGAGATGAGTTATTGGCAAAGAAGATAAGGCTCATATCAGTTCTTCTTATTGTCGTAATTGTAGTTTCCGCAGCAGCGGCCATCGGTATTGTCAGCAATCAGGAGGTCAAGGCTGTCAGCGGAGTTGCTATGGAATCAAATTCGTCCGACTCCATCCTTATAAAGTGGGATAAGGTAAAAAAAGCAGACGGCTATTATATCTACTGCAAAAACAGCAGACCGTCGCAGGATGCGGGCAAATACAAAAGACTCGGTAAAACTCAGAGCGGTGACGCCTGTTCCTTTAAAATCAAGGATTTAGGCGGTGCAACCGTTTATGACATAAAGGTCTGTGCGTACAGAAATTACTTCAATAAGGAATATGAGAGCAAAACTGCACAGAGTGTAAGAGTATATTCTCTTCCCGACGCACTTGAGGTCAGTGCTTTTTCAGGCAGTAAAGGAATTTTGTCTGTTGAGTGGGATGCAGGAGAAAATCTTGCAGGCTACGAAATTCAATATGACAAAAGCAGTGATTTCCCGGAGCCTGTGCAAATTGATATTGATGACAGGCAGACACGTAATATTTCCCTTGACGGCTTAAATCCGGGAGATACATATTTTGTTAAAGGCAGAGCGTATCTTGACGATAACGGAGAGAAAATTTACGGCAGCTGGGGAAATATTTCAAGCACGGTAATTAACAAAAAAGATTTGCACATAGGCAACATAAACCCTAACAAGCCTATGGTAGCGTTCACATTTGATGACGGCCCTGCATTTACAAGCGACGGAGAAAATACTACGGCAAGAATACTCGATGTTCTTGAAAAGTACAATGCAAGAGCTACATTTTTTATGGTGGGCGAGCGTGTAAACAACGAAACGAAAGAGCTTCTGCAAAGGGAAATTGCTCTGGGCTGTGAGCTTGGCAACCACACCTATGACCACACCCATTACGGCGAAAATGTTACTGTTTCCGACATCAGCAAGGCAAGCAAAAGGATAAAGAAATACTGTGGCAAGTCCCCTGATATTTTCCGTTGTCCCGGTGGAAATCTGACGGCAGAAATCAGAAACGAGTGCAAAAAAGAGGGTATGCCTCTCGCCTACTGGTCTATTGACACAGAGGACTGGCGTTCAAAGAATGCTAAAAAGATATACAAAAATGTAATCAATCAGGCGTATGACGGTGCAATAATTTTAATGCACGATATATATCCAAGCACCGCAGACGCTGTTGAAAAGATAGTGCCGAAGCTTATTGAAAAAGGCTATCAAATCGTTACTGTATCGGAAATGATTGAGGCTAAAACAGGAAATGAGCCAAAGGCAGGTCAGCAGTATGTTGATTACGAAACCATAAACAATCATACAAAATAAGAAAACTCCTTAACGGACTTACCGTTAAGGAGTTTTGTTTACCCTTTTCTGTACTTTTCTGCCTGGAGATTGAACATATAGGCGTAGGTGCCGTTTTGCTCCATAAGCTCCGTATGGCTGCCGCTTTCGATAATTTCGCCGTTTTCCATAACATAAATTTTATCGGCGTTTATAGTTGTTGAAAGTCGGTGAGAAATAAAAATAACCGTCTTGTCGTGAGCGGCGTCAAGCATTGCCTGATTGAGATTATACTCTGCAACAGGGTCAAGATTTGCCGACGGCTCATCAAGAATTACATAAGGGCATTTTTTATAAAAAGCTCGGGCAATGGCAATTTTCTGTGCCTCGCCGCCGGAAGTCATTACGCCCTCGTCATCAAATTCACGGAGAAGCTCTGTGTTCACGCCGTTTTTGAGAGGTTTATCAAATCCGCTGTGCTTAAGGGACTGAATTACTCTGTCAGCGTCAAAATCTTTATCAAGTGCCACGTTTTCACCAAGGGAACAGGCAAAAAGCTGAAAGTCCTGAAATACACCTGCAAATCGGTCACGATGAGATTTTACTGTCACATCTTTGATATCAATTCCGTCAATGTCAATCTCACCCTCTGTGGCGTCATAAAGGCGGAGAAGCAGATTTGTCAGTGTAGTTTTTCCTGCACCATTGTAGCCTACAAGTGCAATTTTTTCATAAGGCTTTATGGTGAGATTTATATTTTTCAGCGTAGGCTGAGAATTTCCCGGATAAGTAAATGAAAGGTTTTTCACCTCAATGGTCTTTGGCTCTGCAACCTCGGCAACCTTTTCGCCGTCTTTGATTTTGCTGTCAGTCTTTAAAAATTCCCTGTACTTTTCTATCATCTTTCCTCGCTCGGAGAAATTTCTCACCGCAGTTACGGTTAAAAATGCAAAGGATGAGGCAATTGAAAATGCACCATTAAATGTTGCGACGAAATCACCTGCGGAGAGAGTTTTAGTTTCAAGAACGCAGTAGCCGAGATAGAACGGCAGAATAAACATAAAGCCAATAATCTGCACGCCTGTTTCCTGTATGAAATAGGCAATATCAATTTTTCTTACATATTTTTCCTGATTGTCGCAGACCTCCTGAGCAGCGTCATTGTACCTGCTGATAAGAAGAGGTTTAATATCATTCATTCTCACTTCTTTTGCGTAATCTTGAAGATAAAATATTCTTGCAAAATAATCTGCACGTCTGTGAAGTCTGTTATTGTCGATTCGTCTTTGAGATTGGAGCGTGCCGATTTTCTTGCTGATAGGAGTAAAAACTGCAATAATCACAAGAATAATCAAAAGGCATACAGGGTCGATTGTCAAAATAATTGTTCCGATTGTAACAAGTGACACAAGCTCGGTAAGATAATTTCGCACAAGACCCAAAACATTTTGAATGTTATCGGAGGATGACTCAATAGTGAGGATAAAGCTGTTATAAAAATGAGGGTCGTCATACGAAGAAAGGTCAAGGGCTTTCGCCTTTTCGTAAAGAGTTTCGTTAAGTCCCTTGTACGCCTTTTCCTTTGCAGTATTCCAGTAAAATTCCCTGAAAAGAAACGCCGCAGTTTTGCTGACAATCAGAATAAGTGCAATAATTACAATCGCCCTGATTATTTTTTGTGCAGGATTTTCGGTGGAAACGACATCAATAATATATTTTACGCCGAGAACCGATATGATTCTTGAGGGCAAAGTGGTAACAATGCCCCAAAGCAGTTCGCCGATTACAAGTCCCGGAGAAAGCTTAAACATCAATGCTATGAAATAAATCACATTTGAAATCATTGAATGCTCTTTTTCTGCATTTTTACTTTTACTGCTCACTTTTTGTCACCTCCTGTTTAAAATTTTTATAAATTATTCCTTGTAGGCAGAAGCCTGAAGCTTGAACATCCGACTGTACTCGCCGTCATTTTTCAACAGCTCGCTGTGGCAACCGCTTTCAAGAAGCTCACCTTTTCCGAATACAAAAATTTCATCTGACAGTACCGCACTTGACAGCCTGTGAGAAATATAAATTACCGTTTTATTTTCAGTAGCGGAAATAAGGCTTTCGTACATTTTATACTCGGCAATAGGGTCAAGAGCTGAAGACGGCTCGTCAAGAATTGCAATATCGAAATCTCTTGCAAATATTCTTGCCGCCGCAGTTTTCTGGGTTTCACCGCCTGAAAGTCCTGTGCCGTTTTCGTCAAATTCTCTTGTTAGAACTGTGTCGCCCTTATTTGGAAGTGTTTTGATTTTATCCCAAGCACCGCTTTTAATTAACGCCTGCCGAGCAAGCTCCTTTTCGTCATCGTTACATTCGTGGCAGATTACATTTTCATTTACCGAAAGGGCAAAGGTTTTGTAGTCCTGAAAAACTGTGGCAAACCTTTTTCTGTACTCTGCAACATCATAATCTTTGATATTCCTGCCGTTATAGAGAATTTCGCCGTCAGTTACATCGTAAAAGCGAAGAAGAAGCTTAACAAGAGTTGTTTTTCCTGCTCCGTTGACGCCTACCACCGCAACTGTCTGCCCCTTTTCAATTTTAAGGCTGACGTTTTTTAAAGAATAGTTTTCTGCCGACGGATATTTGAAAGAAACATTTTTAAGTTCAAGACTTTCAAATTCTCCCGGAATTTCATCCCCTGATGTAATTTTACTTTCATACTCAAAAAAGTCACGGAGATTTTGGAAATAGAGTGCCGACTGTGAAAGCTCCGCAAAACTTTCCGCAATATTCAAGGCAGAAGTCCTGACGGAATTTATTGAGGAAAGCACCACCGAAAATCCTGAAACGTCAAGTGCCTTTGTAAACACAAACTGATAACCTGCATAAGCATAGGTGCCGATAGTAGGTATAAGCTCGCCGAAAAAGGTGCTCGCCATATCAAAGATAAAAAGCTTTACTCCGTACTTTTTTATGATTTCAATATTTCGGTTGATTGCATTTTCAAATCGTGATTTTATGACGCTGAATATATTTGACGTTCTTATATCCTTTGCAAATTCTTTTAAATAAACTGTCCTCTGGGTATATGACTTCACTCTTTGGTTAGTTGTCATTTCAAGGTCGCGGTCATAAAACACCTTGCTTTTGAAAATTTCCACAACGAACACCAAAATTACAGGCAGTAAGAAAAGAAGATACACAGGGTCAATAGACGTAATAACCGTAATAACGGATACAAACGCAAGTACCGCACCTGCCACCAAAGACAAGTCCCAAGAGTACATAATGAAATATCCGCCGGTAAGAATATCAGTAGCACGCTGATATTTGTCGTAAAATTCAGGGTCCTCGTAACAGCTGATATCAACAGATGACGCCTTTTCAAAAATCATATTGTTGAGGTTTTTGAAAATCTTTTTTTGATTAACATTTGTAACATAGTCGCCCCAAACGGAGATGATTTCCGTCACAAGTCCAATAACAAGAAACAGCACAAGATTTTTTACATAATATTCAAAAGAACCGTTGCCCTCGATAACAGAAAGCAGTACCTTTAAAAACAGCACTCCCTGAACAAACAGCCTGAAAAAGTCGGTGGCACATTGAGATAGAATCCCGCTTATCAAAAACCACTTATCCGCTTTAAAAAGAATTTTAGCCGCCCACCAAAGATTTTTCAAAACAGGCACTTTAACCTTTTCGTGCACAGGCATCCATCTCATTTTGCCGCCTCCTTTCGTAAAATACTGTTAGTTTAAACATAAATTAGTTTTGTATCAAGAGTTTCTGTATCCAGCAGTTTGACAGTTGAGGGGCATTTTTTGTCATAGGAATTGCTGCCGCTGCCTGCACACTGAATAAGACGCACGCCCATCATATCAAGCTCAAAGGTGTTCTTGTGGTCGTGACCGAAACACATCGCTTTAACATATGGTGCAAGGCTCTCAAGCTCGCCTGTGTTGATATCAGGAGGGCACGGCAGCTCCCCTAACTTTCCGCTGTAGGAAATACTCTTTTTAAATCTGTAAAATCCGCCTTTTGCCAAAACAGATTTGGGTTTATATATTATCGACCTGTCTAAAGCAGACATAATATCAGGCACAATAATATGCTGAAAGACGATTGCTTTGCCGCCGTTCACTTGAGATTTCGCAAACTCAATCTGCTCCGGCTTTACTGTATCATAAAAGCTTCCCTCGCCGTCATAATATGAACCGCTGTCAAGGAAAATCAGCGTTTCACCCATCATATTGATAGCATAATTTCTGCCGTCGGTTAGGGAATTTTTATAGCTTTTTATAACCGAAAGTATATCGTCCTTTGTAGTTTCACACTCGTCATCGTGATTACCGAATACTGTAGCGAATGGCTTGTCGCCTGTTAAATCAAGGACCTGCCTGAGATAGTGTTCATAATTTTCGTGAGTGTCGGGACCGTGAACAATATCACCTAAAAACACAATCAAATCACATTCTGTATCAGCTATGACTCTTTCTAATTTTTCGAGAGTTTCACGGCTGCCCTTTGGCCTGTTGTGCACATCTGCAATAAGTAAAATTTTCATAATCTAATCTCTTATCAAAAATCCCCAGCCTGAATCGGTTGGGGAATTATATTATTTATTATCCTGTTTAGCCTTTTCAGCATCAGCCTTAACTTCTTCTTTAGCCTCTGCCTTCGGCTCTTTTTTTGTTTCCGCCTTTGGCTCTTCTTTCTTTGGCTCGGCAGGTTTTTTAGCTTCCTTTTTTGGCTTTTTAACCTTTGTTTCGTAAACCGCAGTAACCTCGTCAACGCTGCCCTGAGCAATAATTTCGCCGTGCTCAAGAAGAATTGCCGTATCGCATATAGCCTTAACCTGGTCAATGCTGTGAGAAACGAAAAGAACTGTTACGCCCTTGTCAAAAAGTGACTTAACCTTAGCAAGACTTTTCTTTTTAAAGCCTGCGTCGCCTACAGACAGAACCTCGTCAAGAATAAGAATATCAGGCTCAACTGCTGTGGCGATTGAAAAGCCGAGACGTGCTTTCATACCGCTGGAATAATTTTTAACAGGAACGTCAATAAAATCTCCAAGCTCGGAAAACTCAATAATCTCGTCATATTTTGACTTGATATATTCTCTGTCATAGCCGAGAATTGCACCGTAAAGAAAGATGTTTTCCCTGCCTGAATAGTTGCCGTCAAAGCCTGCACCAAGCTCCAAGAGGGGTGCAATAACGCCATGCTTTTTAACCGTTCCCGAAGTTGGCTTATATACGCCTACTATTGTTTTGAGAAGTGTACTCTTGCCGGCACCGTTAAGTCCCATAATAGCAAGATGCTCACCTTTTTTTACCTCAAAATTAATATTCTTTAAAGCATCAAATTTATTATATTTAAGCTTTCCTGTTAAAAGCTTAATAGTGTATTCCTTAAGGTTGTCCACCTTTTCTCTGTTGAGAATAAATGACATAGTGACATTGTTGACTGAAATCGCAACATCATTATCCATAAAAGCACCGCCTTTTATTTTTCGTTTCTTTTCATCTTCCAAACAATTGTAATAATCACAAGTGAAATCAAAAGAAGAATTGCACCTGTTACCGCAACGGCACCGATACAGCCGTTTACATAGCTCATAAATGCCGACCTGAGATACAGCGGAAAGATATCAACTGTTTTAAGCTTGGATATTATAACAACAATCAGCGATAAAATCAAATCATAAAATCCAGCCGTCATAAAGCTGATACCGATAGCCCTTACGCTGCGGTATCTTTTTGCACCGAGGAAATATATAATCAGCACAAGACCTACTGTAAGGAAAGCCGACAAGCCTAAAATTACAGAAAATACCACAGGTGCGATATTGACAAGAGCCTCTAAATAATTAGACGCCGGAATAGTCAGTCTTTCGTCAGCGTAATTGCCGATTTTGTCTACTATTTTTCCTGCCGCCTCGTCATTATATTTGTAGTCTGTATTTTTAAGCTGAGCTTTAATTTCATCCTTAAGCGAAGACTTCATTTCGTCGATTTTTTGACCCACAGTATCGGCAGTATAACCAACCTTAGCTTTAATAATGCTGTTGATATATGCCTCGGTTAAGCCCTGAGCCGTTTCCTGTGTAATTATATTTTTCACATTGTCGGCAGGAATACCGTTTTTAACGAAAATATCTTCTGTGTACTGAGCAATATCAGTTCTGTATTCTGTGGAATAATTATAACTGTCGAGCTTTTTTTCAATATACGAAGCGTTGACGAAAAAAGCCTTACCGCAAATTGAAATACTTAAAATCACTATCATCACAAAAAGCAGAAAAGAAAGCACTGCTCTTGCTCTGATATTGCCCTTTGTGTCGTGAGAGCGGTTACCCATAATCAATTGCCCTCCTGACTTATTTTATCTGCAAAAACGTAATAGCATTTGCCTGCGTTATCGGAAAATTCAGAGAAAACGGAATAAAGCACCAAATCACCCTGCAAGCTGTCAAAATCAGTATCGTCCGTATCATAATAAGCGTCGGACACTTTATATTTGACAACTGTATCTGCCGTAAAAACAGTTATAACATCGCCTTTTTCCACGTACTTCAAGGCTGAAAAATATGTTTCGTCACAGCCTGCTGCGATGGCGGTATCGTCATCGGTAAAGAACGCACCTTTGCCTGAAAGGCCTGCACCGCATCTTGTGGACGCCCTGTTAAGGCCACGATAAACTGCTGTATCAAGACCTCTGTCCTCGCAGACAATTCTTGCTACATATGTTCCGTATTCGGTAGTGTCATAATCAAATGCCGTCATTTCCTTTGCAGGTTTAACCTGAACATCACCCACAGATATTGAGGCGGCGTTTTCTGCCTCGTGAACAAGTGATGTTACCGGTTTCATTGCGGCAAAAATTACTGCAACAGTTACAGCTAGAGCGATAACTAAGAATATTACAGTAGACAGAACATAGTCCTTAACAATATTCTTACCCTTAGATTTACTTTTTCCGCTTTTCTCACTCATATCCTAAATCTCCGGAAATCAGTCTTCAAAAACTGCACCCTTTGAACCGCTTGTTACGTGCTGAGCATATCTCTTGAGATAGCCTGAAAGCTCCTGAACAGGAGGCTGCCATTTAGCCTTTCTTTCAGCAAGAACCTCGTCGGAAACATTAACTCTGAGAACTCTTGCAGGAATATCAATTTCGATTTCGTCGCCGTCCTCAACAAGAGCGATTGTACCGCCCATTGCAGCCTCAGGACTTACGTGACCGATAGACGCACCTCTTGTAGCACCTGAGAAACGGCCGTCAGTAAGAAGTGCAACAGATGAGCCAAGTCCCATACCGATAATAGCAGAGGTTGGTGAAAGCATTTCTCTCATACCGGGACCGCCCTTTGGACCCTCGTAACGAATAACAACAACATCACCTGCAACAACCTTACCGCCTGTGATAGCCTCGATTGCCTCTTCCTCACTGTTGTAGCACTTTGCAGGACCTTTGTGCTGCATCATTTCAGGAGCAACAGCACCCTTCTTAACAACAGCACCCTCTTCTGCAAGGTTACCTGTAAGAACAGCGATACCGCCGTCAGCAGAGAACGGATTTTCAAGTGTATGTATAATTTCGCCGTCAGCGTCAGGAGCAGCGGCAATTCTGTCAGCAACAGTTCCGCTTACTGTCAATGCGTCAGTATTAATCATACCGCCTCTTGCAAGCTCTTTCATAACAGCCTGAATACCGCCTACATCGTTAAGGTCTGTAATAAATACAGATGATGCAGGATTAAGCTTACAAATCTGCGGTGTCTTTCTGCCGTATGCGTCAAGGTCGCTGAGGTCGATATCGTGACCTGCTGCGTGAGCAATAGCAGTAAGATGAAGAATAGTATTTGTTGAACAGCCGATAGCCATATCTGTACGCATAGCGTTTTCAATAGCCTTTTCGGTGATAATGTCAGATGGCTTGATGTCCTCTTTAAGGAGAGTCATAACTCTCTCACCTGCCATTTTAGCAAGGCGAAGTCTTGCACTCATAACAGCAGGAATTGTACCTGAGCCCGGAAGTGACATACCGATAGTTTCAGTCAGACAGTTCATTGAGTTTGCAGTATACATACCTGAGCATGAACCGCAGGTCGGGCAAGCGGTAAATGCACAGGACTCAAGATTTTCGTCGCTCATTTTACCTACTGAATTTGCACCAACATACTCAAACTGCTCGGAAAGACCGATTCTGTTAGTAGTTTCTGTGCTCTTACCCGGAAGCATAGGACCGCCGCTGATGAAGATACAAGGCAGATTAAGTCTGCACGCAGCAAGAAGCATACCGGGAACAATCTTGTCGCAGTTAGGGATAAACACGATTGCGTCAAGAGGATGTGCAGTAAGCATTACCTCGATAGAATCTGCAATAAGCTCTCTTGAGCAAAGAGAATATTTCATACCCTTATGGTTCATAGCAATACCGTCGCATACGCCGATAGTGTTAAACTCAAACGGAACGCCGCCTGCATTTCTGATACCTGCCTTAACCTGCTCTGCAATCTTGTCAAGATGCATATGGCCAGGAATATAGTCGCTCTTTGAATTAACAACAGCAACAAACGGTCTGCCCATTTCAAGCTCATCAATGCCGAGAGCTCTTAAAAGTGAACGATGAGGAGCCCTTGACGGACCCTTTTTGATTAAATCTGATCTCATTTTTATATTACCTCTTTTACTGAAAGTAGTTTTAATATTTGTCTTCTTGTTATCCTATCACAATTACGCCTTAAAATCAAGAAAATTGGATATATTTATATATTATATATTTAATTAATAATGCAGAGTTACTGCAAAATAATGCCGATTTATTCCCCTGATAACAGAAAAAAGGCCTGGAAAATATCCAAGCCTTCGTGTAAATTCTGTTAAAATCAGCCGTTTTTCTTGCCCTTATTCTGGCTTTCCATAATGCCCTGACGAATTCTTCTGACGTCTGAAAGAGCTTTATAGAGAGAATCGTCGATAGCAAGAAGGGTATCATCTGCGTAATTGTTAACGGCAGTAAGCATTTCTCTTGACTTATTCTGAGCGGTAGTAACCATCTCGTTAGCCTGATTTGTAGCGTTGCCGAGAATTTCAGATGCCTGATTCTGAGCATCTGCAACATAAGAATCGCCCTGAGCCTTTGCCTTAGCGATAATGTCAGCAGCCTCAGCCTGTGCAGTCTGTGTAATCTGGTCACGTGCAACAAGCTCTCTTGCCTGCTCCTGTGCCTTTGCTACGATGTCTGCTGCTTCCTTCTTAGCTTCTTCGATAATGCTGTTTCTTGAATCAACGATGGCTTTAGCCTGCTTTGTCTCCTGAGGAGTGTTAAGGCGGATATCCTCGATGATAGTCTTGATTTTGTCAATATCTACTGCGTATTTTTTGCTGAGGGGTATTGAGGTAGCGTCATCGAGAACGTCCTCTAAATCTTCAAGTAAAATATCTGTATTAGTCATTTGAACCGTCTCCTTTACATCTTAAATAAATATCGTTTACTACCTCTTTCGGCACAAAGGCGGAAATGTCACCGTCAAGAGAGCATACCTCCTTAACCATACTTGAGGAAAGGAACATATTTTCTCCTTTTGCCGGAAGAAACAGAGTTTCGATTTTTGGATAAAGACTTTTATTGATTAGTGCAAGCTGAAATTCATAATCGAAATCAGACACAGCTCTGAGGCCTTTGACAATAGCCACAGCGTCGTGAGCCTTTGCATAATCAACAAGAAGTCCGCTGTATGTATCAATCTCAACATTAGGTCGAGTAACACACTTTTTAATAAGCTCCACTCTTTCGTCAAGAGTGAACATAGGCTTTTTTGAGCTGTTGCTCATAACAAGGACAATCACCTTGTCAAAAAGGTCGGCCGCCCTTTCAATAATATCCACATGGCCGAGAGTAACAGGGTCAAAGCTACCGGGACAGACAGCAATTCTCATATTAGTCTTCCCTCCTGTAAAGCGTAAGCTTTGTTTTGCCGTAGCTTCTCACTCTGTCGGCATACCAGCCCGAAATACTTTCAGGTAAATTCTCGTCACGGGAGGTTTCGCAGATAACTACGCCGTCCTCGGACATCATAGGCAGAAGCTTATTAAGGCAGCCCTCAATAATTCCCTGCTTATATGGTGGGTCAAGAAAGGCAATGTCAAAATTATTCTTCATAGCAAGAAAGCTCTGTGCGTCGGACATAACAAATTTTGCCTTATCCTCAAGCCTGCAATGAGCCACATTATTTTTGGTAATCTGCATAGCCTGCCTGTTATTCTCCACAAAGGTACAATGACTTGCACCCCTTGAAAGAGCCTCAATACCAAGCTGCCCTGAGCCTGCAAAAAGGTCAAGCACTCTACTGTCCTCAAGCTCAAACTGTATCATAGAAAACAGTGCTTCCTTAACCGATTCAGTTGTAGGTCTTGTGACATCCTCGCCGGGAAGAGTTTCAAGCCGTCTTCCCCTTGCGGTGCCGGTAATAACACGCATCATTTAAAAGCCCTCAATAATCGTCTGAAACACTATCAGACAATCTACTAATCACATACCATTATACAAATTAGATATTTATTAGTCAAGATGATTTACTGTATTTTTTACAATTTGTGATAAAAATTATAAATATCCTCTGCATTTTTTTTGCTTATTCCGCTGACCGCCTCAAGAGCTTCAGGCTCTGCTTCTTTAATTGCGGTAACTGTTTTAAAATGCTTTAAAAGTGCCTTTGCTTTAGCGTCGCCTATGCCGTCAATTTTTGTAAGAGAGGTGGAAAGAGTGCTCTTTTTATGCTTATTGTGGTGGTAGGAAATTGCAAAGCGGTGCACTTCCTCCTGAATTGATGACACGAGAGTGAACACCTGTCGGTGGGAATTTATCTCAATTTCGCCGCCGTTTAAGGCAATAGCTCTTGTTCGGTGCTTATTATCCTTAACCATACCGAATACAGGAACATTCAGTCCCATTGAAGAAATAACAGGCATTACCGCATTGACCTGAGGCTCTCCGCCGTCAAGAAGAATTAAATCGGGAAGAATTTTAAAGGTACTGCCCTCATCGTCATTGTAGTAATGGTTAAAACGTCTTGTCAAAACCTCCTGCATTGAGCCCACATCATTCTGCCCGTCAAAGCCTTTTATTGCAAAGCGTTTGTAGGCACTTTTCATCGGTCTGCCGTTATGGAAAACAACCATACCTGCCACGTTGTCTGCACCGAAAGTATGAGAAATATCGTAAGATTCAATATATTCAGGGAGCTTTTCAAGGCCTAAAAGCTGTCTTAGCTCCTCAAGAGCAGCAAGCTCTCTGCCAAGGCGTCCCTGCTGCTGTGCCAAATGCTCGTTGGCGTTTTGAATACACATATTGACGATAGAAAGATGCTCACCTTTCTGCGGATGAATAAATTCAACTTTCTTTTCTCGCTTACTCTCCAGAAATTCCTTGAGAAGCTCCTCATCCTCAATTTCTCCGTCAACGGCAATTCGTGACGGTATTCTGTCTCTCATTGAGTAGTAACGTTCAATAAGCTCAAATCTTGCTTGAGGGAGATTATCCACAGCATCAATAAGCCAGAATTCAGAATCGGTGAGCTTTCCGTGTTCAAATCGGATAACCTCAAAGCACGCCTTTTTATTTGAATTTACAAGAGCGAAAACGTCTTCTTCAGGAACATTTATTGAAACTACTTTCTGCTTTTCCTCAAGATTTTTTATAGACTTAATTCTGTCCCGGAGCTTTGCCGCCTCTTCAAACTGCAAATTTTCCGAAAGCTCCAGCATCTGAGCCTCCATTTCTTTAACTGCTTTAACGCTGCCGCCTTTCAAAAACGACACAGCGTCTTTAACATTATTTGCATATTCCTGTTGAGTTATGCGTCCTGCACATGGTGCGGAGCAAAGTCCCATAAAGCCGTTAAGGCAAGGACGGCTTTTTTTGTAATCACGAGGAAACTGCTTACTGCATCTCGGCAGTTTAAATATTTTCAGCGTTTCCTCAACTGCCTGCTTGACGGAAAAGTTAGACGTATACGGCCCGATATACGTTGCACCGTCATCATCCATTCGCTTACATTCGCTGATTCGAGGAAATTCGCCTTTTGTGATTTTTATATAGTTATACCCCTTATCGTCTTTAAGAAGAATGTTATATTTCGGCTGGTGCTGTTTGATAAGTGAGCATTCAAGCACAAGAGCTTCAAACTCGCTGCCGCAGAGAATATAGTCGAAATCGTCAACATTCTCCACCATTCTGATAACCTTAAGAGAATGATTTGAATGTGAGCCGAAATAAGAGGAAACTCTGTTTTTCAGCTTTTTTGCCTTGCCGATGTAGATTATTTTTTTATCCTTATTTTTCATAATGTACACTCCGGGCTGAAGCGGAAGTGCCATTGCTTTTTTTCTAAGCTCCTTTTCGGTCACAGTATCACCTCACATATCTTTAGTTTATCATAAAGTCAGCAAAAAATAAAGCACAGTATCGCAGAAAAACAATACTGTGCAAATAAAATCGAAATACAAATAAATTACTCTGTAAAGCCTGACTTAACAAGAGCAACAAGACCCTCAACAGCAGCCTCTTCGTCAGAACCGTCAGCAATAATTCTGATATCGGTTCCGCCCATAATGCCGAGAGAAAGAACACCTAAAAGGCTCTTTGCATTAACTCTTCTCTCTTCCTTCTCTACCCAAATTGATGACTTGAACTCATTTGCCTTTTGGATGAAGAATGTTGCAGGACGAGCGTGAAGACCAACCTGATTTTCTACTTTAACATCTTTAACGAACATAATTAAAACCTCTCAATCAGTTAAAATACAATATATGGTGGATAAACTTATTTTCCCTTTGTTCTTTACATATTATACCACCAAAATTATTTCGGTCAACAACTTCGGCTCAAGTTCGTTTGACTTGTTAATTGCGACCAAAATTAAAAGGCTTGATTTGTGCAATTTACACATAATTTTTTATTCTTTTTTTAAATTCGACAGGAACTCTCTGTCTTTCTTAGTAAGCTCTGCGTTCTCAAGCATATCGGGACGTCTTTCAAGTGTACGCTGTAGTGATTTTTCTCTACGCCATTTTTCCACATTTGCGTGATGACCTGAAAGAAGAACATCGGGTACTGTTCTGCCGTTCCATTCAGATGGATGAGTGTATTGAGGATATTCAAGGAGAGAATTAAAATGGCTCTCCTCTTCAAAACATTCATCGTCGCTGAGAACACCGGGAAGCATTCTTGACACAGCGTCGGCAACTATAAGAGCAGGAAGCTCACCGCCTGTAAGAACGTAGTCGCCCACCGAGATTTCCTCCGGCTGAAGCTCCTCGATAACCCTCTCGTCAATTCCCTCGTAATGACCGCAGAGAAGTGCAATATTGTCAAGCTTTGAAAGCTCTTTTACTCTTTCCTGAGTCAGCGTTTTTCCCTGAGGTGTAAGATAAATCAGGTGTGGTTTGCTGCCTATTTCACTGCAAAGTGACTGAAAGCAGTCATATATAGGCTGCGGTGCCATTATCATACCCATACCGCCGCCATAGGGCTTGTCGTCAACTCTCCTGTGTTTGTCGAGGGTGTAATCTCTAATGTCTATGCAATTAATCTCAACCTTTCCCGCCTGACGTGCCCTACCGATAACAGACTCGCTGACTACTGCCTCGCACATTGCAGGAAAAAGAGTAAGAATGTCAATCCTCATCAAATAATCCTTTCATAGCCTTAATTCTTATAACCTTATATTCCGTATTAATCTCCTTGACAATATCGGCTGTTGCAGGTATCAGCTTATGCTTGCCCCAAGATTCAATATCGTAAATATCGCAGGAGCCGTAATTTACCACATCCACAACCTTGCCGTATTCTTCTTCCGTGTCAATATCCACCACATAACAGCCTATGATATCGGCAATATAATTGGCACCCTCGTCAATTTTTGCATCGTTTCTGTCGCCGTAAATAACCTTGCCTTTGAGAGCCTCTGCATCATTGATAGTATCAACGCCTTTAAATTTGATTATAGCCATATTCTTTTGAGGACGGACAGAAAGAACCTCCAGCGTTTTCTCTCCCTTATCATCAAGATAAAGAGTTTTAAACTGCTTTAAATAATCTATATCGTCGCACCAAAGGAGCATTTTAAGCTCACCTTTAATGCCGTGGGTATTATTAAGCTTTCCCACTTCTAAAAACTGTTTCATAATATCACCGTAAAAATCTTATTACAGGTATCATTATATAATAAAAGAAAAAATTTGTCTATACCCTTTAAAATGATAAAAAGCTGTTTCAAACCAACGTCCGAAACAGCTTTAAAATCTAAAAATTATTCACTTCTGAGTGCATCGATAGGGCTCATCTGTGCTGCCTTACGAGCAGGATAAATACCGAAGAACAGGCCTACGCCACTGGAGAACAGCAACGCAACAAGGATAAGCCACCAAGTGATATTAGGTGCAATATTAATTAAGGAGCAAGCCGCATAAGCACCTGCAACACCTATGGTAACACCTATTATACCGCCTATCAGACACAAGATTATAGACTCGGTCAAGAACTGCATAGTAATGACTTTCGTCTTGGCACCCAAAGATTTTCGTATACCAATCTCACGCGTTCGTTCTGTTACGGAAACAAGCATAATATTCATAACGCCTATACCGCCGACTATAAGTGAAATAGCACCAACGCAGGCAATAAATGCAGTAAGAACTGACATAATGATATCAACAATCTCAACGTATGTAGCCATATTCTGAGCTGTATACATACTGTTTGAATAGTTGCCGTGAGCTGACTTTAAATAGTTTACGGTGGCATTACCTAAAGCGTCATAGTCATAACCCTCTTCGGCAATAACGAACACGCTGCTAAGCTGTGCATCTGCACCTGTAATCTGAGTAAGAGTGGTACAAGGCATAAACAGAGCAACGATAACCTTGTCGGTACCCTGAGTAAATATTTCGCCCATATTGGAGCCGCCGCCAAGGGAGTTTGCAAGAGCATCAATGTTTGCAACACCGCAAATCTTGATTTTCATAGACTTACCGCTGGATGAAACTGTTATATATTCGTTTGTAACATCCTGATAGCCGAAAGCCATATCAGCGGAATTTGTACCTATTACCGCCACGGGAGCATTTGCATTATACTCCTCATCGGTGAAAAATCGCCCGTATTCACATGTATTCGTCAAAGCAAACTGAACGTCGCTGTTTACACCGATAAGCATTGCAGTTGCCTCTGTTGCTGACTTGTCAATAGTAGCTCTGCCGAAGCCCATAAGCATTGGTGAGCATCTTTCAACGCCGTCAACCTTATTCTTAATATTTTCTACATCGTCAAGTGTAATATAATCGGAGTCCTGAGCAGTAGTAGCGTCAACGCTGACAAGAACAGCATTAGAGCCCATATCCTCAATAAGACCTACGATATAATCTCTTACACCTGTACCGGCACCGATAATCATAATTACGGAGCTGATACCGATGATAATACCAAGCATTGTGAGAAGGCTTCGCATCCAGTTAGCCTTAATACACTTTACTGCAATTTTCAGACTTTCTGAAATATTCAATGTGAAGTCTCCTTACTTTTTCTTACTGTCAACAACCTTTACCTTAAAGGTGTCCTCTTCATACTCTGTTGAAGGTGTGGCAACAATCTTGTCGCCAGGCTTAAGACCGCTTGTTACCTCATATGCTGTATCGGAAATTGCACCTGTGGTAATCAATGTCTTTGTAACAGTTCCGTCTTCCTCATTGTAGAGATATACATATGAGCCTTCCTTCTGCATCTGGATAGACTCAACAGGAACTACTGTTACGCCAAGATATGAACCTGTTTCAATCTGAACATCGGCATCAAAGCCAACAATTATATTTTCATCAGGGTCATCAATTGTAATTGTACATTCAACACCTGCACCTGAATCAGTAAGGCTTGAAAGGCCGCTGATGCCTGCCATTGAGCCTACGCTGTCAAGAATTGAAGATGATGAACCGCCTGTTGCGGTAGGAGCGATAAATGAAACCTCGCCGTCGTATGTACCATAAGCAGTTGTAACTGTTACAGGCATACCAACCTTAACCTTATGTACATCATATTCGCCAAGGCTTACAGTTACAGCAAGTGTATTCATATTTTCAAGTGTAATACCTGAAGAAACAGCGGTAGTTGTTCCGTCAGGAGAAATGCTGACATCGGTAATTGTGCCGTCAAAGTCTGCTTTCCAGCCCTCTGCCATTTCCTGCTGCTGCTCTTTCATTGAATCAAGAGCCTGCTTTGCAGCGTCAACTGCTTTCTTCTGTGCGTCTGTTACTGCACCGCTTGCCTGTGCTGTGCAAATTTCATACTGAGCGTAAAGAGCAGTAAGCTGAATCTGTGCTGCTGTAAGCTGAGCATTATCAGAATCTGAAACGCCCTTAGCAAGAGCTGCAAAGTCGATTGATGAAACAGCAGATTCAATCATTTTAACAGCTGTGTCATCCTCAACAAGAAGCTTTGTTGAATCAATAATACCGTCCTTGATTGCCTTTGAAACCTCGTCACCTACAAGCTTTGCAATAGCCTCGTTGTTAAGCTGACCGCTGGAAATTGCGTTGCTGATTGTTGTTGCAACAACCTGAGTTAAAGCAGTCATTGTCTGTACATCATTTGTGATAGATGCAATATTTTCGTTGAGAGTGTTAAGTGTAGCAACAATATCATCAACAGTTGCCTGAGGTGATGTTGTGCCTGTACCTGCTGAATTTTCAACGAAAACAGCATAGTAATTCAAAACGTCAGTGCCGTTATACTTAACCTCAATTGACGGTGAATAGCTGATTGGTGAAGCACCTGTAATAATATCAGTATTAGATGTGTACCATCCGAAGAATGAGTAACCATTGTTTGGAACAGCCTTGAGGACTGTTTTCTCTGACTGCTTGAAAACACCGCCGCCTGTGATTGTACCTGCCAAAGCACTTGGATATGCAGAAGCGTTTACTGCATATTTAGGTGAGCCGTCATCAACTGTTGTTGACGGCTGAGTGGTGGTAGTAGTAGGCTTGGTAGTAGTTGTAGCAAGAATGTTTGAAACGTTCTGCTGATTGCTCTTTGTTGTGTCAGTAGAAGCTTTAGTGGTAGACTTTTTGGTTGTGGTAGCCTTAGTTGTTTTGTTAAGGTCCTTTTCCATCTTGTCTATTCTCTTCTGAAGCTTTGTAATTGACTTGTTAAGAGATTCTGCCTTGCTCTTTGCCTGCTTCTGTGCATCTACTGCGTCATCATAGCTGTCGCAAGCGTCGTTATATGCAGACTGAAGAGATGCAACCTGTGAATCGAGAGATTCTGTATCAAAGGTAGCAAGAACATCGCCCTTTTTAACCTCATCGCCTACTTCTACGAAAACCTCTTTAACAGTTGCAACTGAGCCGACCTTGTACTCCTTTGCTGCACCTGAGGTAACCTCACCGGTAAGTGATACAGATTCGTGGATATCATCCGTAGCGATAGTATACAGAGTTACCTCTTCACCGCTATTGGAATTAACAACACCGAAAATCACACCGGCAACGATTGCGATAACAAGAATTATGCAAATCGGCACAACAACTTTCTTTTTACTTTTCTTAACTGTTGCCATAAAATAACCCTCTGTTCAATGTATTTTTAATGTATGGTCATAGTATAATTCCGTTTTGTATAATTGTCAACAACTTTTTGTAAAATTCATAAATTTTAACATTTTGTTTTCAAATTAACGGTAATTTTTTGAAAAAGTTTATTTTGGGTTTACTTATCTAACGCTTTAAGGGCTCTCTGTCCTATATCTTTTCTGTAATGAGCACCCTCAAAGGTGATTTTTTCTACAGCCTTGTATGATTTATCAAGTGCCTCGTCAAGAGTTTTGCCGAGAGCTGTAACGCCTAAAACTCTGCCGCCTGATGTAACAAGCTTTCCGTCCTCGATTGCAGTACCTGCGTGATATACAGTAACGCCGTCAAGCTGTCCGCTCTCAAGTCCCGTAATTTCAATTCCCTTTGGATATGATTTAGGATATCCGCCTGACGCCATAATAACGCAGGTGCAGGCATCGTCTGACCACTCAATGTCAAGGTCTGCGAGAGTTTCGTTATTGATTGCCTCAAAGATATCCATAATATCTGTTTTAAGTCTTGGGAGAACAACCTGAGTTTCAGGGTCACCGAAACGGCAGTTATATTCGATTACCTTAGGTCCCTTTGGAGTAATCATCAAGCCGAAATAAAGACAGCCTTTAAATGTTCTGCCCTCTTTGTTCATAGCCTCGATTGTAGGGATAAAAATTTTTTCCATACACTCCTTGGCAACCTCGTCGGTGTAATATGGGTTTGGAGAAACAGTACCCATACCGCCTGTATTAAGTCCCTTGTCGCCGTCAAGTGCACGCTTGTGGTCCATTGATGAAACCATAGGCTTAACGCACTTACCGTCGGTAAATGCTAAAACGGAAACCTCAGGACCTGTGAGAAATTCCTCAACTACAACATTATTTCCGGACTCGCCGAAAATTTTATCCTCCATAATCTCCTTAACGCCCTTTTCAGCCTCTTCAAGACTTTCAGGAATGATTACACCTTTACCGAGAGCAAGGCCGTCAGCTTTGATTACAGTTGGAAATTCGTTCTTCTCTTTAATATATTCAAGAACATCCTGCGGGTTATCAAAAACCTTATATTCCGCTGTAGGTATATTGTATTTAAGCATTAAATCTTTTGAAAATACCTTTGAGCCCTCGATAATTGCGGCATTCGCTTTAGGGCCGAAGGTTTTGAAGCCTGCATCGTTAAGAGCGTCAACCATACCTGCAACAAGCGGGTCATCAGGTGCAACTACTACAAAGTCAGCCTTAATCTCCTTTGCAAGATTTACAACGCCGTCAATATCTGTGGCGGAAACGTTATAGCATTCTGCGTCATATGAAATACCGCCGTTTCCGGGACAGCAGGCAACGCTGTCAACCTTTTTGGACTCCTTGATTTTTCTGATAAGGGCGTGCTCTCTTCCGCCGCCGCCTACTACTAATACTTTCATATACATATACCTCCTAAGACACTTTAAGGGTGACCGATAAAAGTCACCCTTTTAATCGTTATTTATTCTTATTTATAATTCTTGTTTCCTCAGTTCCATCTTCAAGATTGATGAAACGTGTAAAGAGAGAAACCTTGTTATCCTCGTTAAGATTATCCCAAATCATATTTGTAAAGCTGTCGATATCGCCGTCAATTTCCACAGGAGTAGGCTCTCCCTCAAAAGACGGAATAGGGTTGCCGTCACATCTATATGTATGGATAAAATGACCGAGACCGCTTTCAGCAGGATATTCAAAGAAATATCTGAGGCATTGAGGTTTGCCCATATTTGACTTTAAAATTGACAGAACATAGTCGCCGTTTTCCTTAACAACGCCTGAAATTCTCGGTGTGTAGTTAGGTGCGTCAGGCTCAAATTCTCTTGTAAGCAAAGCGTGGCGGTAGCAATGACCGTCTTTCATAAAATCATAGATAGTATCGGTTTGGTCGCCGTTTGTAACTATTGTCTTTCCATCAAGCTTAAGAACAGGATTGTAGATAATAAGTGACGGGTCCTCCATCTTTGACTCGTCAAAAGCCTTAGTGCGAATACCGCCTCTGTCGTTTTCTTCAAAAATTCTGTTACGGCTGTTGACACTTCTGCCCATAATGAAATATGCGATTACAGCGTTTTTGCCGTCCTTTGATTTACCTAAAACAATTCCTCTTCCCGGATATGAATTAGTATTCAGCTCTGTTGCAAGAGATTTAATTTCCATTTTGTCACCTCAGATAATTTCAGTAATTTTGCCGTTTACCTTTATTCTGCCTTGGCAGAAAAGAGAAGCAGCCATAGGAAGAATTTTCCACTCGCACTCCTCCATAACTCGCCTTTGGAGAATTTCGGGAGTGTCGCCGTTTTTAACCTCAACGGCCTTTTGCATAATAATCGGTCCGCCGTCACATTCCTCTGTTACAAAATGAACGGTAGCACCTGTCAGCTTGACACCGCTTGCAAGAACAGCCTCGTGAACGTGAAGTCCGTAAAAGCCTTTACCGCAGAATGACGGTATCAACGCCGGATGAACATTCATCATTTTATTTGGAAAGGCTTTAACAACCTGCTCGTCAAGAATTGTCATAAAGCCTGCATAGATAACCAGGTCCGCTTTTTCTGCAAGAAGTGTATCTCTCATATCGGCAGAATATTTATGTACGTCGTCGTAGTCTTTTCTATTTAAAACTACAGTTTTGATGTTATTCTGCTTTGCTCTCTCAAGAGCGTAGGCGTTGGGGTTTGATGAGATAACGCAGGTAATTTTACCGTTTTTTATCTCGCCGTTCTTCTCGGCGTCAATGAGAGCCTGAAGATTAGTTCCGCCGCCTGAAACAAGTACAGCAATATTCATCATACGAGTTCAACGCCCTTTTCGCCTAATTCGCCTGCCTTGATTTCGCCGATAACAGCAGCCTGCTCACCGTTTTCCTCAAGAATTCTTACAGCCTCGTCTGCCTTGTCGCTGTCAACTGCAATAACAAGACCTGTACCCATATTGAATGTGTTATACATATCTCTTTCAGGAATATTACCCTCCTGAGCAATAAGGTCGAAGATAGGCTTTTTAAAGCACTTGTCCTTTTCGATAACAGCAGTATAGCCGTCCTTTAACATTCTCGGAACATTCTCGTAGAAACCGCCGCCTGTAATATGGCTGATAGCATTTACGTTAACCTTATCCATAAGTGCAAGGAGAGGTTTAACATAAATTCTTGTAGGAGTGAGAAGCTCGTCGCCGAGAGTTTTTCCAAGCTCTGCAACCTGAATACCGAGCCTTTCCTCAGTAATATTAAACACCTTTCTTACGAGAGAAAAGCCGTTTGAATGAACGCCTGATGAAGCAACACCGATAAGAGCGTTACCTGACTTAAGATTTTCGCCTGAAACAAGCTTATCCTTTTCGCCGATACCTACTGTAAAGCCTGCAAGGTCATATTCCTCATTTGGCATAAGTCCCGGATGCTCGGCAGTTTCACCGCCGACAAGAGCACATCCTGCCTGAACACAGCCCTCTGCAACACCCGCAACTATCTGAGCAATTTTCTCAGGATAATTCTTACCGCAAGCGATATAGTCAAGGAAAAACAACGGCTTGGCACCTGAGCAGGCAACATCATTTACGCACATAGCAACGCAGTCAATACCTACTGTATCGTGCTTATCCATAAGAAATGCGATTTTAAGCTTTGTGCCAACGCCGTCTGTTCCTGAAACGAGAACAGGATTTTTGTAATCTTTTGCACCGATTTCAAACATACCGCCGAAACCACCGATTGAACCGATAACGCCCGGAATGTTTGTCCTTTTAACGTGTGATTTGATGAGCTCAACAGACTCATAGCCTGCGGTTACATCAACACCTGCTGCTGCGTAGCTTTCGCTGAAGCTTTTTTCCATAATTGTTTCTCCTTATATCTCTTTGATTTTTTCCTGAATTGCTTTATCTTTTTCTCTTACCTGCTGTGCCATATCCTCTCTCATAGCAATAAGCTTGTCCATAAGAGCACTGTCGCTGACTGCAAGAATCTGTGCTGCAAGCAAAGCGGCGTTCTTAGCTGCATTTACGCCGACGGTTGCAACAGGAACTCCCGGAGGCATCATTACGGTAGCCAGCATAGCATCCATACCGTCAAGCACCTTAGCGGAGCAAGGAATACCGATAACGGGAAGAGTTGTTGAAGCGGCAAGCACACCGCCTAAATGAGCAGCCATTCCTGCTGCGGCAATGATAACACCAAAGCCGTTTTCGATAGCAGAGGAAGCGAAGTCCTGAGCCTCTTTCGGTGTGCGGTGAGCACTCATAACTCTCACCTCAGTTTCAATGCCTAACTCCTTAAGCTGTTTGATAGCGGGACTTACAACAGGCAAGTCGCTGTCCGAGCCCATTATTATTGCAACCTTTTTCATAGCAGGTCTCCTTATAAAAAATTGTTTATAGTATTATATATTATAATTACTTTTATTTCAATATATTTCTTCTGTTATTTTACCGATAGTGTAGAAATTTTGAGCACCTACATCAAACCAGTCGCTGCTGTCAATAGCTCCGTCCTGATTATAGTCACGGCTCAAATATCTGTCCTTTTCAATTTTAGGATATACTCCGTACACTCTTTTTATAATTGCAAAATCTTTTGCATTAACATATCCGTCGCCGTTATAGTCAAAATGGAAGAACGGAATGTCCCCTAAATCTGCAACATTTTCACTGTCGGTATTAAGCGGTACTGTTTTTGTGAGTCCGTATGTTTCAGAAAGAGTAATACTCTCTGTTCCTGCGTCAACGTAAATCAAAAATGTTCCGTCATTTTCTACTGTGCAGACCTCGTTTGACGCCACAAGAATTTTAGTCATGGCAACAGGAATATTGTCCTTGTGAGAGCCGTCGGTATCCTGCATAAGAACTACTCGTCCCGTAACCTTAACGCCGATACTGTTTACATAATCGGAATAAAATGTATCCTTGCAAAGCGAACAGGTATAGACAGTATAGCCTTTTTCTTTATAAGTAGGCTCAACTACTGTTTTTGCGTAGCTGTGATTGATTTCAACAGGTATTGAAGCAGATACATCTCCTACTGAAAGTGAACAGCTATGACTGCCGCAAAGCCACTTGGCTGACTGCTGACTGTCGCTGTATGTTATCTCTTTGCCTAAAATTGTTACGCCGTTTGAATACACGCTCTGGGCAGTATATCCCGTATCAAAGGTGAGAGTTATATTTCTGCCGTCAATATGGCTTTCCACATCAAAATATCCGTTTTCTCTTTCATCAGCACTAATGGAAATAATATCTGAATCAACATCAATTTGAGCAACAGTAAAAGGTATAAGAGAAATTGAAAAATCGCCTGTATTGTTGTTACTGCTGACATTGAAATAATACGTCTGTCCTGCCTGCATTTCCTCTGTCAATGAAAAATTACTGTCAAAGGTTGAAACATCATCTGCCGTTGTCAGAACATTACCTGCGGTATCCGTCATCTCGCACTTCACGTCAATTTCGCCGGAGGAGAATAAGGTATATTTCGCCGCAGATTTCGGAGTAAACACAAAGGTCATAACGGAGCTTATACTGTCGTCATAATATGTACGCTCAATTGTATCGCCCTCAAAAATCTCCATAGAGCCGATAAGCTCATAAGGTACGATTTTATTAACTGCGTAGGTATACGCAGCGGAATCTCTGTAAACTTTCATTACAAAATCGCTGTAAACAGAGCCGCTTGACGCAGAATAATATCCTATACTGTAATCTGCAAGAGACGCTCTTTTAGGTACAGTAACAGACTTCAGCGACGCACATTTAAAAAATGCTCTTCTTTCAATTGTCACCTGCATATTAGAGCTTGCAAATTTTACTTTGGCAAGTGCCGTACAGTTTTCAAAAGCAGACCTGCCTATCGTTGTTACCGACGCAGGAATGTATATGCTTTTCAGTCCTGTTGTATAGTAAAAAGCGTTAGCTGAAATAGTTTTAACTGAACTCGGCAAAGCTACATCGGTATTGCCGCTTGTGCCTGCCATTGAATAACTGCCCAAAGTTATGAGTGTTGAGGGCAGAGAAATATCCGCCTTGCTGACATTGTAAAGGCAGTATGCACCAAGAGAGGTTATGCCCTCTTCAATGACAACGTGCTCAACAGAGCCGTCACTTCTCCACAACGCCCACGGCTGAGAATTACTTGCACCGCTGCTGTTTGTAAAGTCAGGAACGGCACCGCTGCCGCTGATAGTGAGAGTTTTAGTTTCTGCCGAATATGAATAATATGTATTACTGCTTAAAATCTGCGTTTTTTCAATATCCGTTTCCTGCACCAATGCAAAGGCAGGAAATACTGCGGTCACAGCCGTAACAAGAATAACAGTACACATTATCAGCGATATTATTTTTTTCATTTTCTCACCGCTTTTCAGCATTTTACAGCTAAGTAATAAGAATATTTTACCATATTTAAAGTGCTATTACAACACAAATTAAACTGCAAAAATTCTATATATTTTCGTCAAGGATTTTTTGAAGCTCCTCAAGTCTTGATTTTTCAAGAGCAGGCGTATTGATAAGTGAATTTTCAACGCCTAAATTCTCGTATTTGAAAAAGCCCATTGTATGAAAAGCCAGAAGCTCGTATTTTTCAAACTTAAACTGCTTTGAAAACTCTGCGTACTTTTTTATGCTTTCCTCGTCATCATTGATTTCAGGTACAACAACCGTCCTAAGCCACAGCCTGATGCCTTTTTCTGTGCAGTATTTTCCAATCTCAACAAAGTTATTAAAATTGCCCTTGGTGTATTTTTTGTAGCTTTCCACATCGTAAAATTTCACATCGAGAATTACCAAATCAGCACCGTCAAGAGCCTTTTTGACGCTGTCGGTCAAAGGTACGCTGCCTGAAGTGTCAACTGCGTAATTGATACCCTCAGCCTTTAAAAGCTTGCCTGTTTCGATTATGAAATCAGCATTTAAGAGAGGCTCGCCCCCTGAAAAGGTTACGCCGCCGCCTTTTTTGAAATAAGGCTTGTAGCGTTTTATTTTATTTACAAGGTCATCACTTGTCCATTCATTTCCCGATTTAAACCAGGTGTCAGGGTTATGACAGTAGGCACACCGCAAAGGACAGCCGGTAAAGAACACCGCATAGCGTATTCCGTCGCCGTCCAATGCCGCCATTGATTCAAAGGAATGTATATCTGCTTTCATTGTTTTTCTCCGTTAAAATATTTATCCTGTTGCCACTTTGAAGGGTTACTTTCAATATATTGCCATATATTTAAATAATCTTCATCGTTGCGTATAATATGGTCGTAATATGAGCGTTGCCAAAGTTGTGTATTACTTTCTTTATTCGTAAGTCTTTTAAGTGTTGATATAAAAAATGGTACGGCTTTATTTGTAGGGGATGGCGTCC
>JAQXUH010000078.1 GCA_029219885.1 Eubacteriales bacterium | reverse complement strand
AACAAAGCCGTTCCACACATCGTCTTTTATTTCCTTTTTAGTTATTTTTGTAAACGTATTACGAAACCAGTCCATAATCGCCTTGATTATGTGCCAGCACCAACGAGCAATTTTTATTATCATAGTAAAATCCTTAAAATTTATTAATCAAGTGGCTTGATAAACATATTTTCCAAAAGCTCTTCTCTTGGAAGGAACGGTGCCAAATCTTCAAGCGGAGGACTTACGATAGTACCGTCCTCAAGTCGTCTTGCACTGCTCTTTGGCTCCCAAACCTGAACTGTATCTGTGAAAATTTCGCAGAAAGCATAGCCGTCAAGTGCTAAAACCTCATCAACAACCTTTTTCATTTCGTCATTATTATGGGCACTATAATAAGGGAAACCGAAAGCGTCGGCAATTTTGCTGAATTCAGGGAAAGACAAATCTCCCGACTCCGGACCGATACCCACCTTGGTATGCTCGCTGAAAATATTAGTCTGAGTCAGCCTGATTGAGTGATAGCCCTGATTATTAATAAGGAACACTTTAACAGGAAGCTTGTTTGTTACAATGGTCTGAAGCTCCTGAAGATTCATCATAATAGAGCCGTCGCCCTCAAGGCAGATAGTATTCTTCCTGCCGTCAGCAACGCAAAGGCCGATTGCCGCAGGCAAGCCGTATCCCATACTTGCAATAGCACTATTGATAATAAATCTTGTATTTTTCTTGATAGTATAATTCTGGTGACCTACTACACAGCACGCACCATTTGAAACCGCAGTATAGCTTTCCTCCGGAAGAGAATCGCTGAGATACTTGATAAATGCGAAAACGTTAGCAAATTCGCCGCCGTTATTCCAATGCCTTTCAAGGGTAACAGGATATTTTTTCTTCCAATTTTGGCAGGCGTCAAGCCACTCCTGATTATCGAACACTTTGCCCTGAGTACGTCTGTCAACTGCCTGAAGAAAATCTTTAGCGTCAGCCCAAATCGGCATATCAACGTGGATAGTGTGCTTCATCATTTCCGACTTATCAATATCCACCATAATAACCTTGGCCTCTCTTGCCCAGGTTTCATAGCCGTAGCCCACCTGACGGATTGATATACGTGTACCGATAGCAACTACCAAATCTGAATTCTGCACAGCAAAATTACCTGCTCGGTCGCCCATATTACCGCCTCTGCCAACATAGAGAGGGTGGTCATTTTCAATCAAATCAACGCTGTTCCAATATGTTACAACAGGAACATTCAGCTTTTCGATAACTGCCTTAAAGCTGTCATATCCACCCGAAAGCCTGATACCGCCGCCGGCATAAATAACAGGTCTTTTTGCTTTCTTTATTTCAGCAATAACGGCGTCAACGGTATCATCGCTGACTGCACCGGGAAGCTTTGCGTCGTCCTCGGCAGGGTCATAGCCCTTTAAATCGTCAGTTTCGATAACAGTACCCTGAATATTAACAGGAACATCAATCCAAACAGGTCCGGGTCTGCCGGTAGTTGCAAGGTGCCACGCCTTTTCACAGGCATAGCGGATGTCCATAGGGTCCTCAATCATAACCGCATATTTTGTCATGGGCTCCACAGATTTAACAATATCATACTCCTGGTCGCCTAAAGCTCTAAGGTCTATTTCAGGATTTAATTTTTTTGCATATCTTGCGGTGGTGGTATACTTAACCTGACCTGACACAACAAACATAGGAATAGAATCAAGCCAGCCGCCAACAACGCCTGTTATAGCATTTGTTCCGCCGGGTCCTGAAGTAACGCACAAAAGTGCAATTTTATTTTCAAGTCTTGCATATGCTTCTGCCGCAATAGCACAAGCCTGCTCGTGATGATTATAAGTGGTATGCAAGCCCTCCTGATGACCGAAAGCGTCGTTGAGGTGCATTGCTCCGCCGCCTACAACTGAAAAAGCGTCGGTTACACCATGGTCAACAAGAAACTGAGCTATATAATTTGAAACCTTTATTTTCATACTTTTACACCAAAAAGTTTTATTTTTCTAAAATCAAACAGAAAACAACGCTTTTATGCCAATTGAGTAAAAAACGTTGTTTTCGTATAACAATTTGCTATATTATAAATTTACAGCCTCGATGATAGTTTTAGCCATATAGTCTATCATTTCGTCAGTCATTCCGGGATAAACACCAATCCAGAATGTGTCGTTCATAATTCTGTCTGTAACAGAAAGGTCACCGATTACACGATAGCCTGTGCCTGCTTTTCTCATTTCGTCAAATACAGGCTGCTTTGTGATGTTACCCGCAAAAAGCATTCTTGTCTGAACGCCGTGGTCCTCGCAGTACTGAACAACAGTATTCTTTGATGTACCCTCCTTGCAGGTGATAAGGAAGCCAAACCATGACGGTGTGCTGTTCTTTGCCGGCTCAGGAAGAATAAGCTTGTCTGCAACAGGCTCAAGAGCCTTGTGAAGTCTGTCAAAATTATGTCTTCTTCTCTCAACAAAGGACGGGAACTTTTCAAGCTGAGCACAGCCTACTGCTGCCTGCATTTCGGTAGCCTTAAGGTTAAAGCCGAAATGGCTGTAAACATACTTGTGGTCATAGCCGAGAGGAAGCTCGCCGTACTGCTTGTCAAAACGATGGCCGCAGAGATTGTCCATACCTGACGGACACACGCAGTCACGTCCCCAGTCACGCATTGAGCGGATAATTTTGTTAAGAAGCGGGTCGTTTGTATAAACTGCACCGCCTTCACCCATTGTCATATGGTGAGGAGGATAGAAGCTTGATGTACCGATATCACCGATTGTACCTGTAAGCTTTTCTTCGCCGTCGATAACATACTTACTTCCGAGAGCGTCGCAGTTATCCTCAACAAGCCAAAGATTATGCTTTTTGCAGAAATCTTTAACAGCCTGAAGGTCAAAAGGATTACCAAGTGTGTGAGCCATCATAACAGCCTTAGTCTTGTCGCTGAGTGCTGCCTCAAGCTGAGAAACGTCAATGTTGTACTGAGGAATTGTCAAATCTACAAATACAGGAACTGCACCGTACTGAATGATTGGAGCAATAGTTGTAGGGAAGCCTGCTGCAACAGTAATAACCTCGTCGCCTCTGTTTATTCTTCTGTCTCCCAAAAGAGGAGAAGTGAGTGTTGCAAAAGCAAGAAGATTTGCAGATGAGCCTGAATTAACAAGTGAAACATATTTTACGCCGAGATATTTGCCGAAATCTTTTTCAAACTTGTCACAGTATCTGCCTGCTGTAAGCCAGAACTCAAGAGCAGAGTCAACAAGATTTGTCATTTCCTTGCTGTCATATACACGGCTTGCATAAGGAATTCTGTCGCCCTCTTTGTAAGGAGCCTTTTGCTTGTAGGTGTCGCAGTACTCTGCTACCATTGAAAGTATTTCTTCTTTTGCCTGTTCTTCTGTCTTGTTTTCAAACATTCAGTTAGTCCTCCAAATTGAAAAATTCTTTAATCTGTTTATCCATAACAGCGGAAATATCGCCGCCGTCAAAGTACACCTTAGTCCACTCAACGATTTTCTCAACAGCCTCTTCAACAGTCCATCTCGGCTGCCAGCCGAAAGTGGTCTTAACCTTAGTGGTGTCGAGTCTGAGGAAGTTAGCCTCGTGAGGAGCATTTGCCTCGCTGACGTCTTTCCAATTTGCACCGTTGCCCCAAAGGTTACAGAAAAGTGTAACAAGGTCGCCTGTTGTGCGGCAGTCGGAATCGTTAGGTCCTACATTATAATATCCCTGAAGCTCAGGATTTTTATACTGTCCCTCAACAATCATAAGGTAGATTTTGAGAGGCTCAAGAACGTGCTGATAAGGTCTTGTGGAATAAGGATTTCTCACAATAATCGTTTCGTTCTTTTCAACAGCTCTTACGCAGTCGGGTATAATTCTGTCATTTGCAAAATCGCCGCCACCGATAACGTTACCTGCACGAGAGGTTGAAACCGCAACTCTTCCGTCGGTGAAAAATGACTTCTTGTAGCTGTGAGTTACAAGCTCGGAGCAGGACTTGCTGTTTGAATAGGGGTCATAGCCGTCAAGAGGCATATCCTCTGTGAAAGCCACGTTTGTTTCGCAGTTTTCGTAAACCTTGTCCGTTGTAACGTTAAGGAAAGATTTAACACAATCGTTAAGTCTTACGCACTCGCAGATATTAACTGTGCCCATTACGTTAGTTTCATATGTGTAGACAGGCATTTTATAGCTGTCACGGACAATAGGCTGAGCTGCAAGGTGGAACACAAGCTCCGGCTGCTCTTTGGCAAAAACCTCCTTAAGCTTATCCAAATCTCTGATATCTGCGATATAAGAGGTCATCTGCTTTTCAATACCTGAAAGCTCAAAAAGGCTCGGATTGGTAGGCGGCTCGGTTGAATATCCAACAATGTCTGCACCGGCACCGATAAGAATTTTACAAAGCCACGAGCCTTTAAAGCCTGTATGACCTGTAACAAGAACCTTTTTGCCTTTATAAAAAGATAAATCCATAAATTACCATACCTTCCAGGGAGCTGTGCCCTTCTCCCACATATCTTCAAGCTGCATCTTTTCCCTGAGAGTATCCATAGGCTTCCAAAAGCCGTTGTGAATATACGCATCAAGCTCTCCCATAGCGGCAACTGTCTCGAGAGGCTCTTTCTCAAATACGGTGGTATCGCCCTCGATAAAATCAAAAATTTTCGGCTCAAGCACCATAAAGCCGGCATTTACTCTGCTGCCGTCCATATCACTTTTTTCACGGAAAGAGGAGATAGTCAAATCGTCCTCAATACCAAGACAGCCGAAACGCTGACCTACTGATACAGCAGTCATTGTTGCAATATGTCCCTGCTGCTTATGAAACTCAACAAGCTTTGTAATATCAACGTCTGCAACGCCGTCGCCGTAAGTCAGCATAAACGGCTCGTCGCCGATATAATCTTTAATACGCTTTACACGTCCGCCTGTCATTGTGTTAAGTCCTGTGTCAACAACAGTAACCTTCCACGGCTCTGCGTGCTCGGAATGAACAGTCATTTTGTTTGACTCGGTAAAATCAAATGTAACATCGGAGCAATGGAGAAAATAATTTGCAAAATACTCCTTAATAGCGTACTGCTTATATCCTGCACAAATTATAAAATCATTGTAGCCGTAATGGGAATATGTTTTCATAATATGCCAGAGAATCGGATAACCGCCAAGCTCAATCATAGGCTTTGGCTTGTTTTGGCTTTCCTCGCTGATACGAGTGCCGTATCCGCCTGCAAGAATAACAACTTTCATGGTTTACCTCCCAATTTTAAAACAAAGCAAATATATGCAAAAGTCCTGAAATCTTATATAAATAAATTAATATATTATAAAAATCAGTATATCATACAGATGTATATTTTGCAACAGTAAAATACACGCCTCGACCTATACCGCATTACCTGTGAGCTTCATCACAACATTGCTGTTTTTATCAGCCTTTCCGTCATAAAACGCATAGCTTGATGAGTAATCTTTCTGCATAGTTCTCAAAAGAGAAACGTCTGTAAAATCTGCATTTTCACACATTATATAGACCTGACGCTGAGAATCTGTATAAAATTTGAAGATATAATCTCCGCCGTCGGTGGCAAAAGGCTCGTCAAGCTGAAGCTTGGTATATTTTTGTGAGCCGTTTTTGATGTTCTTTTCCTGTCCCTCTCCGTGAGCAACGGTTTTTCCTGTTTCAGCCTCAAGAATATCAACGCAGATTGTGGCTTTTTCCTCCGATTTTTCAATGGTGTCGCAGACTGCGTAAACGCTCTCAATCTCCATTTTTTCAAGAGAGGTATACTCATAAGCGAACTCCTTGTCGCTTATCGTAACCTGAATCTGCTCTGAGTCGCCGTAGCTTCTCCACAGCAAATCACCGCTGTCTTTAAAGGTAGGCAGAGTGATAAACGATGCTGTAAGAAAGGCAAGAACGAAAGCAAGGAACCTGACGTTGAGAGCAATTCTGCCGTCGCTGATTTCGCTGTTGATTTTGTCAAAATTAAACTTCGGATGGCGGAAAATAAAGGAAACGAAAAATGCTCCGCTGAGTATGGAATAAAGCGTATCTGCGTCCTTGAAGATGAACAAATCGTTCATTCTCAGCGTCGGTGCAACCTTGTATCTCAGGCTGTCCATAAGTATTCCGTATCGCATAAGTCCTTGATTTTCCAGCGTGAACTGAAACTGATTGACGATATAGACGAGAAAAACAACGCCCATAAGTGCGTCAACCCAAAGAAGCACCTTGTGATTTTTGTTGAGCACAGTGCCCAAAACCAAAAACGGCACGGCAAAAAGTGCCCATTGGGGATGCCACAGCATCATTCCGAAAAGTGCAAAGCATACACCGCAGGAGTAAAACATACCATAGCCTGCCAGCTCGTCAAAGCTGTCTGCTTTTGTAAAATAGGAAAAGGCAATAAGTGCGATAAGAAAGACGTACATCAGATTAACGGAAACGTCGCCCAAATCAATGCAAAAGCCACCTGCGTAATCGAGAGCCGAGAAGTCAAAAACGCTTTTGACAAAGGCTTTTCTGTCGCAGATAAGATAAAACAGCACCTCTGCTCCTGCCGGAATAAGGCTTAAAACCGCCAGAAGAATATCGTCTAAAATATCCTTAACTCTCAATAAAAGAAGAACGATAAAAATCAAAAGTGCGAAATATTTAAAGGTTGTTGCAATGCCGAAAAACAGGGAAAACAGCACGTAATCTTTAGTGCTTGGCTGCTTTTTGAAATAAAAATACATACCGAGAAGCATAAACAAAACGGTAAAAATATCATATTGGCAGAAGAAAAACTGCGTAAAAAACGCCATAGGAGCAGTAAAAGCAAGGAGCATTGTCAGCGACGCTTTTTTACTGCTGAAGTCAAATCTGTCACGGCAGAGCTTGTAAATCAAAACGCCGGAAATGAAATATGCAGCCGTAGGCAGCAGCTTATTCCACATCATAAAAGGTATGTTCCAGTCGCCAAACATTTCAGGCGTCAGCCCGAAAAGCTTCATTGGTATATTCCAGACGGCAAAAAGAATAAAGGTGGACGGCAGATAATTTGCACAATATGCTCCGTCTGTATCTTTGCACGCAGAATAAAAATCTGTAATATGTCCGTTGAGATACTCTACTGCGTGACCTGCGGTAATCAGCACATCCTGATGACAGAAAAATATATATCCTATTAAAACAGCAGCGGCAAAGGTTACCCACTCAAAAGCTCCCGCACCTTTTTTCGGAAGCCTGTCCGCCTTTGTTATTATTTTTCGCAGTCCTTTGGTCATTTGCTTTTCCTCTGTTTTTATATACTTTCTTAGCATTACGCTCGTACCCGATGTTAGTATAACATATTGTATATAAAAATTAAAGTGTAAATTATTATTTATTTGTCGGTCTAAATTGACAGATAAATTATTGTTTAGCAAAGGTGTGTAGCTGATATTTCGTAGGGGTCGGCGTCCTCGACGGTTCGTTTGCGACCACTTCCGGTGGAAGAAAAAGGGAGCAAAAAGAACTTAGTAGCGGTCAAAATTTGCCTGCGATATGAG
>JAQXUH010000077.1 GCA_029219885.1 Eubacteriales bacterium | reverse complement strand
GAAATCACAGACTTTGACGCTTGGAAAACAGGTGCAGGTAAAATTGACGCAAAAGGTCATACAGTTGTAACAGATTCAGCAGTTCCTGCAACTTGCACAGTTAACGGACTTACAGAGGGCAGCCATTGTTCTGTATGCGGTACAGTTATCGTAGAACAGCAGGTTATTCCTGCAACAGGTCATACAATAGTAACTGATTCAGCAGTTCCTACAACTTGCACAGCTAACGGACTTACAGAGGGCAGTCATTGTTCAGTATGCGGTACAGTTATCGTAGAACAGCAGGTTGTTCCTGCAAAAGGTCATACAGTAGTAACCGATTCAGCAGTTACTGCAACTTGCACAGCTAACGGACTTACAGAGGGCAGCCATTGTTCAGTATGCGGTCAGGTTATTACAGCACAGCAGGTTATTCCTGCAACAGGACATAATTTCGGCAATAATCAGCTGAACTGTTCAGCTTGCGGCGTGACTAACCCTAATTACGTAGCACCGCAGACTACAACCAAAAAGCCTACTGCTCCAAGCGGAGCAAAGAAAGTAGACGGCGTATTTGTCAACAGCAAGTACAAGAAACCAACAATCAGCAAGCTTTCAAAAGGCAAAAAGCAGATTAAGGTTAGCTGGAAGAAGGTTTCTTCTGTCAGCGGTTATCAGATTCAGTACAGCACTTCAAAGAAGTTCACAAAGAAAACTACTAAATCTGCCACAATCAGCGGTAATTAATCAAAGACTCCGTCAAAGACAATCAAGAGCCTTAAAGCAAAGAAGACTTACTACGTTCGTGTACGTACCTACAAGAACGTAAAGTTCAACGGTAAGACAGTTAAGGTTTATTCCGGCTGGTCAAAGGTTAAGGCAGTTAAAACTAAATAAAAATCTTTCGTTATGTAAATGTTGCACAAAAAGTTGTGGGATGATTCTTTACTCACAATTGATAATTGACAAATCTGCATAAAAAAGTTGACAAACGAAGAATCAAAAAGTATAATGAGATTGTAGTTAAGAACGAGGACGTTCCGTAATGGCGGAGCGTCCTCTATTTTTTTACTCAAAACAAAAAAGAGAGGAGTATTTACTATGAGTAAGTACACAAAGGAAGAAATCCTTAAAAGCGCTGAAGAAAACGGCGTAGAATTCATCAGACTTCAGTTTACTGACGTTTTCGGTATTATGAAGAATGTAGCTATCACAAGGTCACAGCTTGAAAAGGCACTTGACAACGAGTGTATGTTTGATGGTTCATCAATCGACGGCTTCGTTAGAATCGACGAGTCTGATATGTATCTTCATCCTGACTATGACACATGGACAATTTTCCCTTGGAGAAAGCACCAGAACGCTCAGACAGCTCGTCTTATCTGTTCTGTATATTGTGCAGATAATGAAACACCTTTCCTCGGTGACCCAAGAAACGTTCTTCAGAAGGTTATCGATGAGGCAGCTGAAATGGGCTACACATTCAATGTAGGTCCTGAGTGCGAATTCTTCCTCTTTAAACTTGACGAGGACGGCAACCCAACTACTACAACAGGTGACGAGGGCGGTTACTTCGACCTTAACCCAATCGACCACGGCGAAAACTGCCGTCGTGATATCTGCCTTGCTCTTGAGGAAATGGGCTACACAATCGAGGCTTCTCACCACGAGGTTGCAGAAGGTCAGCACGAAATCGACTTTAAGTTTGACGAAGTAATGACAACAGCAGACAGAGTTATGACTTTCAAGCACGTTGTTAAAACTTATGCTACAAAGCACGGTCTTCACGCAACATTTATGCCAAAGCCGATTTACGGTATCAACGGCTCAGGTATGCACACCAATATGTCACTTACAACTACTGACGAAAACGGCAAGGTTGTAAATGCTTTCTATGACCCTGAAAGCGAAGACGGTCTCAGCAAGGTTGCTCACAACTTTATCGCAGGTATTCTTAAGCACGTTAAGGGTATTGCTTGCTATTCAAACCCAACTGTAAACTCTTACAAGAGACTTGTTCCTGGTTATGAGGCTCCTACCTATATCGTATGGTCAGCATCTAACCGTTCTTGCCTTGTTCGTATTCCTGCAGCAAGAGGAATGGGTACTCGTGTTGAGCTTCGTTGTCCTGATCCAACTTGTAACCCATATCTTGAAATGGCTCTTTGCCTTGCGGCAGGTCTTGATGGTATCAAGAACAACCTTGAGCCAGCTCCTGCTGTTGACTACAATGTATTCGACCTTTCAGCAGAAGAGCTTGAGGAAAGAGGCATTGAGTGTCTTCCAGGCTCACTTGAGGAGGCAATCGCAGCTTCTGAGGCTGACCCATTCATTAAGGAAACAGTAGGCGACCATGTATTCAACGCTTACACAGAAGGCAAGAAGGCTGAGTGGGACGAGTACAGAACTAAGGTTTCTCAGTGGGAAATCGACAAGTATATGGTTAATTATTAATATTTTAACCCTCTCTTTGGCTTTATGCCAGTTTTGTTAAGCCGACAGCGAGTTGTCGGTGTCGGCTTAACCTTTTATATTTATTTTGGCACAATGGGGTGTCCGTAGTTTTACGGACTCCCTTTTTCTGTATTCTGATTTGTGATTATTACTCAATAATGAATGTGTGTAATAATCAATTTAGTCTTAAGGAGGAGAAAATTATGAGTATGGAATCAATCATTGAAATCGTAGATGGAGAAGCATTCTCCATATGGTTTCTCATAGGTGCGGCACTTGTGTTCTTTATGCAGTGCGGTTTTGCAATGGTGGAAACAGGCTTTACCAGAGCGAAGAACGCAGGTAATATTATTATGAAAAACCTGATGGACTTCTGTATCGGCACGCCGATGTTCATACTTTTAGGCTTCGGACTTATGATGGGCGAGGAGTGCTTGGGCGGTCTTGTAGGTATGCCTACTCTCGGTCTTTTGACAGATTATGCAGGTAATGCCGAGAATTGGTCCAGCTTTGTATTCAACCTTGTATTTTGTGCTACGGCTGCTACTATCGTTTCAGGTGCTATGGCAGAGCGTACAAAGTTTGTTTCATATTGTATCTATTCCGCAGTAATTTCCGCAGTAGTTTATCCTATCGAGGCAGGTTGGATTTGGAATCCTGAAGGCTGGCTTGCAGTAAGAGGTTTCCACGATTTTGCAGGCTCCACCGCAATTCATATGGTAGGCGGTATTGCAGCTCTTATCGGTGCAATGTTCCTTGGTCCTCGTATCGGCAAGTATAAGGTTGACAAGAAAACAGGCAAGAAAAAGGCACAGGCTATCCCGGGACATTCACTTACCCTTGGTGCACTCGGTGTATTTATTCTTTGGTTTGGATGGTACGGTTTTAATGGTGCGGCCGCAACCTCAGTAGATTCTCTTGCATCAATTTTTGTAACAACAACTCTTTCACCTGCTGTAGCAACAGTAGTGGCTATGATATTCACTTGGATAAAAGACGGCAAGCCTGATGTTTCAATGTCCCTTAACGCATCTCTTGCAGGTCTTGTAGCTATTACCGCTCCTTGCGACTGCGTTGACGCTTTCGGCTCAATGATTATCGGTGCCGTTTCAGGTATTCTTGTAGTAGTTGCAGTTGAATTTATCGACAAAAAGCTTAAGATTGATGACCCTGTAGGTGCTGTTGCAGTTCACGGAGTAAACGGCATTTGGGGTACTATTGCCGTAGGTCTTTTCTCTACCGGTATGGACGGTGTAGGCAAAGGACTTTTCTATGGCGGCGGCTTTACTCAGCTCGGTATTCAGCTTATGGGCTTTGCAAGTGTTGCAGGCTGGGCTGTTGTAACAATGACAATTGTGTTCTTTATCATCAAAAAGACTGTTGGTCTTCGTGTATCTGCTGAAGAAGAAATCAAAGGTCTTGACGCTACTGAGCACAACCTCCCATCAGCCTATGCAGACTTTATGCAGCCTGGCTTCACACCTGAAATTGTTGTCAGCGGTGAGGCAGTATCAATTCCGTCAGTATCTGTTGAAAAGGCAGTTCCTGTTGAAACATACACCACAAATACAGATGCTAAGCTTTCAAAGGTAGTGATGATTTTCAATCCTGCAAAGTTTGAGGAAATCAAAGAAGCTATGAACTTAATCGGCGTAACCGGTATGACTGTAACAAATGTAATGGGCTGCGGTACACAGAAAGGTCATATAAGAAAATATCGTGGCGTTGAGATTGAGGAAATGAGCCTTAATCCTAAGATGAAGCTTGAAATGGTTATATCCGCAGTTCCTGTTAAATCTGTTGTTGAAACTGCCCGTAAGGTGCTTTATACAGGAAATATCGGCGACGGCAAAATCTTCGTATATGATGTAGAGGATGTTGTTAAGGTTCGTACAGGTGAGCACGGATATGACGCTCTTCAAGGGGACGACGATGTTTAATAATCACAAGTAAAGATTAATTGCTGAAATTCACAATTTTTTATCGGGAACGCTGTGCAAACGTACAGCGTTCTTTGTTTTCGGCGAGAATCGGAAAGCAGTATAAATATACACAAGTATTCAATAAAAACGGAATATATATGCAGAAAATTACAAAAATTCTCAAAAAATATGTGAAATTATACATAAAATCAGTAAAAATCAACGCTATTTTCTATACTCAACATCATTGACGGACAAGCGTATAATGGTGTAGAATTTAATTAGCTTACTGTATGAAATGCGGTATGCACTCTTTTTGCAGGAAAGATTATTTTCCTGTCTATCATTTAAGGAGAGATGAAATATGCTTAAAGAGGGAGAAGTAAGAATCCCATCGGGCTGTGCCATTGCTGCTATTATTGACAGAAAAGGCAATAAAATAAACGGCTCGGAAATTATAAAATCTATAGCTCTTATGCACGACAGGTCAAACGGTCTCGGCGGCGGTTTTGCGGCCTACGGAATATACCCTGACCATAAGGACCAGTACGCTATTCACGTTTTCTTCGACACTACTGAGGCGAGAAAGCAGTGCGAGGACTTTTTGTTCAGGCACTTTAACATTGACGTTGCAGAGCGTATACCTACAAAGCAGGTGCCGAGCATCGAAAAAGGACCTGACATCTGGAGATATTTCGGCAAGGCAAACAGAGTTCGTATGAAGGACGCAAGACTTGACGAGCAGGAGTATGTGGCTCAATGCGTAACTAAGGTAAATAACGAAATTGACGGTGCATATATTTTCTCAAGCGGTAAGAATATGGGCTGCTTCAAGGCTGTTGGATATCCTGAGGATGTCGGCGAGTTTTATATGCTTGACCAATATGAAGCGTATATCTGGACTGCTCACGGAAGATTCCCGACCAACACTCCTGGCTGGTGGGGAGGCTCTCATCCGTTTAATATTCTTGATTGGTCAATAGTCCATAACGGCGAGATTTCCTCGTATGACGCTAACCGCAGATATATCGAGCAGTTCGGCTATATCTGTACAATGCAGACAGATACAGAGGTTATCACCTATCTTTTTGACCACCTTTTACGTCATCACAATCTGCCTATCGAGGTTGCGGCAGATGTATTGACTGCTCCTGAATGGGACGAGATTGACAGAATGGACCCTGAAAGAAAAGAGTATTTTACAAATCTTCGCACAATTTACAGCGGTGCTCTCGTAAACGGTCCTTTCTCTGTAATTCTCGGCTCAAACAAAGGACTTCTCGCTATTAACGACAGACTGAAGCTCCGTTCACTTACTGCTGCCACAAAGGGTAACAGAGCATACTTTGCATCTGAGGAATCAGCTATCAGAATTATTTGTCCTGACCCTGACGAGGTGTGGTCGGTATCAGGTGCAGAGCCTGTATTTATACCTCTTGAAATTGACGAAGAGGAGGAGAGCGACTGATGAATTTTATACCAAGAAGATTTACTGTTGTCAGAGATAAGGACCTTTGCATTAACTGTGGCTGCTGTGTCCGTCAATGCTCAAATGAGTGCCATTATTTTGATGACGACGGCAAAACCGTAAGAGTTAATTCTCAGGAGTGCGTTGCCTGTCACCGCTGTGTTGATATGTGTCCTACAGGTGCACTGAGAATTGAAAAGTACGTGTGCGATTACAGAGAAAATGCCAACTGGACTCCTCAGTATCAGCAGGAAATATGCCGTCAGGCAGAAACAGGCTCAACGCTTCTTTCGGCAATGGGCAATCCAAAACCATATCCTATTTATTGGGACAAAATTCTGCTGAATGCGTCACAGGTTACAAACCCGTCTATTGACCCTCTCCGTGAGCCTATGGAAATCAGGACAATTCTCGGCAGAAAGCCTGAAAAGCTTGAGGTTGAGCGTAAGGGTAAGTCAATAACAAAAATGCCGCCTCAGGTTATGCTTGAAACACCTATTATGTTTTCGGCAATGAGCTTCGGCTCTATTTCCCTTAACGCACAGAAATCACTTGCTATGGCGGCTAAGGAACTTGGAACGCTGTTTAATACAGGTGAGGGCGGTCTTCATCCTGACCTTGAAAGCTACGGCGATTGGGCAGTAGTTCAGGTTGCATCAGGCCGTTTCGGTGTAAATAAAGCATATCTTAATAATTCAAAATTCGTTGAGATTAAAATCGGTCAGGGTGCAAAGCCGGGTATCGGCGGACATCTTCCGGGCGAAAAGGTAAATGTTGAGGTTTCAAACGCTCGTATGATTCCTGAGGGCTCGGACGCAATTTCTCCTGCTCCACACCACGATATTTATTCTATCGAAGATTTGCGTCAGCTTATCTGGTCACTTAAGCAGGCTACAAATAACAAAAAGCCTGTATCAGTTAAAATTGCGGCTGTTCACAATGTTGCCGCTATTGCATCAGGCTGTGCAAGAGCCGGTGCCGATATTGTAGTTATCGACGGTTTCAGAGGCGGTACAGGTGCCGCACCTACAAGAATACGTGACAATGTCGGTATCCCTGTTGAGCTTGCACTTGCTGCGGCTGACCAAAGGCTTCGTGACGAGGGTATCCGTTCAACTGTTTCTCTTGTTGCAGCAGGCTCATTCAGGTGCTCGTCGGATATTGTAAAGGCTATTGCTCTCGGTGCCGATGCTTGCTATGTTGCATCTGCTCCTCTTATTGCAATCGGCTGTCATATGTGCCAGACCTGTAACACAGGCAAGTGCAATTGGGGTATTGCTACTCAGCGTCCTGACCTTACAAGACGCCTTAATCCTGAAATTGCATACAAGAGAGTTGTTAATCTTATTAACGCTTGGAATCACGAGATTAAAGAAATTATGGGCGGTATGGGTATTAACTCTGTTGACTCTCTCAGAGGTAACAGGCTTATGCTTCGTGGCATCGGTCTTACAGACAGAGAGCTTCAGATACTCGGTATCAAACACGCAGGAGAATAGGAGGTAGTTTAAATGAAAAAGGTTTACGCCAGAGAAGAGCTTTGTATTAACTGCCGACTTTGTGAGGTTTACTGCAAAACAGCTCATTCAAAATCAAAGGATATAGTTAAGGCATATAAAGAGGAAAACCCTGCTCCTGTAAACAGAATTACAGTATACGGTGACAGAACAGCCTCCGTTGCCGTAAACTGCCGTCATTGTGATGACCCTGCCTGCGTTAAGGCTTGTATCACAGGTGCAATGACTAAGAATAAGAAAACAGGTATAGTTTCAGTTAACGAGGACAAGTGCATAGGCTGTATGACTTGCCTTGCAGTTTGTCCGGTAGGCTGTATCAAACAGGGAAATATTGCTTTCAAGTGCGATTTGTGCGGCGGCGAAGAGCCTGCTTGCGTTAAAAATTGCCCTAACAGAGCACTTTTATGGCTTGATGACGGAGGTGCTGAATAATGAAATATGTTATAATCGGTGCCTCTGCCGCAGGTCTTGCTACTGCTGAGGCTATCAGGAAAAACGATAAAAACGGCACAATTACTCTTTTGACAGAGGAAGCGTATCTTCCTTACTCAAGGCCGTCAATCAGCTATTACCTTAAGGGTAAGGTTAAGGAGAGCGATATGTATCTCCGCAAGCCGTCTTACTATAAATCAATGAAGATAGATGTTGTTACCTCATCAAAGGTAACGGCTATAGACAGAGAAAAGAAAGCTGTCAAAGCAGGCAGAAAAAGTTATCCTTATGATAAGCTTTGCCTTTGCACAGGCTCTAAGCCTTTTGTTCCGCCTATGGAAAATGTTGAGGGCAAGGCTAACGCTCTTACATTCCTTGATTTAGCGTCAACAAAGGATGTTAAAAAGCTTGCAAATGACAAGACAAGAGCGGTAGTAATCGGTGCAGGTCTTATAGGTATGAAAGCTGCCGAAGGACTTGTTAAGGTGTGCAAAAGCGTTGACGTTGTTGAGCTTTCACCGAGAGTTCTGCCATCAATTCTCGACGCTGTTTCTGCAAAGCAGGTTAAAAAGCATCTTGAAAATAACGGAATAAAATTCCATCTCGGCAATACAGTAGTTAAGGCTATATCAAAAGGTAAGCAGATTACATCTGTTGTTCTTAAGGACGGCAAAAAGCTTAACTGCGACCTGTTGATTTTAGCAGTAGGCGTAAGACCGCAGACAGAGCTTGCGGAAAAAGCAGGACTTGACGTGAACAGAGGTATTATTACCGATATCCACACTATGCAGACAAGCGACAAGGATATTTACGCCGCAGGCGACTGCTGTGTGTCCGAGGATATGCTTGATGGCTCAAAGAAAATTATTGCTCTTTGGCCTAATGCAGTACAGCAGGGAACAGCGGCGGGAACACAAATGGCAGGCGGTGAGCTTGAAGTAAAAGGCACCTATGCGGTTAATGCCATTGACTTTTTCGGCCTTAGAATTTGTACCTGCGGACTTATCAATGCTCAAGGCGAGCAGTATTCGGATAAGATTAAAACCGACGGCGACGCTTATAAAAGACTTGTGTTTGAGGGCGACAAGCTCGTGGGCTTTGTTCTCATCAATTCCAGCGTCAATGCAGGTATTTATACCGGACTTATTGCAAATGCAGTTAATCTTGATACGCTTCAGGGCGATATTATGGATGACCCATCAGTGTTTATGTTTGATAAGCAGACAAGAATTTCTAAACTGAGAGGAGGAATTCAAATATGACAGTTGAAGCAGGACTCAGACGTTACGAGGCTGTAAACGAGGAAATAAACAAGGAACTTGAAAAGCGTAAAAAGGTAGTTGTCAGCGATGTAAACGGACAGAGGTATATCGGATGTGCTCTTGATGCAGGTAAGACTGTTGAAGTTCACGGCACTCCTGGTAACGATATGGCGTGTTATCTTAACGGCGGCAAGGTTGTAGTTTACGGCAACTGTCAGGATGCTGTGGGAAACACAATGAACGGCGGCGAAATCGTTGTTCACGGTCATTCAGGTGATGCTATGGGCTATGGTATGCGTGACGGACAGATTTATATCCGCGATAATGTTGCCTGCCGAGGCGGTATTCATATGAAAGAATTTCGCCAGATGCGACCTGTCCTTGTTATAGGAAAAAATGCAGGCTCGTTTTTAGGCGAATATATGGCAGGCGGAACAATAGTTCTTTTGGGCCTTGATATGAAAAGAGGAGAAAAGCTTTTCGGTACTCATTGTGCGTCAGGTATGCACGGCGGAAAGATTTTTGTAAGAGGTAATTTCCCTAAAGAAAATCTTTCGCCTAATATCAAGATAGCAAATCTTGATGATACTGACAAAAAAGAGCTTGAGGGTTACGTTAAGAAGTATTGTAAGTATTTTGACGCCGACTATGAAAAGATTATGTCGAAGCAATTCAAAAAGCTTGTGCCCGCAACCTCAAGACCATATGCAAATCTTTATACCCCTAACTAAAACAAAAGCGGTTTACAGTATAAAAGCTGTAAACCGCTTTGTAATTATAATTGAATTTTATCTCGTTTTCTTCCAGGTGTTAGGGCTGAACAGCAAAAGAATAGGGAACATTTCAAGTCTGCCTGCCAGCATATCAAAAATAAGCACTATCTTTGAAAATACAGAAAAGCCTGAATAATTACCAACAGGGCCTACAACCTCAAGTCCGGGACCGATGTTGTTAAGACAGGCGATAACTGCGGAAAAACTTGTTGTGGGGTCGAAATCATCAATAGCTATCAAAAATACCGACAAAACGAAAACTATGATATACACGTTAAGATAAGAGTTTACGCCGCTAATAATCTTCGGGTCAACTGTTTTCTTGTTCATTCTGACTCTGACAACTGTGTTGGGTCTTACAGTCTTTCTGAAGTCCCTGAACATTTGCTTTACCATAAGCTCAACTCTGACTACCTTAAGTCCGCCGCCTGTGGAGCCTGCGGAACAGCCTATGCACATAATAATCATCAGTATGATTTTTGAGAACGTAGGCCACTGGTTAAAGTCCGCAGTACAGAAGCCTGTTGTGCTCATAACAGAGTTTACGCTGAAAAATGAGTCACGAACTGCAACTGCTACGCTGTCATACATATGACAAATGTTAAGGGTTATAAGAATAACGCCTGTAAGGTTTATAAGTATATATCCTCTGAGCTCCTCGTCTGCAAAAACAGAGGACAGCTTTTTAGTCAAAGCGTAGTAGTAAAGGTTGAAGTTTACGCCGAAAAGAAACATAAATACAGTCAGCGTCCACTCTGTAAATGGACTGTTATAGCCCTTGATAGAATCGTTTAAAACAGAGAAACCGCCTGTACCTGCCGTTGCAAAAGCGTTTACAACGCAGTCAAAAAACCTGATGTTGTCGCCGTTGAGTCTTGTGCCGAAATAAAGCACAAGTATTTCAAGGACAGTCATTGTAAAGTAAATTATGTAAAGTATTCTTGCACTGCTGCCGATTTTAGAAACAACCTTGCCTGTTGTAGGTCCCGGTACCTCTGCTTTCATAATGTGCATTGAATCTCCCTTTGACTTGGGAACAATTGCAATCATAAATGAAAGAATACCCATACCGCCAATCCAGTGGGTGAAGCTTCGCCAAAAAAGTATTGATTTCGGCAGAGAATGTATTTCACTTAAAATTGATGCACCTGTCGTTGTAAAGCCTGATACTGTTTCAAAAAAAGCGTCAATAAAGCTTGGAATACAGCCGCTGATAACAAAAGGCAAAGCACCGAAAAGTGACATAGTTATCCAACCTAAACCGCAGATAACGAAACCCTCTTTAGTGTAAATCTCAAGGTTTTTAGGCTTTTTGAATGTCATAATAAAACCTAAAACAAGGAGCAAAGCAATGGGAACAATAAATGACAAATAGCTCGCTTCCTTAAAACCCTGAAGGCTGTAATATAATGCAACGCTTAAAGGCAGACACAGCAGCATTGCAACAATTATAAATATTTTTCCTAAAAAATATGAAACTGCTTTATAATTCATAAAAATCCTGTCTTTACTGAAGAATATCGTTTAAGTCTTTAACTCTCTTATCCTTTGATACAACAACTACCAAATCTCCGTTGTCAATATAATCATTACCGCCAGGAAAGATAGTTTCATTTTTCCTGTTAATAGCGGCAACAAGAACGTTCTTTTTGATTTTGAGCTTTGAAAGAGGAGTTTTAAGGAATTTAACATAATCTCCTGCAAGGAACTCCGCAGCCTCAACCTGACCGCCAACCAGCTTATACAGCGTTTTCATATATGAGGAGCTGACGTTTTCTCTTGCTCTGACATACTGCGTAATGGTAGAAACAGAAATATCGCTGACATTTACTATTGCGTCAAGGCCGATATCGTAAAGCATTTTAGTCAGGTTGTTATTGTTGATTTTTGTAACCGTCTTTGACACGCCAAGCTTGTCTGCGTAAAGGGAAACGAGGAAATTCGTTTCGTCAATATCAGTCAGCGTTACAACTGCGTCCATCTTTTCAAGACCTTCGCTTAAAAGAAAATCGTGGTCATTGGCGTCACCGTTAATAACTGTTGCATTAGGTACCATGTCAAAAAGATTTTTGCACTGCTCCAAATCTTTTTCAATGATAACAACGTTTTTGCCCATAGCAGTAAGCATATCGGCAAGGTAAACGGCAGTTCTTGAGCAACCGATAATCATAACATTTTTGAGAGAATGTTTCTTTAAAATGCTGATTTTTTTACCTATGCTTGCAAGCTCCTTGTGCTTGCCTGTAATGTGAATTCTGTCCTTAGCCTGAAGTACAAAATCACCGTTTGGAATGAAAACCTCGTCGCCTCTTTCAACAGCACAGATAAGCATATTATTACTTCTGCCGATAGAGATACTGCTGATTGATTTTCCGCAGAGGGCAGAGCCTTCGGAGATTTTATATTCCGCCATATCAATATGACCGTTTGCAAAGGTCTCAACATTTGATACGTCGGGAAACTGAATAATTCTGCTGATTTCAAGAGCAGCAGAAAAATCGGGATTTATCATAAATGATATACCGAGCTCGTTTCTCATAAACTCAAACTGAGCATTGTATTCGGGATTTCTGACTCTTGCTATTGTGTTTTTTGCACCGAGCTTTTTAGCAATAAGACATACAAGAATATTGTTTTCATCTGAATGTGTTGTAGATATAACAAGGTCAGGTCTGTCAGTAAAAGCCTCTTTCATAACATCAATATGAGTACCGCTGCCGCAAACAGCCTGAATGTCATATTTGTCAACTAAAGTGCTGAGCTTTTGTGAATTGGTATCAACTACCGTAACATTATGCTCCTCGTTACTGAGGCTTTTTGCAAGCTCTGTTCCCAGCTTTCCTGCACCAACAATCGTAATGTCCATAGTTCCTCCTGCATCAATCACATTGTTTGAAATCTGCTAAAGATAATTACTTATTTATTATACTTATTTTTTCAAAATATTCAACTGCTTTTATAAGAGAAATGATATTGTATAAATCTTGTTTTGCTGTTTTCACTTGAAAAGTTTATTTCAGTATGCTTTAATAGACATATAAACAAAATTTTATCGGAGAAAGTTATGAAAAAGATTTTATCGTTATTACTTGCATTTTTGCTGACAGTATGTTTTCCTGTTTCGGCTTTTGCAGAAGAAAGTGAAACACAAACCTCGTCAACACAAATAACTGCCACAGACGAGAAAAAAGAAAAAACAATTGATGAGAGAGCAAAGGAAATTCTTAATTCTATGACTCTTGAGGAAAAAGTTGCTCAGATGTTTATGGTTTATATGCCGTCGGAAAATGCAACGTCAATACAGAAAAAGTATCAGTTCGGCGGATATCTTCTCTTTGCAAATAACTTTAAAAACAATTCGTACAAGAAAAAGCAAACTCAGATAAAAAATTATCAAAAAGCATCTAAGATAAAAATGCTTATTGCTGTTGATGAAGAGGGCGGAATTGTAAACAGAGTTTCTCTTTACAAGCAGTATCACAAATCGCCGTTTCTCTCTCCGAGGGAGCTTTATAAAAAAGGCGGATATAACAAAATCAAGAAAGACACGAGAGAAAAGGCAAATTTGCTCCTTGATTTAGGTATTAACACCAACCTTGCACCTGTTGCAGATGTTGCATATAAATCATCAAATTATATTTACAGCCGTTCTTTTTCTACCTCAGCAAAATCGACGTCAAAGTATATTGACATAGTTGTTACCGAAATGGGGAAGAAAAATCTTGTCAGCACACTTAAGCATTTTCCAGGCTACGGCAATAACGGAGATACTCACAATAATATTATCCGTGACAAGCGAAGTAAGAAAACTTTTGTTACAAGAGATTTGCTTCCGTTCCAATCGGGAATTGATGCAGGCTGTGATATGATTATGGTAAGCCACAATATTGTTGAATGCTTTGATAAAAAGAATCCGGCGTCGCTTTCAAAAAAAGTTCATAGCTATATCAGAAAGGAAATGAATTTTGACGGCGTAATTATCAGCGACGGCTTGGGAATGGCAGGAGTTGTTGATTTTGTGGGAGGCAGCACGGAAGAGGCGGCAGTCAGGTCTGTTCTCGCCGGTAATGATATGATTTGTGCAAATAACTACAAAGTTCAGTATCCGGCTGTTTTAAAGGCAGTTAAAAAAGGAAGAATTAAGGAAAGCCAGATAAACAAGTCGGTTTTGAGAATTCTTAAGCTGAAACTTAATAGAAAAATAATAAAGTAATAAAATAGAAAAAACAAAGAGACACTTCGTTAAAAAAGTGTCTCTTACTTTTATTTATAATATTTTCAAAAGTTAAACCATTTCTTCCGGATGGAAAACCTCGTCGAATTTTTCCTCTGTCAAAAAGCCTAATGTTACGCAGGCCTCCTTGAGAGAAATGTTATTTTTGTATGCGTACTTTGCGGTTTTTGCCGCATTTTCATAACCGATGTATGGATTAAGTGCGGTGACAAGCATAAGAGAATTTGTAAGATTACTGTGCATTTTCTCCTTGTTTGCCTTAATGCCCACGGCACAATTGTCGTTAAACGAAATCATAGCCTCACTGAGAAGTCTTACCGACTGAGTGAAGTTGTAAATTGCCACCGGCATAAATACGTTCAGCTCAAAATTACCTTGACTTGCCGCCATACTGATTGCCGTGTCATTTCCCATAACCTGAACGGCTACCATAGTAACCGCCTCGCATTGAGTAGGATTTACCTTGCCGGGCATAATAGAGGAGCCCGGCTCATTTTCAGGAATTGTGATTTCGCCGAGACCGAGACGAGGGCCGCTGGCAAGCCATCTTACATCATTTGCAATTTTCATCAAATCAGCCGCCAAAGCCTTTAATGCTCCGTGAGCGAATACAAGCTCGTCTTTTGAAGTCAATGCGTGGAATTTGTTCGGAGCGGTGATAAAATCTTTTCCCGTGATTTGGGATACTGCCTTTGCAACTTCAACGTCAAAGCCCTCAGGTGCGTTAAGTCCTGTGCCTACGGCAGTACCGCCAAGAGCAAGCTCCTTGAGCTCGGGAAGTGCCGACTGTAAAAGCCTTTTGTCCTTTTCAAGTGATGTTCTCCAACCGCTGATTTCCTGAGAAAATGTGATAGGTGTAGCGTCCTGAAGATGAGTTCTTCCGCTTTTTACAATTCCCTCATTTTCCTTTTCGAGTCTTTTGAATGTGTTAACAAGAGTATCAATAGCCGGAATAACTCTGTCCTCAACGCCCATAACTGCCGCAATGCTCATTGCAGTAGGAAATGTATCGTTTGAGCTTTGGCTCATATTTATATCGTCATTTGGATGAAGAAGCTTTTTGCCTGCAATTTCGTTTCCTCTGTTGGCAATTACCTCGTTGGCGTTCATATTAGATTGAGTGCCTGAGCCTGTCTGCCATACTACGAGAGGAAAGTGCTCGCTGAGACTTCCGTCAATTACCTCGTCGCAGGCCTTTGAAATTGCCCACAGCTTTTCGTCAGTCATTTTTTCAGGCTTAAGTTTGTTGTTGGCAATAGCCGCCGCCTTTTTAAGTATTCCGAAAGCGTGGATAATTTCATCAGGCATTTGCTCCTTGCCAATGCCGATTTTAAAATTTTCGTGGCTTCTTTGAGTTTGTGCTGCCCAATATTTATCGGCAGGTACTTTAACCTCACCCATTGAGTCGTGTTCAATTCTGTATTCCATAAGCATCTCCTGTGCATAATATCTAATGATAATATACAACACTTTTAATTTTCTTTCAAGAGTATTGTAAAAAGTTCTGATAATCTGTATTGACTGTTTAAAGAAAATAGTCTATTATATTTATAAGGGGAAATTAAATTTGCGGAGGCACAATATGAATATTTGGCACGACATATCACCAAAAAGAATTAAGAAAGATAGATTTTACGCTGTTATTGAAATTTCAAAAGGCGGTAAAAACAAGTATGAGCTTGACAAGGAAACAGGTATGTTAAAGCTCGACAGAGTTCTTTTCACCTCAACTCACTATCCGGCAAACTATGGCTTTATTCCAAGAACATTTGCCAGCGACAATGACCCTCTTGACGTTCTCGTTCTTTGCAGCGAGATTATTCAGCCTATGACTATTGTTGAGTGCGTTCCAATCGGCGTTCTTATTATGGAGGACGGCGGCGACAAGGATGAAAAGATTATTGCCGTTCCTGTTAACGACCCTAACTATAACTGCTACACCAACATCGACCAGCTTCCTACTCACCGCTTTGATGAGATTAAGCATTTCTTTGAGGTTTATAAAACTCTTGAGCACGATAAGATGACTGCTGTTACGGAGATTAAGCCTAAAGAGGTAGCAGAGGAGATTATTCAAAACTGCATTGACAGCTATATTGCAAATTTCCAAATGTAACAAGTTAATTTAATACATTATATAACGGTTTTTCCTATCGTATAATTACTAAGGGAACAGCCGTTATTTTTTTGCAAAAAAATGAGGGAGAAAAAATTTTTTTAAAAAATACTAAAAAACTATTGACAAAGTAGGTAATGTGTGGTAAAGTGTAGACAACACAGGAAACCTACAGACTTAGTAGGTAATGGAGGTAACACAATGAGTATTCAATTTTCTTCACTCCTTTACAGTAATTTTAAAAATCAGCGAATGTGCTTTCGATGTTGCAGATAATTATGAAACACTAAAAACTAAATTCTTAACATTGAAAGGAAATAAATACTATGTCAGATTACAAATACCATTTTGAAACAATTCAGCTTCACGCAGGACAGGAGCAGCCGGACCCGGCAACAGACGCAAGAGCAGTTCCGATTTATCAAACCACTTCATACGTTTTCAAAAACAGCGACCACGCTCAGGCAAGATTTAATCTTTCCGACGCAGGCAACATTTACGGCAGACTTACAAACTCAACTCAGGATGTATTCGAGCAGAGAATAGCAGCTCTTGAGGGAGGTGTAGCCGCTCTCGCCACAGCATCAGGTGCAGCAGCACTTGCATATACATTCCAGGCTCTTGCAACGGCAGGCGATAACATTGTATCTGCTAAAACAATCTATGGCGGTACATACAACTACCTTGAGCATACATTCAAGCAGTTCGGCGTTACAACAACCTTTGTTGACCCTGATGATTTATCAAATTTTGAAAATGCCATTGACGAAAACACAAAGGCAATTTTCTTTGAGACTCTCGGCAATCCGAATTCAAATCTTGTTGATATTGAAAAGCTTGCGGCTATTGCTCACAGCCATAGCATTCCTCTTGTTGTTGACTCAACCTTTGCAACACCTTATCTTCTCAGACCTATCGAATATGGTGCTGATATTGTTGTTCACAGTGCAACAAAATTCATCGGCGGTCACGGAACAACTCTCGGCGGTGTAATCGTTGACAGCGGTAATTTCGATTGGAAAGCAAGCGGTAAATATCCGCAGATTGCCGACGCTAACCCAAGCTATCACGGTGTAAGCTTTGTTGATGCGGCAGGTCCGGCAGCTTTTGTAACATATATTCGTGCAATTCTTCTTCGTGACACAGGTGCAACAATTTCTCCATTTAACGCATTTCTTCTTCTTCAGGGACTTGAAACACTTTCACTGAGAGTTGAAAGACACGTTGAAAATACAAAAAAGGTAATTGATTACCTATTAAGCAACCCTAAGGTTGAAAAGGTTAATCATCCAAGCGTTGACGAAAGGTACAAGGAGTTGTATAATAAATACTTCCCCAATGGTGCAGGCTCAATCTTCACATTTGAGATTAAAGGGGGAGAAAAGGAAGCAAAAAAATTTATTGACAGCCTTGAAATTTTCTCAATTCTTGCAAATGTTGCAGACGTTAAATCTCTTGTTATTCATCCTGCAACAACTACTCACAGTCAGCTTAGTGCCGAAGAGCTTGCAGAGCAGAACATTAAGCCTAACACAATCAGGCTTTCCATCGGTACAGAGCACATTGACGATATTATTCACGACCTTGACCAAGCATTTTCAGCCCTTGACTGATACAATTTAAGTAACTAAGGAGATATTATTATGGCAATCTATAAATCAGCCCTTGACCTTGTAGGCAACACACCTCTCGTAGAGGCTCAGAATTTTGAAAAAGCAAATAATCTTGATGCAACAATTCTTGTTAAGCTCGAATATTTCAATCCCGCAGGTTCCGTAAAGGACAGAATTGCAAAGGCAATTATCGAGGATGCAGAGCAAAGCGGTAAGCTTAAGGAGGGCGCAGTAATCATCGAGCCTACAAGCGGTAATACAGGTATCGGTCTTGCTGCCGTAGCAGCATCAAAGGGATACAGAATTATCATTACAATGCCTGAAACTATGAGCGTTGAAAGAAGAAATCTTATGAAAGCATACGGTGCAGAGCTTGTTCTCACCGACGGCAGTAATGGAATGAAGGGTGCAATTGCCAAGGCTGATGAGCTTGCGGCAGAAATCCCGAATTCATTGATCGCAGGTCAGTTTGTAAATCCTGTAAACCCTGCAACTCATAAGGCTACAACAGGTCCTGAAATCTGGAAAGATACAGAGGGCAAGGTTGATATTTTTGTAGCAGGCGTAGGCACAGGCGGTACAATTTCAGGCGTGGGTGCATATCTTAAGGAGCAGAATCCTGATGTTAAGATTGTAGCAGTTGAGCCGGCATCATCACCTGTTCTTTCAAAAGGTGAAGCAGGTGCTCACAAAATTCAGGGTATCGGTGCAGGCTTTGTTCCTGAAACTCTTGATACATCAATTTATGACGAGATTATTCCTGTAGAAAATGATGATGCTTTTGCAACAGGCAAGGCATTTGCTAAAAACGAGGGCGTGCTTGTAGGTATTTCAAGCGGTGCAGCTCTTTGGGCTGCAAAGGAGCTTGCAAAGCGTCCTGAAAATAAGGGCAAAACTATTGTGGCTCTTCTTCCTGATACAGGCGACAGATACCTTTCAACTCCTCTTTTTGCAGAATAATTAACAGCATCAAACTCAAAAGCATTAAAACATTTAATCAATATCCGAAAGAAAAGAGCTTTAAAAACTATATCTAACGAGCCTGATTATTTGCATTTATAAAATGAATACCGAGAAGAACGGTAACAAGTTTTTCTCGGTGTTTTTCTTTTACAGCAGTATGTTCGATTAAAGTTATAATTGTGCTGCTAAAAAACAGTTGATTTCTTGCATGGTTAATGATATAATTGTAAGTACGCTTACAAAAGATTGTTTGAATCGAGTGATTTATATGGGAATTGAAAATCTTGGCTTGGAAATCAGAGTTGTTTCTAATCTAATTTACAACAAAATGAATCAGTTGGCGATGGAAGCAGAAAATCTGACTGTTCATCAGTGTTTGATTCTGCAGTATCTGTCTCAAAATTCTGAAAAAGAAGTCGTTCAAAAAGACATCGAAGAACTTTTTTCTGTTCGTCGTTCTACCGCAAATCAAATGCTGAAAACATTGGCAGAGCGGGGTTATATCAAGCGAACAGTTTCGAGGGAAGATAGCCGTAAAAATGTATTATCCGCAACAGAAAAAGGTCTTGATGCCAGTACCCATCTAACACAAGATATGTATAGCTTTATGAAAAAGCTTCATGGAGATATTCCAAAAGCAGAACTAGAACAATTTGAGTCCACTCTTTATAAGCTGTGGCATAACATTGAGTGATACAGTCGGTTCAATCGACTGTATTATTTTGCACAAACTGTAAGTATGCTTACAAAAAGGAGCTTTAAATGGAAAAGAATCGTGAATTATTTGAACAGACACCAATTCCACGTGCTGTTGCTGCTATGGCAATTCCAACTATTTTATCTATGATTGTCACAATGGTTTACAACATTGCGGACACTTTTTTCATTGGACAAACTGGTAATGCACTGATGGTTTCTGCCGTGTCGTTGACATCACCAATTTTTACTATTTTCACTGCTTTAGGAAATCTATTTGGCATCGGCGGCAGCACTGCGATTTCTCGCTTTATGGGAAATGGTAAAGGAGAACGTGCGAAAAACTTTTCGTCTTTCTGTTTTTATAGCGTAATAGTGCTTGGAATTATTATGGGCGGCGGAATACTGATTGGAATGAATTTTGTGCTGAAACTCATGGGTGTGGATGAAACTAATTATCTCTTTGCAAAAGAATATCTTTCCGTAATTGCAATGGGCTGTCCCTTCATTCTTTTTGCCGGAGCTTTTGGCTCAATTGTCCGCAGTGAAGGTGCTGCCAAAGCAGCCATGGCGGGAAATATGATTGGAACTGTATTGAATATTGTCCTTGACCCTATTATGATTCAATGTATGGGATTGGGTGCTACCGGTGCTGCAGTGGCAACGGTTTTGGGAAATATCGGAGCGTCAGTCTATTATCTCGTATATATAAAAGTGAGCAAAACACATATCTCAATTCGTCCAAAAGATTTCCGCATCCGCGAAACAGCGGGACAGGTATTTTCAATTGGCATACTAACGGCGCTGAATTCTCTGCTTTCTACATTGGCAACCATTCTGTTGAATCGCACTATGGTGAATTACGGAACAGATTCAGTTGCGGCAATGGGTATTGCTATTAAAGTGAATACAATGGTCATTTTTGTTGCTGTGGGTTTGTGTAACGGTATACAGCCATTGCTGGCGTACAATTACGGCTCTGGCAACCGCAAGCGTCTTATGGGCGTCTTTCGATTTACAGCAATCGCCGCAGTTGCGATTGGTACAATTCTCACTGTATCGCTGTATGCCGTACGTGAACCGCTTATCCGAGCGTTTATGAACAACGATGCTATCGTAGGTTACGGTGCAAAAATGTTTGGCATTCTTCAAATGTCCTGCCCAATTGTTGGTCTTATGTTCCTTGGAACAAGTGCTTTACAGGCGTTTGGTAAGGGTATGCCTTCATTACTATTGTCTGTGTGTAGGCAGGGACTGGTGTTTATTCCTATGTTGTATCTGTTCGACCATCTGTGGGGGTTGTATGGTGCGGTATTTGCACAGCCGATGGCTGATTTTGTTACGGTTATTCTGAGTATTACGATTTGTTTGACTATTATGCATCGAATGAATCAAGAAGAAAAGGCAGTAAAGTGAATGGTATACTGTTGCCAAAAAAAATGCAGGAACGATTTCGTTCCTGCATTTTGTTGTGTTTATATCAATCGTGATGACAGCCGTTTTCTCCACAGGTATGATGTTCACCGTGTTCGTGATGGTCACACTTTATATCCGGATTGTAGTTAAGGGTTTTGTTGAGAAAAGATATTACTGCTCTGTCAGCACTTCCCTGAACACCGCCGAAAACTTTTATTCCTGCCTGTGCAAGTGCATCCTGAGCACCGCCGCCTATACCGCCGCAGATAAGTACATCTACGTCGTTATCTGCAAGAAATCCTGCCAGTGAACCGTGACCGCTGCCGAGGGTGTCAACAATTTTGAAACCTGTTATCTCATCATTTTCTGTCTCATAAAGCTTAAATTGCTTTGTGTGGCCGAAATGCTGAAAAATATTTCCTTTGTCAAATGTTACTGCTATTTTCATTATGTTCTCCTTTATTCATTAACCAAAAAATAAAACTAAAAGTATTACCGCAATTGCAACAATTCCTAAGCCGATAAAGAATTTAATTGCTCTGTTCACTGCGTCAAACATATTTGTTGGCATAATTTGAAACATTGCATATTTGAAAGGCTCTTTGACTTTTTCGCCCACAAGATTTCTGAATCGTAAATCGTAGGTGTCAAGAGTGCCGTCTTTTTTTAGCTCAATAATTCTTACGCCTCTGTCCTTTCCCGGACCATAAACGTGAAAACCTGCTCCCTGAGTATATCCCAAATCAATGCCGTCAACCTTGCCGTTAAAGGAATTGTTGTGGTCGTGACCGAAATATACTCCGATAACGTCGCCCTTTTCCTTAAAAGCAGCAAATTCACCGCTGTTTTCCTGCGGGTCGGCAGGTGACTCTTTCATAAAGCCGTCTTTGTTCACTCTTTCAGGATTTAAAATATAAAATCTGTTTGCGTGAGTCCTGAAACCTCTGACTGCTTTCTTTGTGCCTTTTTTTACTTCTGTTAAAAGCTCAAAAATTTCACAAAGGGGAATGTGCTGAATAACTACCGACGGAATGACCTTGCCGTATTCTGCTTCGTATTTATCACGAGTGTTTCTGTACCATTCAATTTGATTTTCGTGAACGCAGTCATAGCCTACATCAAGACTTGTGTGGCTGTCGATAAGGTATAAGAGAAATTTAAGCTCATCGCCGTCACGAATTTCAATAACGTGATTTCCGCAGCCGTCAACACCCTCTGTGTTTTCACCAACAAAATAGTCAAAGCTTTTGTATATTTCAAACTGTTCCTCATTGCTTAAACCAACCTGTCTGTCGTGATTGCCAAAGCATACTGTAAAGGGAATTTTCCTGTCACGTACAGGCTTTGTAAGAGCGTCAAGAGAGTTTTTAACCTTATTCCTGTCGCCTCTGAATTTTGATTTGCCCCAAATCTGGTCACCTGAATATACAACTAAATCAGGACATTCTCTGTTAAGAGCAGCGTTAATTAAATCAAGAGTGTCAGGACTGATTTTGGTGCCGTCCTGTGTGTCCGCAATCTGCATTATCTTAAAAGTATCATTTTTAAACTTAAGCATTGTACCACCTCAACTGTTGCTATGCCATTAATTTTAGCACATATTTTCCTTGACTGCAACATTAACGATGATTATAATTATAAATATATCCGCCCGTAGCACAACCGGATAATGCAGCAGATTCCGATTCTGAAGAATGGGGGTTCGAATCCCTTCGGGCGGGCCAAAACGAAAATCCTGTCGTTTCCTTTCTCGGCAGGATTTTCGTTTTGTATTATTCGATATTCATTTTTCATTATTCATTATTCACTAAACAGGATTTTCGATGAATAATGAATGGTCACGCAAAAAAAGCACCTGCAAGATTTAACTGCAAGTGCTTTTATTATGCCTAAATTATTTATTATCTGCTCTTTTAGCTGCTGCGGTTACAAAACCTCTGAACAGCGGATGAGGTCTGTTAGGTCTTGACTTAAATTCAGGATGGAACTGACCTGCAACAAACCAAGGATGCTCAGGAATTTCAACCATTTCAACAATGTGATTATCAGGTGATGTACCTGCAAAAATCATACCGCCCTTGAGCAAATCTGTTCTGAAGTCGTTATTAACCTCATATCTGTGTCTGTGACGCTCATAAATCATTGATGCACCGTAAAGCTCATATGACTTTGACTCAGGATTAAGAACACAAGGATACTGACCGAGACGCATTGTACCGCCCATATCAGTAACATCTTTCTGCTCAGGAAGAATGTCGATAACAGGATATGGAGTTTCAGGGTCGATTTCGGAAGAGTTTGCACCCTCAAGACCGAGAACATTTCTTGCAAATTCAATAATCGCAATCTGCATACCAAGGCAGATACCAAGGTATGGAATTTTGTTTTCTCTTGCGTATTTGCAGGCTCTGATTTTACCCTCAGTGCCTCTTGAGCCGAAACCACCGGGAACAAGAATACCGTCCATATCACCGAGAATAGCATCAATGTCGGCGTCATCAGCCTCAAGTGTTTCAGCGTCAATCCACTGAATGTCAACGGCACTTCTTGTTTCAATACCGCCGTGCTTTAATGCCTCGTTTACGGAAATATATGAGTCGTGAAGCTCAACATATTTACCAACCATAGCGATTTTAACTGTACGTACAGGATTTCTGAGAGCGTCAAGCATTTCGCTCCAATCTTTAAGGTCAGGCTCACCGCACTCAATACCGAGCTTTTTAACAACAACATCATCCATTTTCTGCTCGTGGAGCATCATTGGAACAGCGTAGAGAATATCGCAGTTGTTATTTTCGATAACGCACTCCTTGTCCACATTACAGAAAAGAGCAACCTTTCTCTTAATATCGTCTGTAAGCGGATGCTCTGTACGGCAAACAATAATATCAGGATGAATACCGATTGAAAGCATTTCTTTAACTGAATGCTGAGTAGGCTTTGACTTAAGCTCGTCAGATGCAGCAAGGTACGGAACGAGTGTTACGTGAATGAAAAGGCAATTTTCTCTGCCTACATCAAATGAGAACTGACGGATAGCCTCAAGAAACGGCTGTGACTCAATATCACCTACAGTACCGCCGATTTCAACAAAGCAAACATCTGCACCTGTGTCGGCATTTCTTGCGATAGAACGCTTGATTTCGTTCGTAATGTGAGGAATAATCTGAATTGTTTGGCCGCCGTAAACGCCTTTTCTCTCGTCGGAAATAACCTTCCAATAAACTCTGCCGCTTGTAAGGTTAGAGTTCTGAGAAAGGCTCTCGTCAATAAATCTCTCATAGTGGCCAAGGTCAAGGTCTGTTTCTGCACCATCATCAGTAACAAAAACCTCGCCGTGCTGAACAGGGTTCATAGTTCCCGGGTCAACGTTAAGATAAGGGTCAAGCTTTTGAGCTGTAACCTTAAGACCTCTTGCTTTAAGAAGGCGTCCTAAGGATGCGGCTGTAATTCCCTTACCTAAACCAGATACTACACCGCCTGTAATGAATATATACTTTGGACTGCTCATAATATCCTCCTGATAATTTCCTCTTATATATTTCGTAATACTAACAGAAAAACGGCTGTACGACGAGCACAACCGTTTGTACTTATACATTATAAAGTATCTCATTTCATAAATCAATACCAAAAACGAAATAATTTTAAAAAGTTGTAAAAGGAGAGCCTTAACATAGCATAATCTGTACTTTGTTGTAATAATGACTAAAAAACAATAATATAACTTTTCTAATTTTTCTTTCCTTTTGTCTTGCCATTTTTACATATTTTGATATAATATCAGTAGCAAAAAGAAATTTATGTTTAAGTACACAGGAGCAAAATTATATGTTTGATAATCTTCACGAGGAATGCGGAGTATTCGGCATTTACGAAAACAAGACTACATACGTGGCACAGTCCGCATATCTTGCACTTTACGCTTTACAGCACAGAGGGCAGGAAAGCTGCGGTATCGCTGTAAATGATGACGGCGTTTTCAGGCATCACAGAGGTGACGGACTGGTTCCTGACGTTTTCCCTAAAGAGGAGCTTGAACGTCTCGGTACTGCCAATATGGCAATCGGTCACGTTCGTTATTCCACCACAGGCGGTAAAAATGTAAATAATATTCAGCCGCTTGTTATCCGTCATATTAAGGGTAATCTTGCAGTTGCTCATAACGGCAATCTCGTTAATGCTCCTGATTTGAGAAAGAAGTTTGAGCTTCAGGGCGGTATTTTTCACGGCACATCAGATACAGAATCTATTGCGTATTCAATCGTTTCTCAGCGTCTTACAAGCAGCAGCACAGAGGAAGCTATTGAAAAGGTAATGAATGACCTCAAGGGTGCATATTCCTGCGTTGTTATGACTGCTACAAAGCTTATTGCATTCCGTGACCCTAAAGGCTTCAGACCTCTTTGCCTTGGTAAAACCGACGGCGGTGCGTGGATAGTTTCATCAGAATCGTGTGCTCTTGATACTCTCGGTGCAAAATTCATACGTGATATTAAGCCGGGTGAAATTGTAGTTATCGGTCCTGACGGAGTGAAGTCAATTACTACTCATTGCAAGGAAAAGGGAAATATCTGTGTGTTTGAGTACATCTATTTTGCTCGTCCCGATTCCGTTATCGAGGGCTCATCAGTTCAGCACGCAAGAATGAGAGCAGGTGCTTTTCTTGCACAGGAGCATCCTGTTGACGCTGATATTGTTATCGGCGTTCCTGATTCGGGTATTGATGCTGCTTTGGGATACGCAAAGGAAAGCGGTATCCCATACGGCGTTGGTTTTATTAAAAACAGATATATCGGCAGAAGCTTTATTCAGCCCACTCAGGGACAGCGTAATGACGCAGTAAGAATTAAGCTCAATGTCCTTAAAGAAAATATTAAAGGCAAGAGAGTTATTATGATTGATGACTCTATTGTAAGAGGTACAACAAGTGCCAGAATTGTAGGACTCCTCCGTGAGGCAGGTGCAACAGAGGTTCATATGAGAATTTCTTCACCGCCGTTTAAGTATCCTTGCTTCTTCGGTACAGACGTTGACTCTCAGGAAAATCTTATTGCCTGTCAGTTTGATACTGTTGAGGATATTGCTAAGGAAATCGGCGTTGACAGTCTCGGCTATCTTTCTGTTGAGGCTACTCATAAGCTTGCAGAGCATACCGACTGTGACTACTGCGACGGCTGCTTTACAGGCAAATATCCTATTGAAGTACCAAAGGAACAGCCAAAAGATAAGTTTGAGGAGAAGCTTAACAATTTCTCACCATACTATCAGGTCCTTGACTAACTGTTTAATATTTTCATCAATTTCAATGAGGTGATTAAAAATGAAAGATAAGCTTGACACAGTTTTGAGTAAGCTTGTCAGCTACATTGAAGGCGTTGAAGACGAAAGAGAAATGCTGCTGAGACTTATTATAGGCTTAGCAGTCTTTTTGGTTTTTACAGCTTTCAGGAAGCAGATTTCAAAGGCAATAGTTTTATTCTGCAATAAAACTGTTGCAAGAAAAAGCGTTAAAGCACAAAATTCTTTAAGGGAAAGTTTGACTAACCCTCTGTCGTTTTTTATTTTAACTTTAGGTATTTATATATCGTCAGAGGTTATAGCACCTACAGGAGAGGTGAGAAGTCAGATTCTCGTTTTGCTGAAGCTTGGAGTTATAATCTCAATTGCTTGGTTTGCTATCAGCTTTATTAACAGCGACTTTTCATTTATACTCAGCGGTGACGATTCAAATACTAAAAAGACGGCGGTTAATTTTATCAGCAATTTCGCAAAGATAATTATCGGCACAGTTGCTGCTTTGCTTGTACTTGAGCAGTTCGGCATTTCTGCCACAAAGATTTTTGCCGCTTTAGGTATCGGCGGTGTTGCCGTAGCGTTTGCCTGCAAGGATGCAGTGGAAAATCTGCTGTCAGGCTTTATAATTATCTTTTCAAAGCCTTTTGAGGTTGACGATTCAATCAGTATTGACGGCGAGATAGGTACTGTTGAGGAAATTAAAATTCGTACCACAAGACTCAGAATGGTAGACGGCAGTGAAAAGGTTTATCCAAATACAACTATCGCCAATGCTGCAGTAGTTAATTTTTCTAAAATGGAAAAGCGTTCCTTTAACGAAACCTTGTGGATAAATTACAAGCACAGCGGTGACGAGGTTGAAAAATTCTGCAGTGATTTAAAGAAACTTCTGCTTGGATATGATGAGGTAATCAAGGATGATGTCCGTGTTAATTTTGTAGATTACGGCACTCACGCTCTTGAGATTAATATTTTCTTCTACGTTACAACTGTAAATTATTCTGATTATCAAAGTCTTAAAAGCCGTATAAATTCCGACATAAAATCGTTTGCCGACAGCACGGATATTGAACTTGCATTCAGCTCACAGACAGTATATTTCGGCGATAAGCTGACGGTTGAAAAATAAAAATACGCAACAAAAAAAGAACTGAAATTCCTTTCGGAGCTTCAGTTCTTTTAATTTTTTGTTTACCTAAAATAGTTAATCATACCGACAACGAGTATAACTGCTACGATAACAGGCAGGATATAGGTCATATAGCCTTTCATCCAATTCTTTACCTTTAAGCCTTTGCCGGCATTTGCCTCTGTGACAAAATTATTCCATCCCCAACCACGCTTGGAAACGCAGAAGATTATGAATATCAGCGAGCCTAACGGAAGAAGAATGTTGCTGACTAAGAAGTCCTCTAAATCCATAATACTTGTGCCTTTGCCAAGTGGCTGAATACCGCTTAAAACATTGAAGCCTAACGCACAAGGTAAGGAAAGCACGAACATTATAATTCCGTCAATAACGCTTGCCTTTTTCCTGCTCCAGCCGAATAAATCAATGGTGCAGGACATAATGTTTTCAAACACCGCAAGGACTGTTGAAAGTGCTGCAAAGGTCATAAAGATGAAGAAAAGACTTCCCCAAACTCTACCTAAAGGCATATTGTTAAATATGTTCGGAAGTGTGATGAAAATAAGGCTCGGACCGCTGTCAACCTCAACATTGTATGCAAAGCACGCAGGGAAAATAATAAGTCCTGATGAAATTGCAACGAAAGTATCGAGAAGTGCAATATTCAAAGATTCGCCTAAAAGTGAACGCTCTTTGTCAATATAACTGCCGAAAATAGCCATTGCACCGATACCGAGACTGAGTGTAAAGAACGCCTGACTCATTGCACCGAAGATAACATTTACAATGCCGATTTCTTTCATTTTGTTGAAATCAGGCTTTAAATAAAACGCAAGGCCCTCCTGACCGCCGGGCATAAAAATGCTGTTTACAGCCAACGCAATCATAACGAACAGCAGTGCCACCATCATAAATTTAGTTACACGCTCAAGTCCGTTTTGAAGTCCTAACGAGCACACAAGAAAGCCTACAACAACGATTATTCCCATAAAAATTATCATTTCCACAGGATTTGACAGCATTTCGCCGAAGCTTTGCTCAACGCCGTCAGGTGACAGCCCTTGAAATTTGCCTGTTGCCGTTGCGACAAAATACCTCAGCATCCAGCCTGCAACAGTAGTGTAAAACATCATAAGTATTACATTACCTGCCATTGCCGCATACCCGTGAATGTGCCACTTACTGCCCTTTGGCTCTAACTGCTGATAAAGGCGTACAGGACTTTTCTGTCCTGCTCTGCCCATTGAAAACTCCATTGTCATAACGGGAATACCCATTATTACCAGGAAAAATAAATAGATAAGTACGAAAGCTCCGCCGCCGTACTGTCCTGCCATATACGGAAACTTCCATACATTTCCAATTCCTATTGCACAGCCTGCACTCAAAAGAATGAACCCAAGCCTGCTTTTTAATCTTTCTCTTGCCATAATCCCTCTCCTTGTTTTTCTGCCACCATTATAATGTATCGTAACAAAAAAGGCAAGAGGGAGATAAATTGTTGTTTAGCAAAGGTGTGTAGCTGATATTTCGTAGGGGTCGGCGTCCTCGACGGTTCGTTTGCGACCGCTTCCTGCGGAAGATAAAGGGAGCAAAAAGAACTTAGTAGCGGTCAAAATTTGCCTGCGATATGAGCAGAAAGCAAATTTTGGGAACCGCCCTGCGAGACCCGCGAGTTACCCAACAAAGCTGTTTATTTACG
>JAQXUH010000076.1 GCA_029219885.1 Eubacteriales bacterium | reverse complement strand
ATTATGACTGTACTTCTTGTTGCAATGTTCTCGGATGTTGTTGACGATATTGAAATGAGAACAGGCAAAAGACTTGAGGGTACTGTGTTCTCATTCAGGAGCTTGGTAAATAAAATCGCAGTAGCAGTATTTAATGTTCTTATGCTTAATATTGTAGACGCTTACGGTTATAATGCAGAGGTTATGACTAAAATTACAAACAATCTTGCAAAGCCTCTTATCGAAAGCACAACGCAGGCAACTATTGTCGGCGGAGTAAACTATACAACACTTCTCAATGTTATATTCTTTATGCTTACAGCCTTCGGAGCTATCGGTTTAATTCTACAGATTATACCTATGTTCTTTTATAAGTTTGATGAGAAAGCACAGGAGCAGAAGCTCAAGGCATTCCGTGAGGAAAAGCAGAGAAAAGAAATTGAAGAGCTCAACGAGCTTGCACAAGTTCAAGAGGGAGTAAACTGATATGAAAACTAAAGTTAAAAAAGCACTCATAATTATCTTATGCATATTGCTTATAATCGCAATTTTGGCGTCAGCATTTGTAGTTTATATAAATGCAAATTTAATCAAAGACACCGAAATTCAGGAGTTTAATACTAATGACACGTCATTCAAGGTAGCCGTTATATCGGATACACAGCTGCCTCCTACTGAGGAAGATTTAAAAAATGACGATACATATTTAAAGAATTTCAAAAACGCACTTACCGTTATAAAAAATAATGATGCAGATATGATTATGTTTGCAGGTGATATCGGCGACCTTGGTACTCGATTTGCTTTTCAAACTTATGTTGACGCAATAGACGATGTGTTTGGTGACGATAAGCCTATTGTACAAACAGTAATGGGCAATCACGATTTTTGGAACAAAAATGCCAAAACCGCAATAAATCACATTAAGGCATTTGAAGAAATTATGGGTCAATCTCCTTGGACTCATTATGTTGCAAACGGCTATCATTTTATTGGTGCTTCTCCAAACTACGGCAGTATGACAGCAGGATATAAAATTACCGCAAAATGGCTTGATAAGGAGCTTGAGAAAGCGTCAGCAGACTCTGACGGAAAGCCGATATTCGTTATGACCCATAATCAGCCCTTTGATACCTGTTACGGAAGCGATGAGTGGGGCGATTCAACTCTCAATGATGTTTTATCAAAGTATCCGAATGTTGTTAGCTTCAGCGGTCACAGCCATTATTCTGTCTTAGATGAGCGCACCATTTGGCAAGGTGAATACACAGTTATTTCCACTCAGTCATTGTCTTATACAGAGCTTGAAACCGGTAAGGAAAACGGTACAATTCCGCCTAATGCTGATAAAACGCCAATGGGCTATATTATGGAATTTAAAGATGATGAAATTATAATTCACCGTATGAACTTCGCAGACGGCAATATGGGATATGAGGAAAAATCCGATATGCCTTGGACTTTATCCTTGCCATATACCAACGACCAAAAATACTCCTTTGATAGCAGAAAGGCAGTAAATACCGCACCTGTAATAAACAGCACATCAGGTACGGCATCAACAGCAGATGATAAAATCACTCTTACCTTTGAAGCAGGTGAGGATGATGATTTTGTTCATTCCTATAAGGTTGTAGTTGACGGCAGCGAGGAAAAATATTTCTTCAGCGATTTCTATAATGGAATTGAGAATATGAGCAAGACTGTTACGCTTGAGCTTGAAAATGACGGTAAAAGCCACAGCTATAAAATATACGCAGTAGACAGCTGGGGCGCTGAAAGTGAAGATTACATATCAATAGATAGCTGATTAAATAGGAGAAAATATGAAAATACCATATAAACAGCCGAAAAAATTTCCTCTATGGTCAAAAGTGAATACCAAGTCGTCAGGCAGTAAAAGATATCACCTTGCTCAAAACGGAGTAAGTGCAGTATTTGACGAAAACTCTTTGCTTCCTCACGCAAACCATATAGAAATGGCCGGTTTACAATGCTCAAGTATAATCAGCTATAAGGTGGACGAAAACCGCAATTTGTCCCTTTACAGATTTGTTGTGTTTCCAAATTTGAGAGTTATTCCAAACAACACTCACGGCTCTCTCTGTTATGCCTTTCCCTCTGTTGATTTGCAAATTAACGGCGAGATAGAAAAAGTAAACGAAGTGCATTTTGACGGGATTCTGCAATTTTCCTCTCAAACAAAAAATGCCAATCTGACTCGCTGTATGTTTGTTTCCCGTGACAAGAAAGCTTTGATTGAAGAAATTGTCATTGATGCTCACAACGACAGTAAACTTAAAATATCAAATGCCTGTAAGACTAAACGAATCAGTTCTCTTTACTTAGCAGACAGCAAATCGGCGGAGCTTAAAACCTGTGCGTTCTTTGACTCAAAACCTGTTGACAGCGACAGCATAACTATAAAAAAAGGCAGACATATACTTTATTTGGCGTATTGTGCAGAAGAATTTTCCTCAGTCGATATCGAAAAGGAAAAAGAAAAACGCCTGAGCCTTATTGATGAGCTTTCGGGCAAGCTTAAAATCACTACTCCAAGCAGTTTTATAAATCAAGAGATAAGTCTTGCAAAGCTTAGAGCAAGTGAAAGTATATTTATGACCAAAAACGGTTTAATGCATTCTCCCGGCGGAGGCGGTTATTATGCAGCTTTGTGGACAAATGACCAGTGCGAATATGCAAACCCTCTTTTCGCTTATTTGGGATACGAAACTGCTCAGGAGCAAAGCCTGAATTGCTATAAGCTTTATTCTTCTTTGTCTTCAAAAACTAAAGCGATATACACAAGTATTATTGCCCAGGGCGAAGATTATTGGCACGGAGCAGGTGATAGAGGCGACAGCTCGATGTTCGTCTATGGCTTTGCACGCTATCTTCTCACAACCGGCGACAGGAATAACGCTGAGAAATATTTAACTGCTTTAGAGGACGCCTGCGTCTATATTATGAGCAAAATGAACAGCGACGGCGTTATTGAAAGCGACAGCGATGAGCTGGAAAATCGTTTTGAAAGCGGTAAAGCAAACCTGTCTACCGCAGTAAATTCATACGATGCTTTTATTTCTATGAGCTATATTGAAAGAGAACTTGGCAGACAGGATAAAGCCGACGAATATCTTGATTTTGCTCAAAAGATTAAAAATGGTATTCATTCATATTTTGAGGCTAATGTTGAGGGATACGAAACATACCGTTACTGCAAAGAGGAAAACAGGCTCAGAAGTTGGATTTGCCTTCCTTTGACAGTAGGAATTTTCGACAGGTTAGACGGCACGCTTTCTGCCTTGCAGTCGGATAAACTTAAAAAGCCTTGCGGTTTGCTTACTCGAAGTGGCGAAAAAACATTTTGGGACCGTTCACTTCTCTATGCACTCAGGGGAATGTTTTATGCAGGCAAAGCAAATGAAGCACTTGATTATTTAACCGAATATACTCAGGAAAGATTATTCGGCGAGCATTGTCCTTATCCTGTTGAGGCATTTCCGGAGGGCAACGCTGCACATCTTTCAGCAGAAAGTGCATTATATGTAAGAATATTTACTGAGGGTGTTGCAGGCTTCAGACCGATAGGCTTTAAAAGTTTTGAGCTTAAACCGTCTATTCCTGATGCGTGGAACAATTTTATCATCGAGAATTTCCAATATGACGGAAAGAACTTAACAATCAATATGAGCAGAAATGACGAAATGATAGATGTGTCAATTTCTGAAATTTCTTTCAATAAAAAAGTAAATCAAAACGAAAAATTAATTGTTTCGCTTTAATTCTTATCAGGCATTAACTGATAATGCAAAATGGAGATATTACTATGAAAAAGAAAATTATTATTTCGCTTATCTCAATAATTCTTTGCGTATCTGTTTTGATATGCATTACCGCTTTTGCAGGCGACGGATATTCTGATTTACCTGAACTTGCAAATGCAGAGAATATTGTTTCGTCAGAGCTTGAAAGTATTGTTGACAGTAAAGAAAGCAGTAAGGCTCAAAAGGCGGCGGACCAAAACACAAACACCGCTTGGAAATCTTCTAAAAAAACTGACTATATTATTTTAACTTTTAAAGAAGTGCAGAGCTTTAATACAATCGTTTTGCGTGAAAAAGGCTGGAATGTAAAAAAATTCACTTTGTTCTATTATGACGAAGAGCTGGGAAACGAGCATTGGGAAAAGTTTTACGAGCAGGATTCGATAAATGACTACCGCTACTGCTCTTTCGATACTGTCACCGCAAAGCAGATTAAACTTGAAATTACTGAGTCGGACAGCATTTTCAAAATCAGAGAAATTGAAGTCTATAACTGCCCTGAAAAAGAGTATGACAGCTTTAGAGTTTCCGACTATGTTGTTACTCCTCAGCTTGCAAACGGCGAGCTTTTCGACCCGGAATCAAGCAATTACATAACGCCCGAATATTGTGATGTGGTTAATCAAATTCATATTATAGCTTCGGCTAAATGGAATAATGAGGGAGAGCTTGTTATTCCTGACGGATTAACAGGCGATGAGTTAAAGAATTGCGTCAGTCAAATAAGAGATTTTTACGGCGAAAAAGATGTTGAAATATTTGCAACAGTATTTTTCAACGCCTGCGACCCTGATATCGTTTTAACAAAGAAAAAGGATGCTGTCATTAAAAATACAGTAGATTTCCTTCTTGAATACGGTTTTGACGGAGTAAGCTACGATTGGGAATATCCTACCAAAGAGCAGTGGGTAACCTTCAGCGAGCATATTGTTAATTTAAAAAAAGCACTTTTAAAATATGATTTAAAAGTGTCTTGTGCCGTTTGTCCTTGGAATTTCTATATGGAAAAGGACGCTATTGAAGCCATCGACCAAATAGAAATTATGGCTTATGATTTGTTTGACGAAAACGGCAATCATTCCTCATTTGCCAGCGGTGCAGTCCAGCCCGTTCAGTATTTCCTCGCTAAAGGCTTTAAGCCTGAGCAAATCAATTTAGGCCTGCCGTTTTATGCAAGACCTGATGACGGCGGCGGAATTTGGATAAATTACGATAATCCTGAATATACTCCTAGCGACAGATTTCAAAATTATTCAAATGGCTTTTGGTTTTCAGGCACACAAATGACTATGGATAAGGTTGCTTACGCTATTGAAAATGACCTTGGCGGTATGATGATTTTTACTGCCACAGAGGATGTGGACTACAGCAACGATTTAAGCCTTTTGAAGTCTATTAAAGAAACTGTAAATGCACGAACTACATTAGGCGACAAAGAATTATCGGAGGTGGGCAGTAATGAAAAATAAGCAAAAATTCAATTCACTTTTTTCATCATTTTTAACCTCATTTCTTTTAACTCTGTTTGTTTTTGTTGCGGTTAAGTATTACATTACATTTTCTAACGAAACAGCCGGCTCCTATCAAATAGCAGTTGTATTCGGTGACTCTCTAAAAATCTTTTTGATTAAAGTGCTGTCCCTTGCAATAGGTTTCATTTCTCTTGTCACCTTTGCTTTAAAAAGCAGTAAAAAGGCACAGCATAAAGTTTTGTTCCCTGCATTTATTACCGCAGCAGGAGTGCTGTGGTTTATTCTGCCGTTTTTATCGGCATATACAGTCAGCAGATTTTCAGGCAATTTAACAACGCAGTCTGTTGCAGGAATTGCCATAATCGCAAATGTTGTATTTATGATGGTCAGCGTCTGCTGCACTGTAATAGGCGCTATTGATTTTGTCCATACAGCTATAATGAATGTTGACAGCAAGGAAAGCAAGGCGAATATTATATCAATGTTTCTTTCAGGTGTTGCTTTCGGTGTGGGTATTTTCGTTTTCGCAGTTCCGATTATAATTTCTTCCTATGGCTTAAATTATGTATTTTCTGCCATTGGTGTATTGCTTTTTACGGCAGGATTGTATATGATAATAACAAAGACTGATAAATTTAGTAATTAGTTTGGGGGAGAAAATTATGCTCAAACCTATTTTAGTAGCCAAAACTGACCCAAAGGCTAACGAAAATCAAACTGTCATCATTGACGGAATAAGAATTACATATCTGACCTCAAGATTAATTCGTGTTGAAAAGGGGAACTTTACCGACCTTGCAAGCTATGTTGTATGGTTCAGGAATTTCACTCCGGGAAATATGAATGTTACAAGGCAGAATAACGCAATTTCAGTTGAAACTGATGATGTTATTTTCACAATCAAAAAAGGCAAGCCATATAGCGTTTACTTCAAGGATAGCAAAAATACGGAGCGTTTCGGTGCAGGTAAAAATCTAAAGGGTACAAGAAGAACTCTTGACGCCACTTTCGGCAGAGTGGGTCTTGACGACGGCTTTATTACTGATAACGGCGTGTATCTCCTTGATGACAGCAGCTCTATGCTCATTAACGAAAAGGGTAATTTTGTGCCGAGAGAAAACGGCTCAAAGGACTATTATGCCTTTGCCTACGGCAACAATTACAGAGAAACTATTAAAGCCTTCTATAAAATCAGCTCTCCTACACCTCTTATTCCTCGTTATGCTTTAGGCGTTTGGTGGAGCAGGTATCACGCATATTCTCAGCAGGAGTATCTTGACCTTATGGATAAATTCAAGGCAGAAGATATTCCGCTGACTGTTGCTACTGTTGATATGGATTGGCATTGGGTTAAAGAAAAGGATATTAAAGGCAAATTCGGTGCTGAATATGACGGCTGCGGAACTTATGGCTGGACAGGGTATTCCTGGAATACCGACCTGTTTCCTGATTATAAGGAATTTTTATCACAGCTTAAAAAGGATAATCTCCACGTAACCTTAAATCTTCATCCTGCCGACGGCGTTCATTCCTATGAAAATATGTATAATGATATGGCTAAGGCAACAGGCGTTGACCCTGAAACAAAGGAAAAGATTAAATTCCGCTGCGGTGATGATAATTTTTGGAACGCATATTTTGACATTCTCCATAAGCCTTATGAAAAGGATGGCGTTGATTTTTGGTGGATAGATTGGCAGCAAGGGAAGAAAAGCGATGTTAAAGGACTTGACCCTCTTAACGCTCTCAACCACTATCACTACCTCGATAATGCCGAGGATGGCAGAATGCCTCTTATTCTTTCACGATATGCGGGCTTCGGCTCTCATCGTTATCCTTTGGGCTTTTCAGGTGATACCGCAGTAAATTGGAAAGTTTTTGATTTTCAGCCGTATTTTACTGCTAATTCTGCCAACGTGGGATATACATGGTGGAGCCACGATATCGGCGGTCACCATATGGGCTACAGAGATGATGATTTGTATATCCGTTGGTTACAGTTCGGCGTTTTCTCCCCTATAATGAGATTACACTCGACCTCAAACGAACTGCTCAGAAAAGAGCCGTGGAAGTATAAAACTGAAGTTTACAGATACGCAAAGGAGTGGCTCAATCTTCGTCATAAGCTGATTCCGTATATATTCACAATGGACTACAGAACTCACCTTGACGGTATTGCACTTTGCGAGCCTATGTACTATTCCTATCCCGAAAATAAAAAAGCGTACTGCGTGCCTAATCAGTATATGTTCGGCAGCAAGCTTATGGTATGTCCTATTACAGCTCCACAGCACAAGGAACTCAATATGGGCAGCGTTAAAGCGTGGATACCGAAAGGACGCTGGACAGATATTTTTACAAATCAAAGTTATGACGGCGAAAAGACAGTAACTCTTTTCAGAGATTTGGACACCATTCCTGTCCTCGCCAAAGAGGGTGCAATAATACCTCTTTCAGCTGATAAGGGCAACAGTACTTCTAATCCTGAAAATCTTGAAATATGGGCATTTTCAGGAAACGGAGCATTCACTCTTGTTGAGGATAATTCCAAAACAGACTATATCAGCCACAGAGCGTTAACTGAATTTAAAATGGAATATGCTGATAACCGCCTGACCTTTACTGTTGAAAAAGCACAAGGCGACCTTTCAGTTATTCCGCAAAGGAGAAATTACAAGATTATTGTTAAAGACCTTGTGGCAGATGGCAAGCCTGTTGTTATTGAACTCGATAATGCTTCTGTAAACGAGGCTCACAGCGTAACAGTTGAAAATGTATCTCGCGTAGAAAACGAAGCTCCAAAGGATGCAGTCATCAACATTATGTCACGCTGGCAGACAGGTACAAGAAGAAAGTCATCATACTTCAAGCCTTTTGAAAATCTTGATACCAAGGCTGAAATTATGTCTGCACTTAAAAAATCTTCAATGCCTGAAATTATTAAAGAGGCGATAAAAGAGCATATCTGCTGAAAATAGTTTACTTGTGCTTTTTCTTACTGCTGCAAAATTGACTTTATTTTGATTTGAATATATAATAAGAATAATCAATTTACTTTTGGGGTAACAGTATGAAATCAACGGAAACAGGTGTACTGAAAAAATCGAATCTCTACTTTTCGTCACCGTCACCTACGGCAAGGGAGCTTTATTATTATCCTGTAAGTGCAGGTCATTTCTTCTGTAAGGAAGGCTATCACCTTGTGCGAAAAAATTATGACAGCTTACTTATCAGCCACATAATTGACGGCAGCTTTACTTTTATTCAAAACGGCACGCCTATTACGGCACATAAGGGCGATACTGTTATTCTTGACTGTTTTAAGCCTCACGAATACTATACTGAGGACAGCAATGAAACAATTTGGATTCACATCAACGGTCAAAACTGCAAAGCAATATATAACCAAATAGTAAAAAACGGCGGAAATATTATTAAATGCAGCGACTCAAACAATATTCAAAAACTGCTTTTTTCCATTTATGACAGCCTGTCAAATGAAAATACGCCAAATGAAGCAGAGCTTTCACTTAAGATTTATAAAATTCTTTTGGAGCTTTTGAATCCTGTGCAGATAAAAAGTAAAGGTAATGTTTCCAATGAGGATAGTGTTGAGTACGCAAAACGCTATATTCTCGATAATCTTTATGAAAAGCTTTCTGTTTCTCAAATTGCAGACGCTGTTCATATGAGCACTTCTCATTTTACAAGAATTTTTAAATCGCAGACAGGTCTTTCACCTTATGATTATGTTTTGGTTTCTCGGCTTAATCGTGCCAAGGAGTATTTGCAGGAAACAGATTTGAGCATATCTCAAATTGCCTACGAAATCGGCTTTAACAGCGAATCAAATTTCATTTATTTCTTTAAAAAGAATACAGGCCTTTCACCAAAGAAATTCAGAAAGCTTAAATTCTGATAATTGCGTATGCATCACCCTCGATGTATACGTTTTTTTATCAGCAGAATTGTATGAGCAAATAAAAGCATTTGTATAATTAACGCAAACACTTCTTGAAAAAGAAATAATTTGGGTATATAATTATGTAAAACCATTAAAGGAGTATGCTTATGAAAAAAGCGTTATCATTATTATTAAGCGTGATTATGGCTGTAACCTCCTGCCTTGCTGTACCTGTTTTGGCGTCAGCAGAGGATACTGTTACAACAGTTAATCTCAACGAAAAATACCAAACAATGAACGGCTTTGGTGCGTCTGCTTGCTGGTGGAGTCAGGATGTAGGCGGATGGGATAATGCCAAAGAGATAATGTCCTATCTTTACAGCGAGGATAATGGTATCGGACTTAATATTTATCGTTATAATCTCGGTGCCGGCTCAAAGGATGACAATACACTTTATGTTCTCAACCGCAGGACAGAGAGCTTCCTCAACGCTGACGGCACGTACAATTGGAACAATGACGCTAACGCACAAAAGTGCCTTGAGCTTGCTAAAGGCTTTGCAGGCGACGATATGAGAGTTGCTCTTTTCTGCAATAGTGCTCCTGTTAATTTTACTAAAAACGGCAAAGGCTACTGCGACGCAAGTGACAGCAGTACATATGTATCAAATCTTGACTCGTCAAATTATCAGAATTTCGCAGATTATTGCTATGATTGTGCCGAGCATTTTATCAATAACGGCTATCGTGTAACAGAGGTTTCTCCTATTAACGAGCCTCAGTACAGCTGGAGAGGCTGGTTCAATGCCGACGGCTCTGTTTCAATGGGCCAAGAGGGATGCTACTATAAGCCTGAAGAGGCAAGAGAGTTACTCAAGGCCTTTGTAAAGAAATTCAACAAATCAGAGCTTGACAAAAACGGTTGCAAGGTTTCTATGTTTGAGTCAGGTGCTATTGAGGGCGACGATACAACATTCAGTAAATATATGAAAGTTTTGCTCAATGACAGTGGACTGGACGGAATAGCTAATAGTACTCTTCGTAATTATTTCGATACAGTATCAGTTCACTCCTATTGGTCAAGTACTGACACTAAAACTGCTGCTGCCTCTCTTATGGCAGATAAATATTCAAACTATAATATTGTACAAACCGAATACTGCCAGATGCAAAATGACTGGAATACAGGTGTTCACGACCTTGTAGAAACTAATATGACAAGCGGTCTTACTATGGAATACGGTCTTGCTCTTGCAAATATTATCTATGACGATTTAACTATTCTCAATGTCAACGAGTGGGATTGGTGGACTGCTTGTGCTTACGGCGGATATACCGACGCTCTTGTTTATCTTAACGAAACAACTCACGAAATTGAAACTTCAAAAAGACTTTGGACTCTCGGTAATTTCTCAAAATTCACCGACGAGGGCTCTGTAAGAATTGCCGCAAATACAACTGATGACAGCCTCAAAACCGTTGCTTTCTCAAATCCTGACGGAACAGTTAGTATTGTTCTTATCAATTCAGGTACCGCCGATGTAAATACAACATTAAACCTTAACGGCAATGATACTGGTTTATCAAGGTATACCACCTATGTAACAAACAGCGAAAGCGACTTGGAAAAGTATCAAAGCAGTAAGTCACTTGATGATGAAATTACCATTCCTGCTCAGTCAGTAGCAACAGTTGTTGTTGACGGTCATAACCATATTGCAGTTACAGATAATGCAGTAGCACCAACCTGTACAGAAACAGGATTGACACAGGGAAGTCATTGTTCAGTATGCGGTGAGGTTATAATACCACAGGAAACAGTTCCTGCTACAGGTCACACATCAGTTGTTGACAACGCAGTAGCACCAACCTGTACTGTAACAGGCTTAACACAAGGCAGTCATTGTTCAGTTTGCGGTGAGATTTTAACACAACAGCAAACAGTTCCCGCAACAGGTCACAGTTACACATCGACAGTAGTTCAGCCGACTTGTACATCACTTGGATATACAATTCATACTTGTATTTTCTGCGGTGACACATACACAGATAGCTATGTCAATCAAACAGCTCACAGCTTTGGAGATAATCTCAAAAACTGTACTGTCTGCGGTGCGGCAAATCCTAACTATATCGAACCTGTCAAGCCTACCCCGTCAACAGACGAAAACGTAACATCTGCCAAAAAGACTACTGCTTCAAAACCTAAGTCAACAAAAATCAGTAAGCTTTCAAAAGGCAAAATGCAGTTTAAAGTAACTTGGAAAAAGGTATCAGGTGTCAGCGGTTATCAAGTTCAGTATTCCACAGATAAGAAATTCAAAAAGAATACTAAAACCGCAACAGTTAAGAGCTCAAAAACCACAAGCAAAACAATCAAGAGCCTTAAGGCCAAGAAAACCTATTATGTCCGTGTACGCACCTACAAAACAGTTAAGGCCAACGGCAAGTCAACTAAAGTTTATTCCTCTTGGAGCTCTGTAAAATCTGTAAAAACCAAATAAAATATCAGCCTCCCTTGTGTAAAGGGAGGTTTCTTTTTGCCCCAAAAAGACGGAGGGATTGATAGCCTATATGCTGAAATTCTTAACTGTAACAACAATTATACATAACAAAATGACGGCTGATTTTTCAGCCGTCATTCTTCATATTACTAATATATTTTATTCAGCTTCAGCAAGCTTCTGTCCCATAAGTACACCCATAACACTTGCCATCATAAGACCTCTTGTCCAACCGGAGCTGTCGCCCAAACAGTGAAGTCCCTTAATGTTTGTGTTAAGATTTGTATCCATCTTAACTTTATTGCTGTAGAATTTAAGCTCAGGGCTGTAAAGAAGTGTTTCAGTTGATGCATAGCCCGGAACAACTACATCAAGCATCTTAATGAATTCAACAATATTTGTCATTGCTCTGTAAGGCATTGCTGCTGTAATATCACCTGCAACAGCGTCTTTAAGAGTAGGCTGAACGTTGCTCTTTGAAAGCTCGTGAGGCCAAGTCCTCTTGCCGTCAAGAATATCACCAAAACGCTGTACGAGAATGTGGCCTGCACCGAGCATATTGGTAAGTTCTCCGACCTTCTGTGCATATTCAATAGGCTGATTGAAAGGCTCTGTAAAATTGTGGCTAACGAGAATTGCGAGGTTTGTGTTCTCACTTTTCTTATCCTTGTAGCTGTGTCCGTTTACTACTGCAAGGTCGTTGTCATAATTCTCCTGAGCAACAAAACCGCCTGGATTCTGACAGAATGTTCTGACCTTATTCTTCCAAGGTCTTGGATAACCGATAAGCTTTGACTCATAAAGGGCCTCGTTTACCTTTTCCATAACCTCGTTTCTGCATTCTACACGCACACCGATATCAACTGTTCCCGGCTTATGAGCGATTTCGTGCTCTGTGCAAAGTTTCTCAAGCCAGTCAGCACCTCTTCTGCCGGTGGCAATAACGATTTCGGATGCTGTGATAATTCTGTCAGCACCGTTGTCATTGATAATTACACCTTTGCAAACCTTGTCCTCGATAACAAGATTTTTGCATTCTGTTGAGAACATCATTTCAACGCCACTGTCAGCAAGGTAATTCTGTATTCTGAGATAAAGCTCCTGAGCCTTTTCAGTACCTAAGTGACGGATAGGGCAGTCAACAAGCTTAAGTCCTGCCTTGATAGCGTTCTTCCTGATTTCCTTAATAGCGTCGCCTGTATTGATACCCTCAATTTTAGTATCAGCACCGAATTCAAGATAAATCTTGTCGGTATAATCGATAAGCTCCTGAGCAAGGTCGCTGCCGATAAGGTCAGGCAAATCACCGCCTACCTCATAGCTTAAGCTGAGCTTTCCGTCGGAAAAAGCTCCTGCACCTGAAAAGCCTGTGGTAATTGCACAGCTTGGTTTACAGTTTACACAATATCCGATTTCAGCCTTTGGGCAATGACGCTTGTCAACAGGCTTACCTTTCTCAATCAAAAGAATTCTTTTCTTTGAATTTCTCTTGATAAGCTCCAAAGCAGTAAAAATACCTGCGGGACCTGAGCCGACAATTATTAAATCGTAATCCATAGCAATTTATTCTCCTTGTTTTTTCACAGAAAAAAAGCCGAAACTGCAATAGTTCGGCCAGTCTGTTTCTTTCTATTGCATATTATATTAGCATATATTTTTGCTTTTGTCAACATTACACTTTATTTAACTTGTCGTAGTTGCAATATTGCATATTATCTGTTATAATTATTACGATTAATTATTTTATAATTTAAGGAGGCGAAATTTTGGAGGAGCAGTCAATTAAAGAAATACTCGATACCTTCGGTCAGTATACGGGACTGACTATGGGAACTTCTATGAAGCCTCTTATCCATCAGCAAAAGGATAATATTATAATCGTTAAAAATAAAGGCCGACTTAAAAAGTACGATGTGCCTGTTTATGTTACACCTCAGGGAAAATATATAATGCACAGAGTAGTTAAGGTCTGCGATGACCATTATGTAATAGTGGGGGACAATCTGCTCAGGAAAGAATATGTCACCGACGATATGATTTGCGGTGTGCTTGTGGGCTTTTACAAAAACGGAAAGCATTATGTAGATTGCCAGAATTCAAAGCTTTACAAGCTCTATTCAAGAATTTGGGTTGCTCTTTTGCCTGTAAGACCTGTTCTTTTTCTCGTTCCGAGAGGGATAGGCTGGATAAAAAGGCACATATTTAAGCAAGGAGAAAAGAAAGTTGAAACGAAGTGACGCAGGACTTAAACGCAGAGATTCCGATATTATAAAATGGCTCTGTAAAATATGCAAAAAGCAGATTCCGATGCTTGTTCTCCTTGTTGTCCTCAATGCAGTTTACGGCGTAACCTCTGTATTCTTTGCTTATTTTTCAAAGAATATTATCAATGGTGCCACCGAAGCAAAATCAATGGCTGTGGTACAGCGGTTTGCTCTTGCACTTCTTTTGCTTGTAGCCTTTCAAATGGTACTTGCTATTATTAAAAACAGTCTGTCGGAAAGAGTTTCTGCAAGGCTTGATATGAGACTTAAGCGGTATCTGCTTGATGTGGTGCTAAAAAAAGATTATTCAAAAATCACATCTTACCATACAGGCGACTTGCAAAACAGAATGTTCAACGACGTTCAGATTGTGTCCGACGGATTTACAACAATAATTCCCCAAGCCGTGTTTTTCGGCACAAAGCTTTTAAGCTCGCTGATTTATCTTGTTATTATTGATAAGATTTTCGCACTTGTGTTTGCCGTTGGCGGTGTTCTCGTTTTCGTTACGACACAGACGCTGAGAAAGGCAGTTAAAAGTCTGCATAAAAAAGTGCAGGAAACCGAGGGTAAAACTCGTTCCTTTATTCAGGAAATTCTGTCAAATCTTTTGGTTATCCGAGCATTCTCCGTTGAGGATAAAATTGACACTAACACCGACGCTTTGCAGGAGAAGAATTTTTCTGCAAGAATGAAAAAGAGAAATCTTGCAATCGGTGCTAATGTGGGTTTAGGTGCTGTTTTCAATATCGGTACTGTTTTTGCAGTTGCTTTCGGTGCCTGGGGAATACTTAATAACAGTATGTCCTATGGTACTGTCACCGCAATTATTCAGCTTGTAAATCAGGTACAGTCACCCTTTGCGTCCTTGTCAAATATTATGCCGAGGTATTTTTCGCTTCTTGCATCTGCGGAAAGGCTTATGGAACTTGACGAGCTTCCTGACGAAACTGCCGAAAACGAAAATAACCTTGACCTTGAAAAGATTTATCGTGACCTTTATGCAATTTCATTTGAAAATATCAGCTTTAAGTACGATAGAGATATTATTTATGACAACACTTCTCTTTCAATCAAAAAAGGCGATTTTGTTGCAATAATGGGAATTTCCGGTATCGGTAAAAGTACGCTCCTAAAACTCCTTTTAGGCGTGTTTAAGGTTAATGACGGTAAGATTTGCTTTAAAACTGCCGACGGTGAAATTCCTGTTGATAAAAATACAAGACGGCTTTTCTCCTATGTGCCTCAAGGAAATATGCTGATTTCCGGCACAATTAGGGATAATCTTACATTTATAAACAGTAACGCCACCGAAGAGGAAATTGAACAGGCAATCAATATAAGCTGTGCAAAGCAATTTATTGATGAACTTCCCGACGGACTTGAAACAGTAATTGGTGAGAGAGGTATCGGACTTTCGGAGGGACAGCTTCAAAGACTTGCAATTGCCAGAAGTCTGCTGGCAAATTCACCAATTCTTCTTCTTGATGAGGCTACTTCAGCACTTGACGAGGAAACGGAAAAGCAGTTTCTCACTAATCTCAAGACTCTTGATAATGTTACCTGCATTATCGTTTCTCATAAAAAAGCGGCACTTGAGATTTGTAATAAACGAATTCAAATCATAAACGGAAAAATCATAAGCGAGGGATAAATTATGCTGATGACAAAATGGGGAAAAAGCGTTGACCTTAACAATCCGCTTCCTGACTATCCAAGACCGCAGTTTGTCCGTGACAGTTTCTTAAATCTTAACGGAAAGTGGAACTGTGCAGTTATGTCTGCCAAGGACAGCAACGGCAAAATAATTCCGTATAACGAAATTAAGGCTGTACCTTTTAAGTTTAACAGCCAAATCAACGTGCCTTTTTCTCCCGAGACAGAGCTTTCAGGTATGGGAAGACTTATTAAGCCTGATGAGTATCTTGTGTACGAGAGAAAATTCACCTTGCCTGACGGCTTTAATAAGGGCAGAGTTTTCGTTAATTTCGGTGCCGTTGACCAAATTGCAGTTGTATATATTAACGGCAGTAAGGTGGGCGAGCATAAAGGCGGTTTCACTCCTTTTAAATTTGAAATTACAGATTACATAACAGAGGTTGAAAATCAGATTATGGTTTACGCCTTTGACTATACCGACACTAATGAGTACCCACGAGGAAAGCAGAAGCTTGAACGAGGCGGTATCTGGTATTCTCCTCAAAGTGGTATTTGGCAGACAGTTTGGCTTGAGTCAACTCCTGTTAAATTCCTTGAGAAAGTAAAAATCACTCCTGATTATGATAAAGAACAGGTTTCCTTTGAGTATTTCGGTACAGACGAGGTTGAAGTTCTTATCTATGACGGCAAGGAGCTTATTGCCGACACTACTGACAAAACAGTTAAAATTCCTGATTTCAAATCTTGGAGCCCTGAAAGTCCGTTTCTTTATGATGTAGTTTTCAAGGCTCATGGCGAAAAAATTAAATCATACTTCGGTATGCGTAAGTTTTCAATCGGCGAGGACGAAAAGGGAATTAAAAGATTGTTCCTTAACAACAAGCCCTATTTCCACAATGGACTTCTTGACCAAGGCTATTATCCTGACGGCTTTCTTACTCCGCCGTCATACGAGGCTCTCGAAAGTGATGTCAAATTCGTCAAGGACTGCGGTTTCAATATGCTCCGTAAGCATATCAAGATTGAACCTCTTTTGTGGTATCACTACTGCGATGTAAATGGCATTCTCGTTTGGCAGGATATGGTAAACGGCGGCGGTAAGTACGGACCGGAGGTTTCAGTTATTCCGTTTGTGAATATCACTCTTGATGACAGAAACTATAAAATGTTCCATCGTACTGATTTAGAGGGCAGAAACATTTACTATCAGCAGATGGAAGAAACTGTTGACCTGCTTTATAACTGTCCTTGTATCGCTGTATGGGTTCCGTTCAATGAGGGCTGGGGACAGTTTGACAGCGAAAAGGCATATAAAAAAATCAAGTCTCTTGACTCAACAAGAACTATTGATACAACATCCGGCTGGCACGATATGGGACATTCCGATGTTATATCAAAGCATATTTACTTCACACCGATTAAGGTTAAAAAAGGTAACAGACCTTATTTGCTTTCTGAATTCGGCGGCTTGGGACTTAAACTCAAGGGCCACACATTCAACGATAAAATGTTCGGCTACAAGGTTTACTTCAGCAAGGAAAGCTTGACTAAAGCATATTCAAAGCTTTTCAATAATACTATTATCCCACAGATTAAAGACGGTCTTTCTGCTACAGTTTATACTCAGGTTACAGACGTTGAGGATGAGCTTAACGGACTTTTGACCTATGACAGAGAGGTCGAAAAAATCGATAGGGACGTACTTAGAAAAATTAACGAAAGGGTTAAATACTAAATGATTAAAGCAGTTATCAAAACAAACAAAGGCGATATGTCCTTTGAACTCAATGAGCAGGCAGCACCAAAGGCTGTTGAAAACTTCACCACACACGCTAAAAACGGCTACTACGACGGCCTTATTTTCCATAGAGTTATTAAGGACTTTATGATTCAAGGCGGTGACCCAACAGGTACAGGCTGCGGCGGCGAGTCAATTTGGGGCAAGTCTTTTGAAGATGAGTTCACCTTGGACGCAAGAAATTACTATGGAGCTCTTTCAATGGCTAACAGCGGTCCTAACACTAACGGCTCACAGTTTTTCATCGTTCAGGCAAAAACTGTTCCCGAAAATCTTCTTTCACAGATGGAACAGCTTAAGGATAACGGCTATCCGCAGGAGGTTATCGACAAGTATAAGGAAGTAGGCGGAACACCTTGGCTTGACTTCCACCATACTGTTTTCGGTCAGCTTATTGATGGTGCTGATGTTCTCGAGGATATCGCATCCACTAAAACAGGTATGAGCGACAAGCCTGTTTATGATGTAGTTATTGAAACTATTGAAATTACAGAGTAATTACGACAAAATTACCCTCTCCCGATGATTATAATTATAGTCAGGGAGGGGGTATTTTTTGGTTGTATATGTTGATGTTCTTTTTGTTGTAAACTTCTTTATTACATATTTACTTCTGCTGTTTACTTCATTACTCTTGAAACGCAGCGGTAAAACTGTCAGGCTCCTTTTTGCATCTGCTGCGGGAGGACTTTATTCCCTTGTTATTCTTGCAGATGATTTAGGTTTTCTCCTAAGTGCCGTCGGAAAGCTACTTGTATCATTCTTAATAGTCCTTGTGGCTTTCGGCTTTAAACGTTTGACTGTTTATCTAAAATCAGTCCTGCTTTTTTATTTTTCCAATCTTCTTTTTTTAGGCGTTGTAATGGCAGTTCAACTTTTGTTCGGCACTTCTGTTACGGCGATAAATAATTCAACAGTTTACTTCGACATTTCTGCAAAAGTTCTCCTTGTTAGTGCTTTTTTAGCTTATATAATTTCTGTAGCGGCAATTAAAATATATAATCATACCATTGAGCGAAAGCAAATATATTCTTTGACGATAGATAAAAACGGCACAACTACTCATCTCTACGCTTTTTCCGACAGCGGTAATAAGCTTAAAGAGCCCTTCTCCGATTATCCTGTGATAGTCGCCGATAAGAACAAGCTGTCCTTTGATGCTGAGAGGGTAGTGCCTTACAATACAGTGGGAGGTGAGGGAGTGTTGCAGGCGTTCAAGCCTGACAAGGTCGTTATATCAAACGGCAGAAATTCCTTTGAAACCGACAGAGTTTATATCGCAATGTCAACAGTAGATTCAAAAGAATTCTCCGCAGTAATAAATCCCGAGATATTAAATATTTGAGGTGCGAAATGATAAAACTCATCAAGAAACTATTTTTAAGACTGTTTAAAAAGCAGAAGTGCTACTACATAAACGGACCTGAAACCTTACCGCCGCCTCTTTCAAAAGAAGAAGAGCAAAAAATAATGGATGAATTGAGGCAAGGAATAGAGGATAACAGGGAACAGCTGATTATCCATAACCTTCGGCTTGTAGTCTATATATCAAAAAAGTTTGAAAGCAAAACGACTTCCGCAGAAGATTTAGTTTCAATCGGCACTATCGGTTTGATGAAAGCCGTAAAAACCTTTAATCCCGACAAAAATATAAAGCTTGCCACCTATGCGTCACGTTGTATTGAAAACGAAATACTTATGCATCTTCGTAAGGTGAATAATATGAAAAGCGAAATGTCCTTTGACGAACCGCTGTCTGTTGATTGGGACGGCAACGAGCTTACTCTCCGTGATGTATTAGGCACCGAGCCTGACGATATTTCTCAGGCAATAGAGTACGACGACGAAAAAAGATTGCTGATGAATACAGTAAACGCTTTGCCTGACAAGGAACGCAGATTGATGATAATGCGTTTCGGTCTTAACGGTCAGCGTAGTCATACCCAAAAAGAACTCGCCGACGAGCTCGGTATTTCGCAGTCATATATCAGTCGCCTCGAAAAGCGTATTCTTGAAAAGATTAAAACCGAAATGCTCAAAACAGCAGTTTAAACAAAAAAGACAGACCATTCATTTGGTCTGTCTTTCATTTATTATAATGTGTTTAAATCGTACGGCGTTTTCTGATATACAAAGTAGTTCAGCCAGTTAGAGAAAATAAGACTCGCACTGCTTTTCCAATTCATAATCGGTACAAGCCTTTCGTCGTCATTAGGGAAGTAGTTGCGTGGAACCTCAATATCTAACCCTTTTGCTTTATCCCTGAAATATTCTTTTGCAAGAGTATCTCTGTCGTATTCGCTGTGACCTGTAACGAAGAACTGCCTGCAATCCATATCCGATACAATATGCACGCCGGCTTCCTCGCTGTACGATATAATCTGCAATTGCTTAACCATAGCAATATCCTGACGTCTTACCTCAGTATTTCTTGAGTGGGGAACAAAGTATTCATCATCAAGACCTCTCATCAGCGGATGGGTTACATCAAGACTTCTGTGCGAGAATACGCCGAACATTTTCTTTTTGAGCTTATACTTCTTAATTCCGTAATGGTAGTAAAGACCTGCCTGAGCACCCCAACAAATGTGAAATGTGCTGTAAACATTCTTTTTGCTCCATTCCATAATTAAGCAAAGCTCGTCCCAATAGTCAACCTCTTCAAATTCCATAAGCTCAACAGGAGCACCGGTAATAATCATTCCGTCATACCTGCAATCTTTAACCTCATCAAAGGTTTTATAGAATTTGTCCATATGACTTTTTGATACATTCTTTGATACGTGACTTTTAACCTGTAAAAATTCAACATCAACCTGGAGCGGCGTGTTACTTAAAAGTCGCAGTAACTGTGTTTCCGTCTCAAGCTTTGTGGGCATAAGGTTAAGTATAATAAGTTTAAGAGGTCTGATATCCTGCATATCTGCTCTTTGATGACTCATGACAAATATGTTCTCGATTTCAAGACTTTGCTTTGCCGGTAATTCATTGTCAATTCTGATTGGCATATTATCAGCTCCTCTCATTAGTGTTTTTACATTATATCAAAAGAAACAGGAAATATCAAGATACTATATCAATGTTATTTATTGTCGTTTCTCAGCTCTCTATATATAATGTAATAAAATAAGATATATAATAACATATACATTATATATGCTGATTTGTGTCATTGAAGTTACAATTATTACATATTGTAGTACTTATCTGTTAAATCTGTACTAAAATCATTATTATATTAACAAAATTTTGACAAAACTATGAAAGTTGAAAAAAATCAAAAAAAGTTAAAAAAAGTTGTTGACAAAGTGAGATTGATGTGGTATTATTTATGAGCACTCGAGAGAGAGCCCAAGAGAAAAGGGCCGGTCAAGAGGGCAAAGGACCTTGAAAATTAAACAACGACGAGAAAAGGAACCCGATAAGATTCAAAGAGTTAATTGTACTCATATCTTACGAGATAGAAACAGTAATT
>JAQXUH010000075.1 GCA_029219885.1 Eubacteriales bacterium | reverse complement strand
GAAGCGTCGGATATGTCAAGCTATCTTTTGATGGGACTTCCGGGACTTGCATACCTTTCAGGTGTTGCAGATGTTGGCTGGACTGCTATCGGTCTTGCAATCGGCACCTATTTAAACTGGCTTATCGTTGCAAAAAGACTGCGTAACTATTCCGCTAATATCGGTGCTATCACTATTCCTGATTATTTCTCATTGAGATACAGGGATAACAAAAATGTGCTTATGTGTATTGCAGCGGTAGTTATTATAGTATTCTTCGTGCCTTATACCGCTTCGGGCTTTGCTGCCTGCGGTAAGCTTTTCGGCACTCTTTTCGGAATTGATTATCACATTGCAATGATTATTTCCGCAATTATTATTGTGGGCTATACTTCTCTCGGCGGATTTACTGCTGCCTCTGTTACCGACCTTATTCAGTCAATTATTATGACTGTTGCACTTGTGTGCGTTCTTGTTTTCGGCGTGGCACAGGCAGGCGGTATGGGTGCTGTAATTGAAAATGCTCAGGCACTTCCGGGATATTTTTCTTTGACCGAAACTTATGTTGCCGATACAGGTACAAGCGAGCCGTATGGTCTTTTGAGGATAGTATCTACTCTTGCTTGGGGACTTGGCTATTTTGGTATGCCTCATATTCTTCTTCGTTTTATGGCTATTGAAAATCCTGAAAAGGTTAAATTTTCAAGAAGAGTTGCTTCTGTTTGGGTTGTAATTTCAATGGGTATTGCAATTCTTATCGGTGTTGTCGGTCTCGGTATGGTTAACGAGGGCGTTCTTGCTCCTCTTGACGACAGCGAAACTATTATTATTCAGATTTCCGACTTTATGTCACAGTTCGGTGTACTTCCTGCACTTCTTGCAGGCGTAATTCTCGCCGGTATTCTTGCAAGTACAATGTCAACAGCCGACAGCCAGCTTCTTGCTGCTTCATCTGCTGCCAGCGAAAACATCTTAGGCGGTATGTTCAGACTTAAGCTTTCCGAAACCTCAAAGATGGTTGTAGCAAGGGTAACACTTGTTGTTATTTCAGTTATCGGCGTTATCATCGCTTGGGACTCAAATTCATCTGTATTCGGTATCGTTTCTTTTGCGTGGGCAGGCTTCGGTGCTGCTTTCGGTCCTGTAATTCTTCTTTCACTTTTCTGGAAGAGGTCAAACAAGTACGGAGCTATTGCAGGTATGCTTGCAGGTGGTGTTATGGTATTTGTTTGGAAGTACGCTATTGCAGGTCTTGCAGATATCCTCAATATCTATGAGCTTCTTCCTGCATTTGTTATTGGCCTTGTTGTAAATGTTGTAGTTTCTCTCCTTACTCCTGCTCCTGAAAAGGAAATCGTTAAGGAATTTGAAACTGCAAAAAGTAAATAAAACTCATAAAAAAGCATAAAATAAAAACTGTTTCTCTCATTTGAGTGAAACAGTTTTTTCTTTAGTAAAATTATTATCCCTGGTCGATAGGATTTTTGTTGTCCTTCTTTGACTCTCTTCCGTACTTTTCCTCGTAACCTGGATTGATATAGTCCTCAACAACCTTGCCGTCACGAATACGGATAACTCTCTCTGCCTCTTCAGCAATTTCGTTATCGTGAGTGATGACAATAACTGTTCTGCCCTCGTCCTTAAGCTCGTGGAGAATTGCCATAACCTCTTTAGTTGATTTAGTATCAAGGTTACCGGTAGGCTCGTCGGCAAGGATAACAGGAGGTCTTGCCGCAATAGCTCTTGCAACAGCAACTCTCTGCTGCTGACCGCCTGACATTTCCGCAGGAAGATGGTGCATACGCTTTTCAAGACCTACTCGCTGAAGAGCGTCAATGGAAATTTCACGTCTTTCGTTCTTTGCCATACCTCTGTATACAAGAGGAAGCTCAACATTCTCAAGTGCAGACAGAGACGGAATAAGGTTAAATCCTTGGAAAATAAAGCCTATCTGCTCGTTTCTGATAACGCTCATCTCGTCGTCGGTCAAATCGTCAACAAGATTGCCGTTTATGTAATATTCGCCCTCAGTAGGTGTGTCAAGCAGACCGAGCATATTCATCAGCGTAGATTTACCTGAACCTGACTGACCGATGATAGCTACAAACTCGCCCTCGTCAATTGTGATTGATACGCCGTCAAGAGCGTTTACCTGGTTTTCACCCGGGTTATATATCTTGTACACATCACGTACTTCGATAAGATGCATAAAATTGCCTCCGTTTTACAATTTGTATATTTCAATATTACAAGATATAATCGAAAAAGTCAAGAGTATAATTATTATAATATTGTAAACATTACTAAAAAGGAGTGATTTTATGAGTATCAGCAAAGACGATTACAGCAAAATGACAGACAAGGCAAGCCCTAATTCGCCAAAGCTTTTAAATTGCATCAAAGCATTTCTTTTCGGCGGAACTATCTGCCTTTTAGGTCAGGTGATTTTAACTGTTCTTCAAAATGCAGGATTAAACGAAAAAGAAGCACAGGCAGGCACCTCATCAATATTGATTATTCTCACTGCAATTTTAACAGGCATAGGCGTTTTTGACAAAATCGCACGCCACGCAGGAGCAGGAACTATTGTTCCTATTACAGGCTTTGCAAATTCTGTTGTGTCGCCTGCACTTGAATTTCAGCACGAGGGCTTTATTCTCGGTACTGCCTCGCAAATGTTTACTATTGCAGGACCGGTTATCGTTTACGGTATCGCCTCATCTTTCCTGTACGGACTGATTATTTTTATTTTTAGACTTTATTAAAAAACGGCAGAGAAACACCTCTGCCGTAATTTGTACTTATTTAAAAATTTTGAAGTTATATCATATTCCGGATAAGAAAACTTATATCTCTATTCCAAGCTCCTGAATTTTATCTCTCACCTTAAGCCAATCGCCAAAGGCAAGCTCCTTATTGTTGGGGTTTCTCAAAATAGCAGCAGGGTGGTATGTTCCCATAAAGAGAGTACCGTTTTTGTCAATAAATTCGCCGTGCTGTTTTGTTACCTTAAAGTCCTTGTCAATAAGACGCTGAGCAGAAATTCTGCCTACGCAGACAACGATTTTCGGCTGAATAATTTTAAACTGTTCCCTGAGCCATTTGATGCACATATCCTGCTCTTCAGGCTTAGGGTCTCTGTTTTTCGGCGGACGGCATTTAACCATATTTGCGATATAAACATTCTTATCTCTGGAAAGGTCAACACTTGCAAGAAATTTGTCAAGAAGCTGACCTGACCTGCCCACAAAAGGCTCGCCCTGTAAATCCTCGTTTTCTCCGGGACCCTCACCGATAAGCATAATGTCCGCATCCTTTTTACCTACGCCGAAAACAAGGTTTGTTCTGCCCTCACAAAGACCGCAGGCTGTGCAGTTTTTACATTTAATTTCAAGTTCATCTAATGTCATTTTTCATCACCGAAAATATTATATCAAATTTCCTATTGAAAAACAATGCAAATAGGTATAAAATATTAAACGAAAAATTTGTATATATTTAAGGAGAACTTTTTTATGGAAAATAAGGTATTGGCAGAAATCTCTGCAAGACACGTTCATCTTTCACAGGAAGACCTTGAAACACTTTTCGGCAAGGGTTATGAGCTTACCGTTAAAAAGGAGCTTTCTCAGCCGGGACAGTTTGCCTGCAACGAGAGAGTAAAGGTAATCGGCTCAAAGGGCGAGTTTCCTGCTGTTTCAATTCTCGGTCCTTGCAGAAAGGCTACACAGATTGAGGTTTCTCTTACTGACGCTCGTTCAATCGGCGTTGACGCTCCTGTCAGAGAGAGCGGTGACATTGAGGGTTCAGGCAGCTGTAAGCTTGTAGGTCCTGTAGGTGAGGTTGAGCTTTCTCAAGGCGTTATCGCTGCTAAAAGACATATCCACGCTACTACAGCAGACGCAGAGAGAATGGGACTTTCAAACGGCGAAATCGTTTCTGTTAAAATTCCTACCGCTAACGGCAGAGAGCTTATTTTCGGCGACGTTGTTGTAAGAGTTTCCGACTCATACGCTCTTGCAATGCACATTGATACCGATGAGGCTAATGCAGCAGGTATGGCACCAAACACTATTGCAGAAATCGTAAGATAATTAAATTATCAAAAATCAAAGGCATCTCATTTGAGGTGCCTTTTTTTCGTACTCATATGTAAATAAAAATGTAAAAAGCTGTTGATTTGTTGCAATTTATCCGTTAATGCTGATATAATATAATTGGAAAAATAAATCAGAAAGGAATTAAAATTATGGCACTTACAAGCTTCAGTCAGCTGCGTGATATTGACTTTGACGCAGACGGCGAAAACACACAGGACAATTCAGGCTACAGAAATTATTCAAAAGATATAGTAATAACAATAGGATATTTATTAGGCGTTAAGGATGAATTTCTCTCAACTCTTTCTCAGCCTGATATTTACCCTGAGTTTAAAGCAAAATATGATAAAATTGCAGATATGAAAGCTATCCGCCACCTTAATAATATACGCAGTAATCTTATGCTGAATTTTAAAAATGTCAGCAGAACAATAAGAGTTGACTCGCCTACATATCAGCCACTTTATAAAATGGAAATGTTTGAGGAAGATTTTAAAGCACTTGGCAGACTTGACGTAAGAATTACTACCGGCAGGTCGGATATTAACGAATATCTCCAGATAATCAACGACGAAATTTCAAAGCGAATTAATACAGTTAAAAGCTATATTCCCGATTGGGTGGAATTTTCATACATAAGAAATATGTTTAAAATGCCGTCAAATATCAAGGCGGAAAGCGAAAAATTTCAGTTCCACCAAAACTGCTATCCGTACAAAAGATATTTTAATTGGTCAAATCCCCAGGAAGTAGGCAATCTTCTTTCCACAGATTATAAGCTTCTTACGTTTGTTTACGAGGATAACCACGCATATTTTACCGAGGCAGGCAAGGTAATGGATGCCAGCGATGCGGTTAAAAATAATATAAATGAATTTATAAACAGAGGAAATAAAATTCAGGTTTTTGTTGACGGTGAAAATGCCGACCCATACCGCTTTGCCTCTATGATAGACAGCCTCAAAGATTATGAAATAGACAAAATTGACAAGATTGTCGTTTATTATGACGAAATTCATACTTGCAGAGCGTGGGAAATGCTCAAGCATTTTTCCGACGGAATTGAAGTTGAGCCTGTTCCTGTTGAAAGAATCAAAGAGGATAAGTCGTTAGTCGACCATAAATTAGTTGCAGGCGTTTCCAAGGCGGTTTACAGGGATGATGTAGATTCCGTAATTCTCGTTTCAAGCGATTCGGACTTCTGGGCAGTTATTGAGGATGTCAGTGCTCGCTATCTTGTGGTGGTTGAAAGCGATAAATGCGGTCACGATTTCAAGGAAGTGCTGAGGAATAATAATATTTTCTACTGCTATATGGATAAGTTTATGGAGATAGAAAATAACAGCTTTTTTAATTTCGTTTTCAGAAAAGAGCTTCAGTCGCTTATTGATAAAACGGCGTCATTACCTAATGCAAACGATTTGCTCGGCAACGCTGTGCTCAACAGCCGAGCAGATATTTCAAAGACAGAAAAGGAAAATCTTTTTAAAAAGTATATCAAGGGCTTAACGCTTAATGTTGACAGCGACGGCAATATTTCAATTGTTGTCCCAGAGTAAATGCTCAGTTCGATTATTCAAAAATTAGTTGACATTGAATGGCGAAAAGGATATAATAACCCATAGCAATTCAATAGCTAAGAGGTGTTCACCGCCTCTTAACATCGGGGTGTGGCGCAGGTGGTAGCGCACCAGACTGGGGGTCTGGGGGCCGCAAGTTCAAGTCTTGTCACTCCGACCAAAAGCAACAGGTTTATCCTGTTGCTTTTTATTTTTTTATTGACAATTTTTGCTTTTTATGATATTGTAAAAAT
>JAQXUH010000074.1 GCA_029219885.1 Eubacteriales bacterium | reverse complement strand
GTATCAAAGTCAACTGCTTCCTCAAATAAAGGCTCAATCTTTACCTTTGAGAAATCAATCTTTTCAGGCTCAGCCTTCATTTCTTCGGCAGGCTGATTTTTTACATCATTGCCCTTGTTTACATCATTCAAGGGTTTCATTGTCGGGAAGAGGAGAACATCCCTGATTGAATAGCTGTCGGTAAGGAGCATAACAAGTCTGTCGATACCGATACCGAGACCGCCTGTTGGCGGCATACCGTACTCGAGTGCGGTGACGAAATCGTGGTCTATCATATTAGCCTCATCGTCGCCTGCCTCACGAAGCTTCATCTGTGCCTCAAATCTGCCTTGCTGGTCGATTGGGTCGTTAAGCTCTGAGTATGCGTTTCCGTACTCGCCGCCGAGAATGAACAGCTCAAATCTCTCGGTGAGCACAGGGCAGTCAGGCTTTCTCTTTGTAAGCGGAGAAATCTCAACAGGGTAGTCCATAATAAATGTAGGCTGAATGAGATTTTCCTCAACAAATTCCTCAAAGAAGGAATTGAGAATATCGCCCCAAGTAGCCTTGCCGTTTTCGATTTCAATGCCCTTTTCCTTAGCAACTGCAATTGCCTTTTCGTTATCGGACATAAACTCGCCGAAGTCCACGCCGCTGTATTCCTTAACGGCGTCAATCATTGTAACTCGCTTGAACGGAGTTTCCAAATCAATCTCGGTGCCGTTAAATGTGATGTGCAGACTGTCGCAAACCTCGTTTGCAGCATTCCTGATAATATTCTCGGCAATATCCATCATTCCGTGATAATCGGTGTATGCCTGATAAAGCTCGATACAAGTAAATTCAGGATTGTGCCTAACGTCCATACCCTCGTTACGGAAGTTTCTGCCGATTTCATAAACTCGCTCCATACCGCCTACGATAAGACGCTTTAAGTAAAGCTCGGTGGCGATACGAAGATACATATCCATATCAAGTGTGTTGTGGTGAGTGATAAACGGTCTTGCAGCCGCACCACCTGGAATATTGTTGAGAATAGGAGTTTCAACCTCGATAAAGCCTAAGCTGTCAAGGTAGTTCCTGATAGATGTGATAATCTTTGACCTTTTGATGAATGTATCCTTTACATCAGGATTCATAATCATATCAAGGTAACGCTTTCTGTAACGTGTGTCGGTGTCGGTCAAGCCGTGAAACTTCTCCGGAAGAGGAAGTAAAGATTTTGAAAGAAGTGTAATCTTCTTTGCGTGAACGGAAATTTCGCCTGTTCTCGTCTTGAACACAAAGCCGTCAACCTGAACAATGTCGCCTAAATCCCACTTCTTGAACTCCTTGTACTCGTCCTCGCCGATATCGTTCATACGAACATAGGCCTGAATTTTGCCTGACCTGTCTTGAATGTCGATAAAGTTAGCCTTACCCATATCACGCCATGTCATAATACGTCCGCAGATTGAAACATCCTTTTCCTCAAGCTCCTCAAAGCTGTCGATAATCTGCTGAGCTGAATGAGTTTGAGTTGCAAGTGTAATTTCAAATGGGTCCTTGCCCTGAGCCTGAAGCTCCTTGAGCTTGTTAATTCTAATCCGCTTTTGCTCGTTTTCGGAAAGGACAACCTCTGCCATTGTCATCTGTGCGGCGTTTGCGTTGTTGCCAATCTGCTCAATTACTGCAAGTGCATCTTCCTCGCTGTCAGCCTCGCCCTCAAGTGCAACGGCACCTGTCTGGAGAAAAAGAGTATACTTAACCTTATCACCCGCAGCCTCAACAAGATACTTGGGGTTGGTCTTTTCCTCGTCGCCGGCAAGAGTATTCTGTACCTTCATTCTGCTGTTCTTCTTAACAGCCTTAACGCCTCTTTTGCAGGCGTCCTCTTTGTCAAAAACAGGACTTTTGCCTACAGCCTTGTCGTCAATAAAAAATTCAAATGTGAAAGTGCCGTCACCGCTCTTGGTGATTTCAAACTTTCCTGCCATAAAAACTTACCTCGTAAAATTCGTTAGTCTATTGCTTTAATCTCGTACTCAAGATTTCCGATAGGAGCCTCAACTACTACTGTGTCGCCCTGCTTAGCACCCATAAGTGCCATACCAACAGGACTTTCGTCGGAGATTTTGCCCTCTGTCGGGTTTGACTGAGCAAAGCCTACGATTTCATAAGTAGCCTCAAAGCCGTCTGATACTCTCTTAACAGTAACCTTTGAGCCCATGCTGACTGCGTTACTGCCTACGCTGTCAACGATTACTGCATTTTCAAGCTGATATTCAAGCTCGCTGATTCTTGCCTCAATCTTAGCCTGCTCTGATTTTGCCTCATCATATTCGCTGTTTTCGGAAAGGTCGCCATATGAACGTGCTACCTTAAGCTTTTCTGCTATATCAATTCTGCCTTCGGTTTTGAGAGTGTCAAGCTCTTTCTCTAACTCTGCTTTGCCTTCTGCGGTCATTTTAAAGGTTTTTGCTGCCATAAAAAATCTCTCCTTGTACTTTTTTAATCATTTTATTATATATTATAATATTTAAACTGTCAATATTTTTTTGGACATAATAAAGGCTCCCTCATAAAAGGGAGCCGATAATTTACCAAATTGGTAATTGATAATTGTAGGGGATGGCGGTCGCAGGGCGGTTCCCAAAATTTGCTTTCTGCTTATATCGCAGGCAACTTTTGACCGCTACTAAGTTCTTATTGCTCCCTTTATCTTCCACCGGAAGCGGTCGCAAACGAACCCTCGACATCCCGTCACATTAAATTTTACAGTCCTGTATTTTCAGCAATATACTTTCTTGCCTTAACTGCGTATTCAAACGGGTTAGCCTTTGCAGGGTCCTGCTCTGCCTCGACTACTACCCAGCCCTCATATCCGCTTTCCTCAAGAATATCAAAGATAGGCTTGAAATCTACATCGCCGTCGCCGGGAACGGTGAACACACCTGCACGAACTGCGTCAAGGAATGACATATGATTCGGCACAACCTGATTGTTGTAAACATCAAGGCGGACATCCTTAAGATGAACGTGCTTAACTCTGTTTACATACTTCTTAAGTACAGGAACAGGGTCGATACCTGCAAAGGTAAGATGACCTGAATCGAAAAGAAGATATACAAGGTCAGGGTCTGTCATTTCCATAAGCTTGTCGATTTCCTCAACAGTCTGCACACCTGTGCCCATATGGTGATGAACAGTAAAATACATACCCTTTGACTTTGCATAAGCCCCCATTTCGTTAAAGCCCTTTGCAACGATTTCCCACTGCTCGTCGGTATAGTACGGCTTTTCGTCAAGAATAGATTTTGTCAAATCTCCCTGAATAGAATTGCCCTGCTCTGATGCACCGATAACCTTTGCACCTAACTTGTGAAGCTTGTCGCAATGAGCCTTGAAAGCCTCGATTGTTTCCTCGTAAGGCTTGGAGGTCAGGTATGATGAAAACCAAGCGTTGCATATCTGAAGTCCTCTGATGTCAAGATATTTCTTTAAAACGTCAGGGTCAGCAGGATATTTGTTGCCGATTTCCGAGCCCTTAAAGCCTGCAAGTGCCATTTCACTAATGCACTGCTCAAAGGAATTTTCAGCACCTAAATCAGGCATATCGTCGTTAGTCCAGCCGATTGGTGCGATAGCTAATTTTACTTTGTTTGAATCAAGCATTTTAATATTACCTTTCAAATTTTCTCTTTTAGTAATCAAAGGTTTCCTTGATGTGAGCCTGCATATCCTCGTATGCTGCGGCTACTGTTTCGCTCTTTGAAACCTCTGCTACGCCGACTCTCCACCAAGATTCATATCCGGGAGTCATAGTTTTCGGCAGTACCTTAATGTCAAAGACAACAGATTTAGTCTGCTTTTTAGCGTCCTCGAGAGCTGCACGAAGCTCGTCGGAGGTGCGGATAGTGTATCCCTTTGCACCGTAGCCCTCTGCAATCTTTGCAAAATCAACGTCGATCTCCTCGCCGTCAAGCATACCTGTTACAGGATTTCTCGCACGGAAAACTGTACCGAAGGTGTCTGTTCCCTGATTGTTCTGGAGATTTTCAATACATCCCCAACCCATATTATCAAACAGGCAAACGTTGATTTTAAGTCCCTCCTGAAGTGCAGTATAAAGCTCGGAATGTCCCATAAGGAATGAGCCGTCACCGCAGAAAGTGTAAACCTCAGCATCAGGCTTTGCAAGCTTTGCACCGAGAGCACCGTTTACTTCATATCCCATATTGGAATAGCCGTATTCCATATGGTATGTACCTCTGTTTTTAGGTCTGAAAAGTCTTTGCATATCGCCAGGAAGTGAGCCGGCAGAGCCTAAAGCGATATCCTCGTCGCCCATAAACTCGTTGATAATGCCCAGAGCCAGTGTCTGATTAAGACCGCCCTCAAGCTCGGTGGAATAATATGCGTCAACAATGCCGTCCCATTCAGCCTTTGCAGCAGGAATTTCGTCTGTGTATTCACTCTTGTAGCCCTCGCAGGAAGTGATGAGAGCAGAGATTGCCTCTTTAGCGTCTGCCACAATAGCCTCAGCGTCCATTTTGTATGCGTCAAACGGGCATACGTTGATGCCCAGCACCTTTCTGTCCTCGTTAAAGAGCCACTTGGAAGCTGTGGTGAAGTCCGTAAATCTTGTACCTACGCCGATAACAAGGTCAGCGTCCTTGCCGATAACGTTAGCAGCCTTACCGCCTGTAACACCGATACCGCCTACATTCAGCGGATGCTTCCAATCAATAAGACCTTTACCTGCCTGAGTTTCAGCCACAGGGATATTATACTTCTCTGCAAATTCCTGAAGCTCCTTTTCAGCACCACTGTAACGGACACCGCCGCCGCATACGATAATAGGCTTTTTCGCACTCTTAATAAGAGCCGTTGCTCTTTCAAGCTGAGATGCAGAAATAGGTCGTCTGTCCATATGCCAAACACGCTTTGCAAGGAAGTGGTCAGGATAATCGTAAGCCTCGCCCTCAACATCCTGTGGCATAGCAAGGCAAACCGCACCTGTATCAGCAGGGTCAGTCAGCACACGCATAGCGTTAAGGCAAGCGGTCATAAGCTGTTCAGGTCTTGAAATTCTGTCAAAATAATGGCATACGCCTTTAAATGCGTCAGTAACTGTTCTGCCGTAGTTGTCGAAAAATTCAGCCTGCTGTAATACAGGGTCAGGCTGACGGCAGGCAAATGTGTCGCCGGGAAGAACAAGCAAAGGTATTCTGTTAGCCGTAGCACAACCGCAGGCAGTTACCATATTTGTAGCACCCGGGCCGATAGATGAAACGCAGGGAATAATTGCCTTTCTGTCCATCTGCTTTGCATAAGCAACAGCGGCAAGAGCCATATTCTGCTCATTTTTGCCCTGATAAAACTTAAGGTTGTGACCGCCTTGCTCAAGTGCCTGACCAACGCCTACAACACAGCCGTGACCGAAAATGCCGAAAATACCGCTGACGAATTTTGTTTCAACGCCGTCACATTCGATATACTGATTGTCAAGGAACTTAACAAGTGCCTGTGACATTGTAAGTCTTGTTCTTTTCATACTTAAGCCTCGATTTCGGAAAGTTTAACAGGTCTGTGCTCTGCAACAGATTTCTTTGCTGCAAGGCCGAGACGAAGAGCCTCAAGACCGTCATAAACAGTAGTCTTGGTAGGAGTATCGTTAATTACGCAGTTGATGAATTCTGTCATTTCATCTGTAAATGACTGCATATATCTCTCAAGGAAGAAGTAAAGGGGCTTGTCGGTTACAGCACCGTTTTCGTCGATAAATTCAACATTTGTAGGTGTGTCGTTAGCAGCACTTGCCTGACCGTTTTTGCCGAATACCTCAAGTCTCTGGTCGTAGCCGTAAGCAGCTTTACGGCAGTTGTCGATAACGCCGATAGCACCGCTCTTGAACTTGAGAGCAACAAGTGCAGTATCAACGTCGCCTGCCTCACCGATTGCAGGGTCAACAGTAACTGCTGCGTTAGCGTAAACCTCTTCAACGTCGCCGCCGATAAAACGAGCCATATCAAAATCGTGAACTGTCATATCAAGGAAGATACCGCCTGATACCTTAACGTATGAAATCGGAGGTGGCTCAGGGTCACGTGATGTAATTTTAATAGTCTGAAGCTCACCGATTTTACCCTTGTTAGCAAGGTCCTTAATGTGAGCAAAGTTGTGGTCATAACGTCTGTTAAAGCCAATCTGAAGCTTAACGCCTGCCTCGTCAACTGCCTTGATAACAGCCTTGATTTTTTCAACTGTAAGGTCAACAGGCTTTTCGCAGAAAATGTGCTTTCCTGCCTTTGCAGCCTCAATAGCAATATCAGCGTGTGTATCTGTTGATGAGCAGATAAGTACAGCTGTAATCTCGGGATTGTTTAAAATCTCGTGATAGTCCTCATAATAGCTCGGAATACCAAGCTCCTCTGCTACCTTTTTTGCACCCTCAACATAAATGTCGGAGATAGCCACAATCTCTGCCTGAGGAATGTGGTAAGTGATTGATTTGGCGTGTACCTGACCGATACGTCCGGCACCGATAATGCCAACTTTGATTCGTTCCATAAATAATACCTCTCATTTTTTTGTAGAGCAAAAGTTATGTTTGCCCTGTTGTTTTTATGATATCACATCATATTTTATAATTCAATATTTAATTTACTTTTGTAACGAGTAACTGATAATTCGTAGGGGTCGGCGTCCTCGACGACCCGTTAATTTGCCAACAATGTTATAGTATCTCGGGATGTCGGGGACGCCATCCCCTACAAAGTTCAGGCGACATTTACTTAAATTCCAAAACATATATTAAACAGTTGCAAAAGCGATAAAATATATGTATAATATATTGGTATAATTATATTCATAAATGGCAAAATGCCAATTCAAATATTAAGGAGTAAAAAACAATGGTATATAAATACACACCAACAGGCGTATGCTCACAGCTTATCACAATAGATGTTGACGAGGAAAGCGAAACAATCAACGGCATTCAGTTTCTCGGCGGCTGCAACGGAAATCTTAAGGGTATTTCCGCTCTTTCAAAGGGCAAAACTCTTGACGAGGTTATTTCTTCCCTTAAGGGTATTCAGTGCGGAATGAAAGGCACCTCCTGTCCTGACCAGCTTGCAAGGGCACTTCAGCAGATTAAGGACGAGATTTAACCGAAAAATAAATCGCTTTGATTATTCAGGGAGAGTATTATGTTAAGACTTGAAAGCAAAATTTTACAGCGTGAATTTGTAGTTCACGAGGATATTCTTTACGCGTCGCAAATCAGGAATGTGCTGTCAGGCAGAGATTTCGTTCCTGACGGAAACAGCGTTGAATTTGAATTTCACTTTACCGACGGCAGCTCTTTTTCTTCAAAAGGACTTAAGGTTACAGACAGCAGTCAGGAAAACGGCAGGCTGTCTTTCACCTTTGAGGAAACTGACGGAATTACACCTACCATTTCGTTTTGGGCAGGTGACGACGGCAACACCTTAAGAAAGCAGATTTCTTTTGTGCAGACAGGGGAAAAGGTAATCGACTATATCGCTCTTGAGCATATCGGAATTACTAATTCAAAAACTCACTTCACCGTTCCTACCGATATTGAGGAAAGTGAGCTCAGCGGTTTTCATTCCGCATTAGGTCAGCCGTTTTATATCGACACTCTTTTCTTCGGCTGCGAATTTCCCGGCTCAATGAACCTTATCGAGTATGGTATCGGTCAGGTTAAATATTATCTCGGCAGAAATATCAAGGGCAGCTTCGACTGTCCCGTAACTATTGTGGGCGGTGCAAAAAGCAGCCTTATGGTTGACGTGCAGAAAGCCTTTTACAATTATATCGAAAGTATCTGCACTCCTACAAAATACAGACTTCAGTACAACAGCTGGTATGACCATATGCTCAATATTACCGCCGATAATATCGAAAAGTCCTTTTACGAAATTGAAAAGGGACTTACCTCAAACGGCATTGAGCCTATTGACGCTTATGTTGTTGATGACGGCTGGAACGATTACAACGCATCATTCTGGAGTTTTAATAAGAAATTCCCCAATCAGCTTTACGATTCCTCACAGCTTACTAAAAATTTAGGCTCCTCATTCGGCCTTTGGTTAGGTCCTCGAGGCGGCTATAACTATCAAATGAAGTTTGCCAAGAGAATTGAGAAAAAGGGACTTGGTGCATATAACGCACAGGCTCACGATATCTGCGTTGCCGATAAAACCTATCAGCAGAACGTGGAAAAATTCATTCTCAAAACCACCAAGGAATTTGATATCAGCTATTGGAAGTTTGACGGCTTCTGCCTGTCACCTTGTACAAATCAGAATCACGACCACACAGTAGGCGGCGAGCACAATATGTACTACTTCACCGAAATGTGGGAAGGCTGGATAGAGATTTTCAAGCACCTGAGAGCTCTTCGTGCTCAGCAAGGCAAGGGAATATGGATAAATATGACCTGCTATGTAAATCCGTCACCGTGGTGGCTCCAATATGTCAACAGCGTTTGGCTTCAGAACAGCACCGATATCGGCTTTGCAAAGAATGTTTCAGGTCAGTCACAGGTTGACGCTGAACTGACTTTCCGTGACAGCAGGTACTACAATCTTCTCTGCACTCGTGCTACGCAGATGCCTCTTAAGCATATCTACAATCACGAGCCGATTTACGGCAATACCGCCAAGGTTGACTATACAGACGAGGAGTTTGAAAAGTATCTTTACTTCAACGCTTGCAGAGGTCAGGCGTTTAACGAGCTCCACCTGAGCTACAATATGATGACCAAGTCAAAATGGCGTATTCTCACCAATGTTTTAAAGTGGCAGAAAACTAATTACGATATTTTGCAAAACGCTATGTTCATCGGCGGAAAGCCTGATGAAAACAACGTTTACGGCTATTTCAGCTGGGACGAAAAAGGCAACGGCATTGTTGCTCTGCGTAACCCTACCGCTGAAAAAGCACCGCTGACCCTTACCCTCAACAAGCTTATGGGCTGTCCTGAGGACTTAAAGGATGTTAAGCGTTACAACGTCTATAACGAGTCAGGCAAGGAGAGCTACGACTCATTCTCCTACGGCGATAAGATTGATTTAACTCTCAGACCTTTTGAGGTTAAAATCTTCCAGTTCGGTCACGAGGACAGGCGTTATGATTATGTAACAGGTGCTACCGAATTTACAATTTCCTTTGACTATAACGGCGAGGAAAACGTTACTGTTGCAGAAAATGATGATATAAGAATTGCCGTTGAAAAGGGCATTGTTGCAGTAAAATGCGGTAAGTGTCATCTTCGTGCAAACAGCATTATCAGCGGCTCTCAGCATAAGGTTACAGTAGTCAGGGAAAAGAGCAGAGCACTTAAGATTTATATCGACAGGCATCTTGAGTGTACCGGCTTTGACGAAAGGGCAAAGGTTAAAATCAATACGGATATCACTTCAAATTATCCCGGCTTTGCAGTTTCCGAAAAGGCTGCACCATATGACGAAATCATTTCTCTTAAAGAGATTTTAACAAAGGTTGGCAAGAAAAAGAAAAAATGAGCTTGAAATGTAAAAAATGCGGCTGCGACGCTTTGATAAAATCTGATGACTGGTACTCCTGCCCAAACTGCGGTGCCGTTATGTTCGATATGGACATTAAGGTCAACGACATAACAAGTCCCACAAAGGAAATGGAAAGGTTAGACAGTCAGCGTGACGCCGTATCAAATTCAAAAAATGCTCCCTCTCCCGATATAATCGAGGAAAACAGCGAAAATGCTCCCTCTGCTCAAACCGATATTGAGGAAAAGCAGCAGGAAAAAGCCAAGAAGAGAAAAGAAAAGAAAAAGATTAAAAAAGCCGAAAAAGGCAAAAAGGCAAAAAATAAGGCTGACGATACCGACAGCGAAGACAGCGAGGAAGAAAACAAAAAAAGCAAGCTCAGGGAAAATGTTGAATTTTTCATTCCCATTGTTCTTGCAGTTATTATTGCTCTGCTGCTTAAAACCTTTGTCTTTGCCAACGCAGTTGTGCCCACAGGCTCAATGCTCAATACCATTCAGGAGGGCGACAGAATAATAGCCTCCCGCCTTGCGTACATCAATGACGAGCCTGAAAGATATGATATAGTTATCTTCAAATATCCCGACGACGAAAGTCAGTATTTCGTTAAAAGGATAATCGGTCTGCCCGGCGAAAAGGTTGAGGTTATCGACGGCATAGTCTACGTCACCAAAACAAACGGCGAAACCGTTCAGCTTGATGACAGCTTTGTTACAAACTGTGTGCCTGAGGGTGATTTCGGTCCCTACTACGTGCCGGAGGACTGCTACTTTATGATGGGCGACAACAGGAACAGCAGCCTTGATTCACGATTCTGGACTAATAAATATGTGGAAAAGGACAAAATTGTGGGCAAGGTAAAATTCAGGTATTACCCCAAAATTTCATCAATAGAATAATTTATCAGAGGTATGAATATGGAAGAAACGCAGATTAAGGACAAGGAATTGGACGAAAATCAAAACGGACAAAAAGAAAAAAGTAAGCTCAGGGAAGTTGTTGATTTCCTTATCCCTATAATTATTGCGGTGGTTGTGGCTTTACTGCTTAAAACTTTTGTTTTTGCCAACGCCGTTGTGCCTACAGGCTCAATGCTCAATACTATTCAGAAGGGCGACAGGATAATAGCCTCCCGCCTTGCATACATCAATGACGAGCCTGAAAGATACGATATAGTTATCTTCAAATATCCCGACGACGAAAGCAAGTATTTCGTTAAGCGAGTTATCGGACTTCCGGGAGAAACTGTGCAGATTGTAAACGGCATTGTCTATGTCACCAAAACAGACGGCGAAACTGTTCAGCTTGACGACAGCTTTGTTACAAACTGCGTTCCCGTTGGCGATTACGGCCCATACGAAGTTCCTGAGGACTGCTACTTTATGTTGGGTGACAACAGAAATGACAGCAAGGACTCTCGTTTTTGGGAAAACAAATATGTTCACAAGGATAAGATTATCGGCAAAGTAAAGTTCAGATATTATCCTAATATTTCAACAATTGAATAAGCAATAACCCTTGATATTTTTTCATTTTTGAGAGGTAAAAATTATGGAAAATCAAAAAAATTATGTTCCTAAAAAGGAATGGATGGCGTACTGTATAGGTGCTCTCGGTCAGGGTATGATTTATGCTATTATGAGCTCCTACATATCCGACTTCTACCTTAACGTTCTTAAGGTAACGCCCCTTTTCGTTCTGCTCCTTATGCTCCTTGCGAGAATTTGGGACGCTATCAATGACCCGATTATGGGCTATATTGTTGATAGGGCAAACCCAAAAAAGGGCAAAATGAAGCCGTATCTTCTTTACACACCTATTCCTGTTGCTATTCTCACTTTGCTTTTGTTCTACGCTCCGAATATCAGCGACACAGGTAAAATGGTTTATGCCGGCATTACATACGTTATGTGGGGAATGATTTATACTGCGTCGGACGTACCTTTCTGGAGCCTGCCAAACGCACTTACCCCAAATCCCGACGAGCGTGGCTCTATAATCTCCAAGGCGAGAACTGCCAACGGCGTAGGCTCTGCCGTTCCAATGGCAATCTTTATGGTTTTGGGCTTTGTTCTTCCTAAATTAAACCTTGCAGGAACAGAGCTGGAGCAGACCAAGTATACAATTATGGCACTTGTCAGCTCTATAATCGGCAACGTTCTTTTCATTCGTGTTTACTTTAAGGCAAACGAGCGAGTTGTTATTCCCAATCCGCCGAAGAGAGATAAAAGTGAGCCGTCGGCTCTCAAGCTTATCTTCACCTGCAAGCCTCTTATGCTTACAGCTCTTATGGGTATCCTTTCTGCCGCAAGATATATGTATCAGGCAGGTGCCGTTCACGTTGCAAGATACTCATTTTATATCGGCAAGGACTTGACAGGTCTGTCAGGTGCCGAGCTTGAAGCGGCTTTGCAGTCTAACATTTCCACAGTTTCCACAGTATTTTCCGTAGCCTCTGCCGTTGGTATGATGGCAACAATGCTTGCCGTTACTCCCCTTATCAAGAAGTTCAGCTACAAGCAGATTATTATTGTAACTTCACTTATCGGCTCTGCTGCAAGCTTTGCTATGTGGTTTATCGGCTATGATAACTTCTGGGCTTGTGTGCCTTGCCTTGTGCTTTCCACTATTCCTTGCGGTGCAATCAACGTTTGTGCCTTTGCTATGATAGGCGACTGCCTTGACTATATGGAGTGGAAAACAGGCAGAAGACTTACAGGTATGGGCTCTGCAATTCAAAGCTTTGTTACTAAATTCGGCAACGCTATTGCCACATCTTTCATCATTTTGATGTATATTATCGTTGACCTTGATGTTTCTTCAATCAGTGCAAAGATTACTGCAAACCCACTTGATATGAGCGAAAGCGTCAGAACAGGTATGTTCAGTATCGTTTCTCTCATCCCTGCAATTTCACTTCTCATTTGTATTATTCCTATGTTCTTCTACAACCTTACAGGCGACTTTAAGGACAGAATGGAAAAGGAACTTGCACAGCAACGTGCCGAAAAAGGAATAACAGTGGAATGATTTAACACAAAAACGCTCCCGACTATTCGGGAGCGTTTGTTATTTATAGTTAGTAGTTATAATTTCGTAGGGGTCGGCGTCCTCGACGACACGTGGGTTATCCAACAATGCTGTTTATTTACGGGATGTCGAGGACGCCATCCCCTACAAAATAGCAATACCACACAAACAATTTATTCACCTTGAGCTTTAAGCTTTTCTGCCGTATCTGCCGTAATAAGTGCGTCAATCATCTCGTCCATATCACCGTTGAGAAATTGCTCTAACTTATAAAGCGTCAGTCCTATTCTGTGGTCGGAAACTCTGCCTTGAGGATAGTTGTATGTCCTGATTCTCTCACTTCTGTCGCCGGTGCCTACCTGTGATTTTCTCTCACCTGCAATTTCCGCATCGTGCTTTGCTTTCTCTGCCTCGTAAAGACGGGAACGCAGCACCTTAAGTGCCTTTTCCTTGTTCTTGTGCTGACTTCTTTCGTCCTGACATTCAACTACCGTGCCTGTTGGAATGTGAGTAATACGGATAGCCGATGAGGTCTTGTTAATATGCTGACCGCCTGCACCTGATGAACGGAATGTGTCTATCTGCAAATCTTTCGGGTTAATCTCAAAGTCCACCTCTTCCGCCTCGGGAAGTACGGCAACAGTTGTTGTAGAGGTGTGAATTCTGCCTTGGCTCTCTGTTTCAGGCACACGCTGAACACGATGTACGCCTGATTCAAACTTAAAGCGAGAGTACGCACCGTCGCCCTCTACCGAAAAGCTGATTTCCTTGTAACCGCCAAGCCCTGTTTCGTTGGCGTTGATAACCTCCGTCTTAAAGCCCTTTGACTCTGCATACATTGAGTACATTCTGAAAAGTACACCTGCAAAAAGTGCACTTTCCTCACCGCCTGCACCGCCTCGAATTTCGATAATAACATTCTTGTCATCGTTAGGGTCTCTGGGCAGAAGAAGAACTTTCAGCTCCTCGCTGATTCTCTCCATATCTTCCTTGCTCTGCTCAAATTCATCCTTAACCATTTGAGCAAAATCGGCGTCCATACCGCCCTCGTCAAGCATCATTTTCGACTCGTTAAATGTCTCTTCCGCCTTTTTGTATTCCCTGAATTTCTCCACAACGGGAGTGAGGTGCTTGAGCTCCCTCATCAGCTTTGTGTATTTTTCCTGGTCGGATACGATTTCAGGGTTGCAAACCAATTCGTTTACTTCTTCAAAACGCTTTTCTACTTCGTTTAATTTATCTATCATTTTATTTCCTACGCTTTCGTCATAATTTTTTTGCTGTCATCATAGGCAAAAGCTACTGCTTGTCATCTTTTGGCTTAACCGCCTTAATGCTCTTTTGTGCCTTGATACGCGGAATCATAAATTCTCTCCCACAGCCACAGCACTTCAGCTTGTAATCTACACCAAGCCTTGTCAGCTCAAACTCCTTTGAACCGCAAGGATGTGCCTTTTTCATTATTACAATGTCACCAAGATTTAATTCCATAATTATACACCGCCGATAATTATTACCTTTTGATAATTATATCATCTAACAATAAATTTTACAACACAAAAAACAGCGGTGGCATTCACCACAGCCTGAGCCTACGCTCTCAACAATCAGCAGCCACAGCCGCAATCGTTGTTGTTACAGCCACAGCCGCCGCAGCCACCGCAGAGTAAGAGGATGATAATAAGGATGATTATCCAAGAGCATCCGCCACCGAAGTTATTGCATCCGCAACCCATAATCGCAACCTCCTTTCCCGTTTCTAAACTATCCTATGCCCAAACAGAAAAAAGGTTACTTAGTGTACCAAGTTGTTTTTACAGTGTGTAGGTGAAATTTTGTAGGGGATGGCGTCCTCGACATCCCGTTAGCAATTCAGTTATACTTTGGCTTTACATATTCAAAAAAACACAGGGTAAAGAATGGCAACCAATATAAATTAAACTTTAATATTGATATTTCTATAACAATGTTGTATAATATTGCAGATGAGTTGAAAAACTTATAAAAAACTTTAAGGAGATTAAATATTATGCCATTAGTTACTACTACTGAAATGTTTAAAAAGGCATATGAGGGCGGTTACGCTATCGGTGCTTTTAATGTAAACAATATGGAGATTGTTCAGGGCATTACAAGAGCTGCTAAAAAGCTCAACGCTCCTGTTATTCTTCAGTGCTCAGCAGGTGCAAGAAAGTACGCTTCTCACGACTATCTTGTTGCTATGGTTAAGGCTGCCGCAGAGGAAACAGGTCTTCCAATCGCACTTCACCTTGACCACGGTCCTGATTTTGAAACCTGTAAGTCTTGTATTGACGGCGGTTTCACATCAGTTATGATTGACGGCTCTTCACTTCCATATGAGGAGAACGTTGCTCTTACTAAGAAGGTTGTTGAGTATGCACACGCTCACGGCGTTGTTGTTGAGGGTGAGCTCGGTACTCTCGCAGGTGTTGAGGATGACGTTCAGGTTGACGCTGATAACGCATCTTACACAAAGCCTGAAGAGGTTTACGATTTCGCTACAAGAACAGGCTGCGACTCTCTTGCTATCGCTATCGGTACAAGCCACGGTGCTTACAAGTTCAAGCCAGGTCAGAAGCCACAGCTTCGTTTTGACATTCTTGAAGAGGTTGGCAAGCAGCTTCCCGGTTTCCCAATCGTTCTTCACGGTGCATCTTCTGTTAATCAGGAGCACATCAAGATGATTAATCAGTACGGCGGCGAAATGCCAGACGCTATCGGTATTCCTGAGGATATGCTCAGAAAGGCTGCATCAATGGCTGTCTGCAAGATTAACGTTGACTCTGATATCCGTATCGCTATGACTGCTGCTGTAAGAAAGCATTTTGCAGAGAACCCAACTCACTTTGACCCACGTCAGTATCTTACTCCTGCAAGAGACCTTATCGAAGAGGTTGTTGCTCATAAGATTGATGTTGTATTCGGTGCAGCAGGTCACGCAAACGACTAATTAAAATTTTAAAATTTTTTAAAGCCTTGCTCTGTGCAGGGCTTTATTTTTTTGCAAAATAAAAATTCCGCCTGACGAACAGACGGAATTTCCCGTGATTTTACATAAGTTCGGCTACTGTGTCCACAAATTCGGATACCTTGTCGGCAGTTTTCTTCATAGTCTTTTTAGCACTGTTCATACTGCTGCCTGATTTTGCCGAGCCCATAAGTGCCGCCGCAGAGCATACTGCAAAGGTCGCACCCATAATTTTCATCACATTTGCCGTTGTCTTCTTTTTCACACTATTACCTCCTTGCACCTTGGTGCATTACTATTATCTGCGAAAAGAAGTACAATTACTTATGATGTTTTTTGCTATTATCGGTAAAATTTTTTAAATTAAATCGGGCAATTTATTGCCCGCAATATCAATAGCGTGGCGTAGCCGTGCAAACCTTATTTAAGGGGAATTCCAAAGGGGGCTCAAGCCTGCATTAGCAGGCTCCCTCTTTGGTCGTTTCTGGGTTACCGTCTTTGCGACACAAAGATGGTGACGACCTTGCGTCAGCAAAAAAATTTCTTATAAAATATTCTTTATTTAGTAAAGAATGTTTTGAAAGCTTTGTACGCCATATACGTGTCAATCTTGCTTACAATCTCATAAGGTGAGTGCATAGAAAGTACAGGCACACCAACGTCAATAACATCCACGTTCAAATTAGCAATATACATAGCGACAGTTCCGCCGCCGCCACCGTCAACCTTGCCAAGCTCGCCGCTTTGCCACAAAACGCCGTTGCTTTCAAGAAGATTTTTCACAAAGCTTACATATTCCGCAGATGCGTCACTTGTACCGCTCTTTCCTCTTGCACCTGTGAATTTTGTAACACAAACACCTTGATTGATGTATGACGCGTTGTTCCTCTCAAACTGAGTTGACCAGGTAGGGTCAAATGCCGCATTAACATCAGCAGAAAGGCACTTGGAGTTGGAAAGCACGTCACGTCCCTCACAACCCTCAAGTCTTGCCAAATCTTCAATAAAATACTTCATATAGCTTGAGTTAAGACCTGTGTTGCCGTCAGAGCCTGTTTCCTCTTTATCGGTGAGAACAGTCAGTGCCGTGTATTCAGGAGTGGTGTCAATGTCAAAAATCGCCTGCATAGCAGGATATGAGCAAACGCGGTCGTCGTGACCGTAACCGCCGATAAGACTTCTGTCAAAGCCGATATCGTCAACAGTAAATGCCGGCACAAGCTCCAGCTCGGCAGAAAGGAAATCTCTCTCCACAATGCCGTACTTCTCGTAAAGGAGATTGAGAATATTAAGCTTGATTCTCTCGCTTTCGCTGTCGTCCTTGAAAGGTCTTGAGCCGATAACTACGTTAAGCTCCTCGCCCTTGACAATTTCGTTTGCCTTTCTTGACATCTGCTCGCCGCCGAGATGAGGAAGAATATCAGTAATGCAGAATTTCGGCTCGCCTGCCTCTTCACCAAGTTTAACGTCAACATAGCTGCCGTCATTTTTGCAGATTCTGCCGTGAAGCGAAAGGGGAATTGCTGTCCATTGATACTTCTTGATTCCGCCGTAGTAGTGAGTTTTGAAGAAACCTAAGCTGCCCTCCTCGTAAACAGGACATTGTTTAAGGTCAAGACGAGGCGAATCAATATGTGCCGCACTGATTCTAACGCCGTCTTTAACAGGTCTTTTACCCTTAACGCAGAGAATAATTGACTTTCCTCTGTTGAAATAATAAACCTTTTCGCCAGGCTCCAATGCCTTGCCGAACTTGTCAAATTCCTTAAAGCCATTTTCCTTTGCCAATTCAAGAGCAGAGGCCGCAAATTCTCTTTCCGTCTTGTTTTCAAAAAGGAATTTTTTATAGCCTTCGCAGAATTCGTCGCAGACCTTAAGCTCCTCGTCGCTCATAAAATCTACGCCGTTTTCTTTTTTGTTGAACAGAAGCTCCTTAAGCTCCTGAGCCTTTGTTTTTTCGCTCATAATATTTCCTCCAATATTGTATCAATTTGCTTTTTTATATCATTTTTGCCGTCGTTTATGATGACAAAATCGGAATTGCTTTTATAATACTCCTCATCAAGCTGAGCGTCAATACGCTTTTTCGCCTCGTTTTCGGTAATGCCGTCACGTCGCATTATCCTCTCAAGCCTGATGCTTTCAGGTGCGGTGACGGAAATTATCTTGTAGCATTTGTCCTGTGCCTTTGCCTCAAAAAGCTGAGGAGCGTCAAGAACGCTTGGAATTTCTGCATTTTCCTCGCATAACCTGATAACCTCAGGGTGAACAATAGAATTGAGCTTTTGCAGCTTCTCATTGTCGGAAAATACAATTTTTCCCAACTTTTTCCTGTCAACCTCACCCTTTACTATTATATCATTTCCAAATTCAGCAGAAAGCTTTTTTAAAATTTCAGGATTTTTTTCGTAAATTCTGCCTACGAATTTGTCGCTGTCCAAAACGTGAAAGCCGAGAGAAGTCAGATATTCGCCAACGTAGCCTTTACCTGCACCTGTCTGTCCAGTAAGTCCTATGGTAAAGGGCTTTCTCAAATCAATTATGTTAAACGCCGCCGCACGAATCAGCCTGTTGTAAACCGCCATTCCCACGCCTGTGGTGTGGGGAATACGAGCGTAAACCTTTTTTGCTCCCATTTCGTCAAGGAGCCTTAAAGCGTCAAAAAGCTCTCTGGCCTGTGACAAATCGTCATTTTCCTTGCCGAAGGTCACCTTGGGAATTGTTACCTCGTCACCCTCAAAGCATAAGGCAAAAGCATTTTTCTGGCGATTTACAAAATTTTCATACGCCTTTTTGTCAGCGTCAACGATAACGACCTTCGCCTTTGGAGCGTAGTGCTTGTATTTCATTCCGGGAGAGGCGGCAGTTTCGTTTTCTTTCATACCCTCAAGAACAGCCCTTGCCACCTGCACAGGACCGATAACTTCTTCAATCATTTCCTTTGTAACTGCACCGGGACGGAGAATTGTCGGCTCCTCTGTTGCAAGAGTGATTACAGTAGATTCCACGCCGAACTCACAGTCACCGCCGTCAATAATTCCATCAATTTTGCCGTTCATATCCTCAATAACATACTTGGCTCTCGTAGGTGAGGGAAGTCCCGAAGTGTTGGCACTCGGTGCCGCCACAGGACAGCCTGATGCACTGATAAGCCGTCTTGCCGTCTCGTTTTCAGGCATACGGACAGCCACCGTGTCAAGACCGCCTGAAACAACCTTGCCCACCTTTTCGCTTTTCGGCAGAATTACAGTCAGGGGAGCAGGGAAAAATGCGTCAATGAGCTTTTGTGCTTTGGGCGTAATCTCCTTAACAAGCGGTGCAATATCTTCCTTTCGGCTGACGTGAACTATCAGCGGATTGTCGCTGGGGCGACCTTTTGCCAGGTAGATTTTTTTCACCGCCTCTTCGTTTAAGGCGTCGGCACCTAAGCCGTATACCGTCTCTGTAGGAAAAGCTACAAGACCGCCTTTGCGGATAATTTCTCCCGCTTCCATTATATCTTTTTCACTTGTGGTAAATATTTTTGTTTCCATTTCTTTCCCTTTGCAGAACAAATTTAAGCCTCTCCTGTGTAAGGAGAGGTGGGTTGCCGTAAGGCAACTCGGAGGGGTTGATAGTAGTTGATTTCAGCATTTTTATTGCAAAAACTCCCTGACCTTATCAATACTTTCCTTGCCCTGCTTATATCCAAGATTATAAATTGCTCTCAGCTTATCAGTATCCTTTTCAAGAGTAGGGCAGTTAAGGGGCTTTTCAGGGCAGATAACAAGAGCGTTGCCTTTTTTCTCCTGCTCAAATACAAATTCTTTCTGCCTATTATACATTTCGTGGCGGTGAACAATGCAGTCAGCAACTGCCGGATACTTCTTCATTACGCCTTTAATCGCTCTGTCGTGACCTACCGGCTGTTTAACAAAATCTCTGTCCTGAGTGAGAATAACAACGGCCTTTTCGCAGCCGTCATCAATGGCTCTCTGAAGTGGAATTGAATCACACAAACCGCCGTCAAAGTACAAATCTTTACCTATGGCAACAGGCTTTGTGGCAATAGGCAGAGCACTGCTGGCAATCAAAACTTCACAGCCGTTTCTGAAGCTTTTCGGATAAAAATATTCAGCCTTTCCCGTCTTGATATTTGTGGCAGGAGCACAGAATACAGTCCCCGAATTTTCATATTCATCATAATTCAGCGGATATATTTCATAAGAAAGCTCACCGAATACCCACTTGGTGTTCAGGTACTCGCCGTTTTTCACCATAGATTTAAGGCTCATATATCTTTCGTCGGTGGAGTAGCCGATAGTAATATCCCTCATTCTGTGGAGATTTCCTGCAACATATGAAACGCCGTTACAGCTTCCTGCCGACACGCCGATAACGTAAGGAAATTTAATCTTTTCTTCCATAAAAGCGTCAAGGACACCGCTGGTAAAAATTCCTCTCAGTCCGCCGCCCTCAAGAACAAGACCGCAGCCGTACATTAAAATCACCTCGTAAAAATCACACAATAAACAAAATTGACGACCTTGAGGAATATCAAAGTCGTCAGAGTATTTTAAGATAAAGTAAGATTACTCAGCCTTTTCAGCCTTTTTCTTAGCTGTTTTCTTTGCAGCCTTCTTCGGAGCTTCCTCTTTCGGAGCTTCCTCTACTGCTGTATCTTCGTCCTTTGCTTCAACGATTTCAATTTCGTTGTCACACTCGAAGAAGTCGTTGTCGTCAAAATACTCAGGCTCCTTTGGAGCTGTAAGCTTCTGAATAGCAAGATAAACTGCGGCAGCTACGCCTGCAATAGCAACAATTGCACTGATAACCTTTAATATTTTTTTGATATTCATTACGGTAACCCCTTTCAAGTTATAACTCTATTATAGTTACAATGAGCAATAAAGTCAAGTAACAAAAACAAAACTCCTGTTAAAATTTAACAGGAGTTAATAATCAAAAAGAAAAATAGACTTTTAATTGATTATGCGTTTGCTTTTTTAGCAAGATTGCTCTTCTTTCTTGCTGCACAGTTCTTATGAATGAGGTTGCTTGCAGCAGCCTGGTCAATCTTCTTAACAGCTTCCTTAACGAGAACGTCCTTATCCTCTGCGTTTGACTCGATAGCAGCGTTAGCCTTTTTGATAGCTGTCTTGAGTGCTGAGTTAGCAGCCTTGTTGTTAGCAGCCTTAACTGCGTTTACCTTTACTCTCTTCTTTGCTGACTTAATGTTTGGCATATTATTCACTCCTTTGTAGCTGTGATATCTATATAGGGACTTCTCCCTTGGTTTCTAATGCTAATGTATATTATCACAACTTGTTTAAAAATGCAAGTATTTTTTTATTTTTGGGCATACTTTTATTAAAAAAATTTGATTTTAGGGTGATATTTGTGAAAAATCGTACAGATTTGGCAGTAGAATCGTTCGAATCAGCCGATAAAACTGTCATCGACGGCGTAAAGGTTACAGAGGAAAATAACGTCACAACCGTTGAGGTTTTAAACCCAAAAGGTGCAGCTGCTATCGGCAAGCCTGTTGGCAGATACGTAACTCTCAGCCTGCCGTCACTTGTCAGCGGAAGTCAGCCTCTTGATTATATGATAACTCAGACCGCCTCAATTCTCACCTCACTTCTGCCGAAAAATATAAACAGCGTTCTTGTGGCAGGTATAGGCAATCTCGATATCACCGCCGACGCCTTAGGCCCTCTGACAAACAATTACGTTCTTGCCACAAGGCATATTGTTGACAATGAGCTGTTTTCGGACTTTTTCAACGTTTCATCAATTTCCGCAGGAGTGCTTGGAGATACGGGAATTGAATCTGCGGAGATTGTCAGCGGTGTGGCGTCTGCAATCAAGCCCGACTGCGTTATTGCCGTTGACGCTCTTGCCGCTTCCTCGTCGGATAGGTTGGGTACCACCGTTCAGCTTTCAAACGTGGGTATTGCTCCCGGCTCAGGAGTTGGTAACCACCGCTACGAAATTTCCCAAAAAACCTTAGGCGTTCCTGTGGTGTCAATCGGTATTCCCACAGTAGTGTCAGCAGAAATCATCAGCGGTAAAAAGCTTTCTCAGCCGATGTTCGTTACTCCTCGTGAGATTGACAAGATTATAGATTCAGGCTCAAAGCTTATCGGTATGGCGGTGAACGTCAGCTTGCAGAGGTCTGTCAGCCTGCAAGATTTATTTTCTCTCGTCAGCTGAAATATTCCTGCCGTTTCTCTCATATAAATTATATAAAAAGAATTATACGGTGAGGAAATGAAAAGGCAGACAGAATACCAAGACGATTTTGGCAGACATATAAATGAAAATAATATATATAATAATATAGATAAGACGTTTAATACCAATAATATTACACCTGATATTGCACCTCAAAAGGTCAGCAGAAAAAGCATAATCACCTTTGCTCTGACAATTGTCACCGCTTTTTCCCTTGCTGTAACTGCGGTGCATTTTTCTCCTGCTATCGCACCAAGGCTGCTGTCCTTTAACGAAAAGACCGCCGCTGTTTTTGCTCCTGCGGAATTTGTTACAGTAAAAAACGATAAAAATTCACCTGATGATAATAATAATGAAAAATCGGACAATACTACTACTGCCGCATCACAGAAGAATGAAAAGGGAAACAGCACGACGGCTGAGAATATAGATAAGGACAGCGATATATATTCAAAAATTGCCGACACTCCCGACGACATAGCAAAGCTGATGGCAGAAGCCCAAAAGACTATTAAAGATGAAAAGCAAATAGGGAAAACCAGCGAGGAAGATTATTTCGGCGGCGGTACATTGGTGACCTTCGGCGGAGTAGAGGTGCAAAGTAAAATTCCGGACTCTTTTTATTCCCTCAATATTGAGTCTCTCCTTAATCAGAAGGCAGACCTCACTATTGCAGATATATCAAAACCTACGGTTCTTGTATATCACAGCCATACAACAGAAAGCTATGCTCTTCTTGATGCGGGTTATTATACAAAGTCCCTTGACCCTCGCACTGAAAAAGAAGACCGGAATATGGTGAGGGTAGGGGACGATTTGTGTGCCTACCTTGAAGCAGCAGGCATCGGCGTAATTCACGACAGAACTATTCACGACAAGGAATATAATTCCGCCTACGCCTCATCTCGCAAAGCAGTTGAAAAATATCTTGAGGAATATCCCACAATCGAAATAACTATTGACGTTCACCGCGACGATATTACATACGAAAACAAAACTAAAGTTAAGCCCACCGCTGTTATCAACGGCAAAAAGGCGGCTCGGATGATGATTATCGCAGGAGCAGAATATGGAAAGGTAGAGAATTTCCCCGATTGGGAATATAATCTGCGGTTTGATTTGGCAGTACAGAAAAAAATTAACGACCTTTATCCCGACTTAATGCGACCGATTTTGTTCTCTCAGCGGAAGTATAATATGGATGTTACACGCAATTCTTTTCTTCTTGAGATTGGAACGGACGCCAACACTCTCGACGAGGCATGCTATTCTGCCCGTCTTTTTGCAGCAGGTCTTGCAGATTTGATTAAAAGCGAGTACGCCGAAAAATAATCTTCCGCCGTTTTTCAAGATTTCGGAATCGGCAAAATCATTTAAGGAGTAATTTAAAATGAAAAGGAAGCTTACCGCAATTTTTCTTTCTTCCGCCATTGTTCTCACTGTCGGAATTTCGGTGGCATATTACAATACAAAAACTTTCGGATTCGATGAAAATGCAAAAATATTTTCTTATGATAAAGAAAAATTTTCTTTTCTTGATTTTAATATTTATTATAAAGATGTAGAAGATTTCATTGCTGAAACACGCACCTATATTCCCGATAAGCCTACCATAATATCTGCTAATACACATTATAATGTGGTAGGTAGGTAATATATATAGTATATGTTGGGCAATTCAAAGCAAAGGCACAATCGTCTTTGCTTTTTATTGTTTCGGAACACTCGGCAAAGTGTGAAAAAACTTGCAAAAAACTTAAATAAAAGTGTTGACAAACTGATTTCGTTGTGGTATTATTGCAAAGCACTCGAGAGAGAGCCCAAGAGAAAAGGGCCGGTCAAGAGGGCAAAGGACCTTGAAAATTAAACAACGACGAGAAAAGGAACCCGATAAGATTCAAAGAGTTAATTGTACTCATATCTTACGAGATAGAAACAGTAATT
>JAQXUH010000073.1 GCA_029219885.1 Eubacteriales bacterium | reverse complement strand
GGTGTGTAGCTGATATTTCGTAGGGGTCGGCGTCCTCGACGACCCGTGAGTTACCCAACAATGCTGTTTATTTACGGGATGTCGAGGACGCCATCCCCTACAAAAATTCAATTAGTATCTGTAAAACTTGATACGCTAAACTATAATTTACTTATCTTTTGGCTTGCATATCATTGACACCACTAGTCCGCTGAGGACTGCAACAGTAACACCGGCGGCACAGGCCTGAAAACCACCTGTAATAACACCAAGAAAGCCGTTTTGCTGTACGGCCTCCTTAACACCCTTTGCAAGAGCAGCACCAAAGCCTGTCAGCGGTACAGTTGCACCTGCTCCTGCGAAATCAATAAGCGGCTGATAGACGCCGATACCGCCGAGAAGTACGCCGACGCATACGAAAAGCACAAGTATTCTTGCGGGAGTTAGCTTTGTATAATCAATAAGAAGCTGACCGATAACGCATATCAGACCGCCTACAACAAAGGCCTTTAAAAACATCATAAAAAATCACCTGTTATAATTTTTTACAGCAAAAAGTGATTTATTACACAAATTTATAACAATTAAAATTCTTTAAAATTCACAGAGAGGAGATGCCCGAATGCCACTTCAAATAATCAGAAACGATATAACAAAGGTTACCTGCGACGCAATAGTCAACGCTGCAAACTGCACACTTTTAGGCGGTGGCGGGGTTGACGGAGCAATACACAAGGCGGCAGGCAAAGGACTGCTTGAGGAATGTAAAAAGCTCGGCGGCTGTGAAACCGGACAGGCAAAAATCACCGCAGGCTACAAGCTTCCCGCAAAGTTCGTTATCCATACGGTAGGCCCTGTCTGGAAAGGCGGAAATATGGGCGAAAAGGAACAGCTCATTAGCTGCTACAAAAACTCTCTTTCTCTTGCCAAAGAATACGGATGTGAATCTGTGGCGTTTCCGCTGATTTCAAGCGGTGTTTACGGCTATCCTGTTGACGACGCATTTAAGGTTGCCGTCGATACGGTTGCGGAATTTTTGATGCACAATGATATGCTGGTGTACATTGTTGTTTATAACAAAAACGCACTTGCCGCAAGCGGTAAGCTCTTTGCGGATATTGCACAGTATATTGACGATAATTATGTTGCAGAGCACTCTCCCTATGACAGCCGAAGAATCAATAATTGTATGGAAAGTATTCCGCTGTCTGAGACAAATTTTTTAGACTTTGAAAATGCTCCGACGGCAGCGATACCTGCCGAGTCTTTTGATTATTCAACAAGCCTTTTTGAGGCGGACCAAAGTCTTGAAAGCGTTATTGACGATATGATTGACGAAAGCTTTTCCGAAATGCTTTTGCGTATCATTGATGAAAAAGGAATGACCGACAGCCAATGCTACAAGAAAGCGAATATTGACAGAAAGCTGTTTTCCAAAATTCGCTCCAATCCTCACTACAAGCCAAGTAAAACTACGGCTATTGCCTTTGCGGTGGCACTTGAGCTTGATTTGGCACAAACAAAGGAACTGCTTATGAAAGCAGGCTTTGCTCTTTCTCACAGCAACAAATTTGATATTATTATCGAGTATTTTATCACCAGGAAAAACTATAATATTTTTGAAATCAACGAGGCACTTTTCGCCTTTGACCAATCACTTTTGGGAGCATAAAAAAATGTCGCCTGCAAGGCGACCAAACATAGAATAAACCTCTGTATAATGAGCGTGTAAGGTTGAGAAAGACCTGAAACACAATTTCATTTTACGGAGGTTTTTTATTATGAAAGAAACAAATAACATCACAGAGTTGGTATTCATCCTTGACCGTTCAGGCTCAATGAGCGGACTTGAATCGGACACTATCGGAGGCTTTAATTCTCTTATCAAAAAGCAGAAGAAGGAAAGCTCCAAAGCATACGTGTCAACAGTTTTGTTTGATGACACAACGAAGGTTATCCACGACAGAATAGACATTCAGGACGTTAAGCCCATGACGGAAAAAGATTATTACACAATGGGCTGTACCGCACTTCTTGACGCTTTAGGCGGTGCTATTCATCACATTTCAAACATTCATAAGTATGCAAGAAAAGAGGATGTTCCGTCACACACAATGTTCGTAATCATTACCGACGGTATGGAAAATGCCAGCAAATACTATTCCGCCGAGAAAGTCAAAGCTATGATTGAAAAGGAACAGAGCAAGTACGGTTGGGAATTCCTTTTCATCGGTGCAAATATTGACGCGGTTGAAACTGCCGGAAGATATGGTATCAGAGCCGACAGAGCAGTTGATTACGTCAGCGACAGACAAGGCACCGCCGTTTGCTACGAAACTGTTTGCAACACTGTTACAAATTTGCGTAATGATGCCCCGATTTCACCCTCCTGGTCACAAAACATTAAAAATGATACTAATAATAGATAAATTATTGTTTAGCGTATCAAGTTTTACAGATACTAATTGAATTTTTGTAGGGGATGGCGTCCTCGACATCCCGTAAATAAACAGCTTTGTTGGGTAACTCGCGGGTCGTCGAGGACGCCGACCCCTACGAAATGTTAGATACACACTTCCACTAAACTATAATTTACTTAATATGTTTCTTTATCGCTTCAAAGGTTTCTGTGCTGATAATATGCTCAATACGGCAGGCGTCCTCAACGGCTGTCTTTTCGCTGACGCCTAAAGAAATCAGCCAATCGGAAATGGTAGTATGCCTTTCGTACATCCTTTCGGCAATCTCTCTGCCTGCGTCGAGGAGTGTAATATAACCTGACGCGTCAACATCAATGTAGCCGTTTTCACGCAAGTTTCTCATAGCGACGCTGACGCTGGGCTTGGAAAATTCCAGTTCGTTTGCTATATCAACAGAGCGTACTGCTCCTTTTCTTTCCTGTATCATCAAGATTGTTTCAAGATAATTTTCCGCAGATTCCTGTATTTTCATAAATATTCCCTCTCTCAAGGCGATTTGTGATTACTATTTCAATTATAACACCATAAGACTTTCTTTTCAAGACGGCTGTTTTATCTGAAAAGTCTTGACAAAATGGTTAGTCTGTGCTAACATATAGAAAAGTTAGGCAATACTAACTCTTGCTGATTTCTCTCTGTAACGGGAAAGCAGGACTATAATATAATGTAATACATAATACATATGATTTGGAGCAGAATATGAAAACATTAAAACAGATAAATGTAGGCGAAAGCTGTACTGTCAAAAAGCTTTACGGCGAGGGTGCTTTGAGAAGAAGAATTATGGATATGTGAATTACTAAAGGTGTAAAGATTTATGTCCGCAAGGTTGCTCCTCTCGGCGACCCTATTGAAGTAACCGTCAGAGATTATGAGCTTTCGCTCAGAAAAGATGACGCAGAGCTTATTGAGGTTGAGTAGCTTTCAGCCGTCAGAAAGGATGAGATTATGCTGACATTTTTAAAAGCCAATATCGGCACAATCGTTGTACTGCTTGTTGTTATTGCGGTTGTAGCGATAATAATTGCAAAGCTTGTTCGTGATAAAAAATCAGGACGCTCCTGTTCCTCCTGCGGCGGCAACTGTTCTGCCTGCTGCGGCTGTCCGAAAAGCGAAATCAAAAAGTAATACATAGCAATTTTGCAAAGCCGTTTCAAAAACGAGACGGCTTTTTTTACGCTATTTTACAAAAAAATATTAAAATGCTGTTACAAATTGCAGTAACAGTTGAGATTTTTATTCCAATATGTTACAATATTCCAAATTCGTTTTGAGAGGGAAGCTATGATTAGTATTATTCCAAAGCCGTCAGAATGTAAACAGAAAGATGGATTTTTCACCTGTCAGGGAGCATTGACGGTAAAAAGTGACTTTATGCTGGAGCTTCTTAAATGTGAAAGAAGCGAGAACAGCACTCTTGTAATTATCAAAGAGTCCTCACTTTCCGAAGAAGGATACACTCTTGATGTAACAAAGGATAAAATAGAAATCAAGGCGGCTGATGAAACAGGTGCGTACTATGCACTTCAGTCCTTAAGACAGCTTTGCAGATTTGAGCTTGGCGAAAGCAAGATTCCCTGCTGTCACATTGAGGATAAACCAAGATTTAAGTGGAGAGGTCTTCATCTTGACGAGTCAAGGCATTTCTTCGGCAAGGAAGAGGTTAAAAGATTCCTCGACAATATGTTTATGATGAAGCTCAACGTCTTTCATTGGCATCTGACAGATGACCAGGGCTGGAGAATTGAGATAAAGAAATATCCGCTGCTTACCGAAAAAGGCTCGGTAAGAGAGTACACGCAGATTAACGGCTGGCAGTCAACAGATGTTGTCAACGAAAGATACGAGGGTTTTTACACTCAGGACGATATCAGGGAAATTGTTGAGTACGCAGGCAAAAGAGGTATAATGGTTGTTCCGGAAATCGACTTTCCTGCCCACAGTGCGTCTGCTATTGCAGGATATCCGTGGCTTGCGTGCAGAGAGCTTTTCAGGGATGTTCCGGGTTATTTCGGCAGTAAAATTCCTGTACTTAAGCTTAAGATGAGAGATTGGAACAGACCTGTCTGTCCCGGTAAGGATACTACAATCGACTTTATTTTTGATATTATTGACGAGGTTTGTGAGCTTTTCCCTGCTCCTTATTTCCATATCGGCGGTGACGAGGCACCAAAGGACGAGTGGAAAAAGTGCCCTTGCTGTCAGCAGAGAATCAAGGACAACAACCTAAAAAATGAAGAGGACTTACAAGGCTGGCTCAACAATCAAATTCTTGAGCATCTTAAGTCAAAGGGCAAAAGGCTTATCGGCTGGAACGAAATTCTCAAGGCGGGCAATCTTGACAAATCTGTTGTTGTTCAGTACTGGACACCGAAGAGGGATAAAAACGCCGAAAGGTTTGTAAACAACGGCGGAAGTATGATTATGTCAAATCATCACAGCTTTTATTTTGATATGCCATATGGTCAGTATCCGCTGAAATATACATACGATTACAAGCCTGAAAAATTCGGCGTAAACAACAAGAATGTTTCTAACATTTTAGGCGTTGAGGGCGAGAACTGGACAGAGTGGACAGACAGCAGAGAAATGCTTGACTGCCGACTTCATCCGAGAATGGAGGCTCTTGCCGAGGTTGCGTGGACAGAGGACGGCAACAAAGATTGGCAGGACTTTATTTCAAGGCTCAATGAGTTTAAGCCGTTTTTTGAAAAGCTCGATATAAATTACGCCGTTGACAGCATTTCTATGCCAAAGGGTATCGGCGGTGCAGTTAACAGAACAAAAAGGCAAAAAATGTTTTACAAGGGTGACACTCACCTGGAAGTAAAGCTGAATAAAAAATTTAAAGCACAAGGAGAAAAGTAAAATGAAGATTGCAGATTTTCCGCAGTCGGTAATTGACGAGAACGTAGATTATACAGTTCAGGAAATTACCAACGTAATCAAAAAGTACGGCCCAAGGGAGTCAGGTAACGAAAATTGCCTTGCTGCCGAAAAACACATCAAGAAGGAAATGGACACCTTCTGCGACGAAACAAGATTTGAAACCTACAAGATGGCACCAAAGGCATTTCTGCACTGGACAAAGCTTGTATCTGCTGCTATCTTCCTTGCAGTAGCAGTTTGTGCAGGTCTCGTTTTCTCAAGCGTTATCAGTATGTTTGTTGCTCAGTGTATTGTAGGCGGCGTTGTTGCAGTAGGTCTTTTCATCACCGTTATGGAATTTCTTATGTATAAGCAGTTTATGGACGTTTTCTACAAAAAGGTTGAGGGCCATAACCTTTTAGGCGTAAGAAAGCCATCAGGCGAGGTTAAAAGAAGAATCATCATCAGCGGTCATATCGACTCTGCATATGAGTGGAGACATATTTACTACGGCAAGAAGTTCCCTCTTATGACAATTCTTATGGCTTGCACTATCGGCGGTGCTGTTATTTCTTTCATCATCAGCATTATTACTATTATTGCTCACTTTGCTGATATGGGTGCTTTCGGTGAGTTTATGATGAATTACAGCTATTTCTTCCATTTCTTCACCGCACTTGCAATGGTAACACTTTTCCTTTTCATAGATTTCAAAACTATTTCTCCGGGTGCAAACGATAACCTTACAGGTACTTACGCTGCTGTTGCCGCACTTCGTATGCTTGATATGGCAGGTGTTGACTTTGAGCACACAGAGGTTTGTGCTATGATTACCGACGGCGAGGAGGCAGGTCTTCGTGGCTGTAAGCAGTGGGCTAAGGACCACTACGACGAATATATGAACAGCGGTGTTGAAACTGCCGTTCTCTGCGTTGATACTCTCACTGACCTTGAATATCTCAACGTTTACAACAGAGATATGACCGGTACTGTTAAGCACGACCAGAAGTTCAGCCAGCTTGTTATGGACTCTGCTATTGAGGCAGGCCACGATGATTTGAAGTTTGCTAACGTTTTCTTCGGCTCATCTGACGCAGCTGCATTTTCTCAGGCAGGAATTACAGCAACCTGTCTTGCTGCTATGGACCCTGCTCCTGCTGATTATTACCACAACCGCCGTGACAGCTATGACCGCCTTGTTCCTGAAGCTATCAAAACAGGATATGAGGTTATTCTCTCCACTATTTTCAACTTCGACGAAAAAGGTCTCGGCGAGTAATTGAATAGACGTATCAAAAGCCACCGCTTCGGTGGCTTTTTTTGTTTTTGTCGGTCTGAATTGGTGTTTAGTGTATAAGTTTAACAGATACTACCTGAAAATTTGTAGGGGATGGCGGTCGCAGGGCGGTTCCCTAAATTTGCTACCTGCTCGTATCGCAGGCAAATTTTGACCGCTACTAAGTTCTTTTTGCTCCCTTCATCTTCCACCGGAAGCGGTCGCAAACGAACCCTCGACATCCCGTTAACAAATAGCATTGTTGGATGACTCACGGGTCGTCGAGGACGCCGACCCCTACGAAATATCAGTTACGCACTTTTGTTAAACGCCAATTCAGACCGACAAATAAATATTTTGGTAAGTGTTGAAAAGTATACACAAATATGCTAAAATTACATTAACTATGTAATGTGAATTGGAGCGAAAAATGGGATTTTCCGAAAAGCTTAAAAAGCTGATAATGAAGATATTAAGATACATTAAAAGGATGTTTTCAAAAACGCCGAAAAGGAAATTTTATTACGGCAGGTATTACAAGCACTGCAAGGTAAAGGAAAACGTTATTCTTGCCGAATCTTTCCACGGCGGTACTGTATCGGACTCTACTCTTGCGTTAGTCCGTGAGATAATCAAGTCCTATCCGGGAAAGTACAAGATTTACTACGGCACAGACAACAAAAAGGCACACCAAAAATTCATTGAGGATATCGGTCTTGACGTAGAGCTGATTGATGTAACTACATTCAAGTACACAAAAATTCTTGCTACTGCAAAATATCTTATCAACAACAGCTCGTTTCCTGTATATTTTGTTAAGCGTCCGGAGCAGGTTTACATTCAGACCTGGCACGGCACACCTCTTAAAACTCTCGGCAAAAAAATGCGTCTCGGAATTGAGTCGATGTACAACGTTCAGCACAATTTTCTTCAGGCTGACTATATTACATTCCCTAACGATTTCACAAGAGATGTGATGATGGAGGACTACAACCTTAACGACCTTTATACCGGCAAGGTTGTTATGGCAGGTTATCCAAGAAATGAGATTTTCTTCCGCAAGGAAGAGGGTCAGGAGCTTAAGAAGAAGTTAGGTCTTGAGGGCAAAACCGTTTACGCCTATATGCCCACATGGAGAGGTACAAGCAATCACGATGTTAATTCCTCCGCCTACGAAAGCAGAGTTAAGGAGATTTTCAAACGTCTTGATAAAAAGCTCAAGGACAATCAGGTATTCTATGTGAACTTCCATCCGATTCTGAGAGATTCTATTTCTCTTAAAAAGTACAAGCACATAAAGCCATTTCCGCAAGGCGTTGACAATTATGCATTTTTAAACTGTGCCGACGCTCTTGTTACCGACTATTCATCAGTATTTTTTGACTACTCCATTACGCAAAAGCCTATTATCCTCTTTATGTATGACTACGACGAGTATATGCACGACAGAGGAATGTATATGGATGTTGCAAGTCTGCCGTTCAGGAAGATTTACGACGATAAGGAGCTGGCAAAGGTTTTAAGCGACGAAAGCTTTATGAACGACTCCTATACCGACACCGAGTATTTCAAAACCTTCTTTAAGTACGATTCTCCCGACGTCAGCAAAAGGCTCCTCAATCTGATTTTCACCGGTGACGAAAGCGGCTTTGAGATTAAAGATTATTCCTTTAATAAAGAAAAGCAGCTCAAGGTTATTCACCCTCAAACAGTTAATCAGTTTGCTCATCTTAATTCAATCGCAAAAAACGCAGACGAAAATACAGTTGTCTGCTTTGAGAAAAAGTGGTTTAAGGGCGAGGTTGGACCTGCTCTTTACGATAATTTCAACGATGCCTTTAAGTACGTTGTAGTAACTATGACTACACCGAGAACGTATCTTGAAGATTTACTGTGCCACTTAGGCGTTAAAAGCGTTAAGGAAAAGGTTCACCGCAGAGAAATTCAGCGTACATTCCCTAACCTCAATATTGTGCCTGAATATATCGAAACAATCTCCGCCTATGATGATAACTGCGTTGTTGACGAGGAAGATATTGTTCACATCAAAACTAAAAAGGTATCAAACGGCAACAAGGAAATTACTGTTTCCTTAGACGCAAAGGGATATGATTTTGAAAAGCTGGCAATAGTGGGTGCAAAGAGAGTTGTACTGAAAACTCTGCCTCTTTCCGACGAGGAGAAAAAGTCCCAGTCTGTAAATATTCCGCTGCAAAAGCTTATTGAGGAAATGACGGTTTACAACAAATGCCGTTACATTATCGGTATTGTGGCAGTTAATAAAAAGAGCAAAAAACGCTGTCTTATAATTCCGTCAATCTCACGAAAGAGCCAAAGCGATATTTCAAAGGCGTACAAAAAGCCGTTGTTTGACACCTACACTCTGCCGAAAGCTTATTTCGACGCAGATTTGAAAAAGCTTATTGACAACGACAATGACAGAAACAGACAAAGACTTGCACAGTACGATTTAACACCTACCGAGTATGAGATAGCCTCAAGTCCGTTTTACAACAACGCAAACGAGCTTTGCATATACTTCGGCAAGAAAGCGGAATCATTAGAGGCAATTTATCCGCCGTGCACTCTCAAGTCCCTTAAAACGAGAAAAAATAATCTCACTATGGTTATCAACGTGCCAAAGGATGACGATGCAAAATTCAAGGGAATTGTGCTCAAATACCGCTCACTTATTGAGGATATACAAATTCCGCTGAACTGCAACATCAAGGACAAGGGCGATTATCTCAAGGTTACTGCGTCAATTGACTTTACCGAAGATATGCCTATGAAAGAAATCTATTGGGATTTAAGAGCAGTTACCGAAAAGTACGGCGAGGACCAGCTTGTTAAAATCGGCTACAACGGCATCGCACTTAAGCAAAAGCTGTACTTTACCAACACTCAAAGCGACGTCGGCAGCAGTCATATTATTTTCCCTTATTTCAACAAGAGAGGAATTATCAATTTCTGCTACCGTGAAAAAAGCGAGTACGATACCGCAGCCGTTAAGCGTAAGGAAATTTTTGCGTACATTCTCTATATCCTGTTCGGTCTGTTCTTAAGGCGTAAGAATATATGGATAGTTTACGAGAAGTTCTGCAAAATGGCACAGGACAACGGCTACTATTTCTTCAAATACTGTATGGACTCTCTCCCTAAGGAAGAGAACAAAAACATTTACTACATCATTGACAAGCGTTCTCCCGACTATGAGAATATTAAGAAATACAAGAAGAACGTTATTCAGTTTATGAGCGTTCGCCATATGCTCTATATTCTGTCGATGAAAATCTGTATTTCCTCTGATTCAAAATCTCACCTGTACGCTTGGAGAACTAAACCGAGCCTTATCAAGCGTGGTATCGGCAAGAAAAAGGAGTTGTTCCTCCAACACGGCGTAACGGCTCTCAAGCAGGTTCATCAGCTCTTCGGCAAAAAGGGTACGTCGGCTATGACATACTTTGTAACTACCGGCAGAGTTGAGCAGGAAATCGCAGTTTCCGAGCTGCTTTATAACGAAAAAACCGCACCTATCACAGGCTTTGCACGTTGGGATGTTCTTGAAAATAAAGAGGACGAAAAGGACAGATTCATTCTCCTTATGCCCACCTGGCGTTCCTGGCTTGAGGAGGTCAGCGACGAGGAATTTATTAACAGCGACTACTTTAAAAAGTATTCGTCTTTGATGAAGAATAAGCGTCTTGACGAAATTCTCAAAGCAGGAAATACACGTCTTGTCTTTTATATCCACCCGAAATTTGCAGGCTATATTGACAATTTCAAGGAGTCGGTCAGCGACAGAATCACCTGTATTCCTATGGGACAGGAGCCTCTCAATGAGCTGATGATGAAATGCTCAATGCTCATTACCGACTACTCAAGTGTCTGCTGGGATGTTTATTATCTTGACAAGCCTGTACTGTTTTATCAGTTTGACTACGATATGTATAAGGTGGCTCACGGCTCATATATCAATATGGAAACGGACCTTTTCGGCAACCGCTCCACTGATGAAAACGCACTCCTTGATGACATTGAGCACTTTGTTCAAAACGGCTTTGAGGAAAACGAGACGGACAGAGCAAACGCACCTATGTACTTCGAGTATCGTGATAATAATAACAGTAAGCGTATTTACGATTTTTTGAAGAATAATAATTTTTAAATAAAAAACCTCTCCTTGTGTAGGAGAGGTTTTTGTGTACATTGAAAAAAATAAGCCTCTCCTGTGTAAGGAAAGGAGTGAATTTTGCGTTAGCAAAAGAGACCGTTGCTCCAAATCTGCGATTTGGGAGAAACAGTCCGGTGGACTGTTTCGTAGCAACTTGGATATCAAGGCAAGCCGGAGAGGTTGATTGTTGTTGCAATAAAAATGCTCAAATGAACTACTATCAACCCCTCTGTCAACCTCACGGTTGACATCTCCCCTTGCACAGGGGAGACTTATTGTTAGTAAATTGAACGCAACTCACTTACACAGGAGAGGCTAAATATATTAGGACATAGCATTATATGATGTCATAACCGCTTCATCGGAAATGTTGCAGCCCAGTTCAAAAAGAGGTACTTTAGCGAAAAGCTCCTCAATAACATTAAAGAGATTATCCATTTTATCCGCATTAAGCTTTCTTACGGTTTGGGCAAAAATATTGAAAACTGCTCTGCCTGTATCTGCCTTTTTTATCCAGTTATCCTCGCTTCTTTCAAGGAAACAGATACCCGCAAGCTCCACAATCTCAGGAGTGGAGTAGTCATATTTACCGCTCCAGGGAGTACCGCAGGCATAAACCTTGCCGTCAATGAGCCTTAAGGCAGGCTTATCGTCATTGAGCATATGGGCTCTGTCGCCGAAATGCTTGAGCCAAAGCTGTGTGTGAGTAGATTTACCTGTTCCACTGTCGGCAGAGAAAGCATAGGCCTTGTCATCCACCACAATGCAGGAGGAATGGAGAAGAATACCGTTGAAATTCAAAAGCTCCTTATAAAAATCAGAGCCTGTGAGCATATATTCCCAGTCCCCTTGGTTAAGCTCCGGATGCTCCTCCATAGCGTGGAGAACTCTCTCGTCATCAACATTGATTACGATATCAATATTTTCACTGTTTTGATTTTTTGAAAGATAAGGGACAGCCTGTTTTTTAGTTCTGCCCTTTGCGTTTATCATTTCAACCCTAAGGCCTGCTATATCGTAAACCGCCATAAATACCTCTTAGTTAATACTTAATACAAATTAAAGTATACCCTAACATTTCATAATCGTCAAGAGGAAATCAAGCGGCATCATCATTCAAAACCGCAAAGTCCTTTGCGTTTACGCAATTGTCATTATTCAAATCGAGAACAAACTGATAAAGATTATCCTCTCTGTTCTTATTTATACAGTCGGCACTCCAGCTTTCCTTTACAAAATCAGCAGGGAGCTTAATTATATTTCCGCCGCAGCTGTAGGAATAGCCGTCAGCGTCTTCACCTGCCGTAACATCAAGACAGGAAACAAAATTGTAAGAGCTGCTTGATTTGTTAAGGGCACATTCAGGTGTGGAAATAACAGTATAATCTTCGCCTGAAAAATTCGCCACTGTGAAATTTATGCTTGATATGTCAGGCGACACAACGATAACAGGCGGTTTTTCTGCCTTTGTAATGCTGATACATACAAGCTCTGATGAGGGAGCAAAGAACACCTCGGGATTTTCAAGGCTGATAGTACCTGAAATAGTTTCCGCTTTCGGTATCCACACAAGCCTTAACGGCGGTTTTTCTTTAAATATCTCGTTGCCGTCAATCATAGTCTGTGCCGCTATAGTATTAACATACGGCGTGTGGAAGCTGTCAACATTAGGCAAAAATACCGTGCTGAGCTTTGGAGTGTTTGCAAAGCAGGCACTTGACATTTCTGTCACGCTGTCAAGATAAAGCTCCTCGATTGTGGAAAAGCACATCCACCTTGTGCAAAGCTTATCCGTCAATGCAGGCAGGTCAAGAACTCTGATGTAGCTGTATTTGCTGAAAGGCGATTTTCCGCCGGCAACAGTAGTGCATTTCGGAGCGTAGAACACGTCAAAATATGAGCTGTCAAGAGCGTTTGCAGACATTTTTTCAACCTGCGACGCATCAATACTTTTGAGCATATTGCAGTCCTTGAAAGCGTAGGACATAATTTCCTTTACGCCTGTGCAGTCAAGATTTTTCAAAAACTTGCAGCCGCTGAACATATAGCTTGTTATAGTGTCACAGCCTGTAAGAGTGCAGGAGCTGATTGGAGTTTCCCTGAAAGATTTGTAGCTGTTCGAAGTGCTGACGCTGTTTTTAAAATCGGCAGTCAGCAGTCCTGATTTAGCAAACATCTGACTTTCAATAGATGTAAGGCTGTCTTTGAAATCAACAGAATGGAGCTTTGAACAGCCGTAAAAAGCACTATCCGATGCTTTTTTGAGATTAGGCATAGCCTCCACTCTCAAATCTGAACAACCGAAAAATACAGAGCTGCCTGTAAAGCTTTCAACGCCCTCTGCTACAATATATTTAAGTGAAGTGCAGTTTTCAAAGCAGCTTGCACCTAAGGTCTTTACGCTGTCAGGCAGAGTAACTGCCGTTATATCGCTGTCCTTGAACACCTCTTTGACCACAGATGTCGGCGTAATTCCGTTTACTGTATCGGGAATAACAATATTTTTCTTCTCTCCCGAATAAGCAGTAATATTTCCGCTTGTGTCGATAGTTATATCCTCAGGCGAAAGAATATGCTTAACCTCAAAATATTCCGATTTAATATTGCTGAGGTAGTCTCCGTCGCTGATAAGTGCGTATGTAACGAGAGTGTCCTCGTCAATTTCAAAAGGCTCGGTATAGAGAATACCGCTTTCCTCGTCGGGAACTGTTCTGTCAAGGGTGTAGTAAAGCTTACCCCTTTCGTCTATATCTGTAAACGAAATTTCAACGCTGTCATAATATGTACCGCCCTCAGTACTGATTTCAGGGTCGGGACAGCTTTTCTGCTCTATAAGATTAGGAATACTCAAAATTCCCGAGCCGAAGTAATAGCTTTCGTACTCGCCCATATTAACCGCACTATCAAGCACCATTTCCTTAACCTTTTCAGGCTTCAGGGAATTATCAAGCATAAGAACATAGGCACAGGCAGCACTTACAAATGGTGACGCAAAGGACGTGCCGGACTTTTCACTATATCCGCCGCCTTTTTCCGCACAGTAAATATCCTCGCCGGGAGCACAGATGTCAACGGCATCTCCGTAGCAGGAAAAATTGCTGAAGCTGCCGTCGGCTGCATAGGAGCTGACAGTTATAACGTCGCTGTTTCCTGCCGGTGAGGCATAGGACGCAGGGACAAAATCGTTGCCGGCACTGACGCAGACAGTAATTCCGGCGTCAACAAGACGGCTGATTACCTGATTTTCAAGAACGGCATCCTCCGAGGAATAGCCCACAAAGCTCATATTGATTATATCAGGCTTATTTTCTTCCGCAAGAATATATTCGCAGGCGGAAATTACCTGAGCCGCTGAACAGGTGCCGTTTTTATCAAGAACCTTATATGATTTAACCTTTACGTTTTCAGGTGTGCTCTGCACTACAACGCCTGCAACAGACGTGCCGTGACCGTAATCATCATCGGAGCTGTTACCATTTCCGCTGGAGCTGAAATTAATATTATTTTCCACATATCTGCCGTCAAAAATACTGTGGCTTGTGTCGATACCCGAATCCATAATGCCCACAACTATATCCCTTGCACCTGTTGAAGAGCAAATCTCTGTTTCTTCCACGTCGTTGTCTTTATCAAACATAGAAAAGATTTTCTGCATATAATTCTTTACATAATCGGCACCGCTGCTTTTATATCCCCACTTGCCGACGCTTTCCGCAGATGAAACGCTGTCATCCTCACAGCAGTAAAAAATCGTGTCCTTCTGCACTTCCTCGCCTGCCGTTTCAAGGCGTGAGTAATCGGACAGCATATCAGTTGAATTTTCATACTGGAAAATTGTATATCCAACGCCTGATGTCCTGTCTATTGCCAAGTCGCTTTGAACATTTTCGCCCTTGACTATTATTCTGTTGTTAGTTGCTCCTGCAATTTTCTCGCCGCTTAAATCGAATTTAAGTGATGAATATTTCGACGAATCATCATACTTTTCGTTAAGCGTTGCAACAGCACTGCAAAAGGTTTCTGCCTCCTGCTTTGTAAATTCCCTTTCGTGGTTTATTTTAAAGGGAATTACTGCAATCAAGCAAATTACCGCACATAAAAGCACGCACAGTAACTTTTTCATAAAATCCCTCCGCACAGAATTTCCTATTTTATAGATATAATCTGCCTTATGGTAATTATGCCACAAAATAAAATTTAAGACAAGAGTATATTTTTTCGCTTGTTTATTATAATTCACAAAATTTGTTAAAATTGTCACAATCTCGGCGTATATTAATACATTTAAATAAAATTGTACAAAACTTCCCACAGGTTAAAACGTTAAATATTGCTCACAAATTTGACCAAGGTTAATGAATGCCGTTAATATTTATGCAAAAAAATACAGCCTCTCTTTCACAAGAGAGACTGAAAGCAGGTTTTTATTTTTCCAGAAGATTATTATCCTCAAGCATTTTGACAAAGGCCTCAACGTCCTTTCGGGCGGTGGCGTCGTCAACCTCGTACTCGTCGGTTACCTTTTTCACTACCTCGTCAATGGTAGTGTCAATGCAAAGGCAGTCCCAAAAAAACGAACCGCTTTCGTTTAAAGTAATCATTCCGTTAAAGTCAAGACTTGTTTTGCCCACAGGCACAACGATATTAGACCCTGCTATTTCCCTTTTTGCAAATCCTTTTTTTATTTTCATAGAGCTGTCTCCTTAAATTTCATATTAGATATATTGTACCAAAATTTTCGCCGTATTTCAACAATAGTCATAAAAGTGTTATAAATAGTAGTTATTTTGATAAAAAAATCGCATTAACACTTGCAGAGAACGGCTCGATTGGTTATAATATGCGTAGTAATTTATTTTAAATTATTATACATCAGTCGGCAAAAATATTTTGTCGGCATTGGAAGGAGTAATTCAAATGGTCTATTCAAATGAAGTTGAACAGATGTGTACCGTTAAAAAGGGTCCACATCACGGTCCGGCTCCCATTCCTGAAGAGGGTAAATGGGTAAAGTCCTATCAGATTTCAGACATCAGCGGTTTCTCACACGGTATCGGCTGGTGTGCACCTCAGCAGGGTGCCTGCAAAATCAGCCTTAATGTTAAGGATGGTATTGTTGAGGAAGCTCTTGTTGAGACAATCGGCTGCTCAGGTATGACACACTCAGCTGCTATGGCTGCTGAAATTCTTCCTGGCAAAACTCTTCTTGAGTGCCTTAACACAGACCTTGTTTGTGACGCTATCAACGTTGCTATGAGAGAAATCTTCAAGCAGCTTGCTTACGGTCGTTCACAGTCTGCTTTCTCAGAAGGCGGTCTTGTTGTTGGTGCTGCTCTTGAGGACCTTGGTAAGGGACTTCGTTCACAGGTTGGTACTATGTTCTCAACAAAGCTTAAGGGCGTTCGTTATATGGAAATGGCTGAAGGCTATGTTACACGTATGGCTCTTGACGAAGAGGGCGAGGTTATCGGCTACGAATTCGTTAAGGTTGGTAAGATGCTTGAGGATATCCGTCACGGTAAGTCTCCTGACGAGGCATACAAGGCAAATATCGGCAACTACGGTCGTTTCGATGAAGCTGCAAAGTACATCGACCCAAGAGAAGAGTAAGATAAGGAGGACAGTAAAATGGCAAACGATGTTAAATTCGAAGGCAAGGAAAGAAGAATTGCCAAAATTGAAAAGTGTCTTGCTGAATATGGTCTTTCAAGTCTTGAAGAAGCAAGAGATTTATGTTTATCAAAAGGCATTGATGTTGACGCCATCGTAAAGGGCGTTCAGCCAATCGCTTTTGAAAATGCAAGCTGGGCTTATACTCTCGGTGTTGCAGTTGCACTTAAAAAAGGTGTTGCTTCAGCTTCTGAGGCTGCCGCAGCAATTGGTATCGGTCTTCAGGCTTTCTGTATTCCCGGTTCAGTAGCTGAGCAGAGAAACGTTGGTCTCGGTCACGGTAACCTCGGTGCAAAGCTTCTCAGCGAGGAGACAAAGTGCTTCGCATTCCTTGCAGGTCACGAGTCATTCGCTGCTGCTGAGGGTGCTATCGGTATCGCAAAGACAGCTAATAAGGTTCGTAAAGAGCCTCTTAAGGTTATCCTTAACGGTCTTGGTAAGGACGCTGCTTATATCATTTCAAGAATTAACGGCTTCACTTATGTTAAGACTGATTATGATTTCTATACAGGCGAGCTTAAGATTGAGGAAGAAAAGGCTTTCTCAAAGGGTGAAAGAGCTGCTGTTAAGTGCTACGGTGCAAACGATGTTCAAGAGGGCGTTGCTATTATGAAGCACGAGGGCGTTGACGTTTCTATCACAGGTAACTCAACTAACCCAACTCGTTTCCAGCACCTTGTTGCAGGCACATATAAGAAGTGGGCTCTTGAAAACGGCAAGACTTATTTCTCAGTTGCATCAGGCGGCGGTACAGGACGTACACTTCATCCTGATAATATGGGTGCAGGTCCTGCTTCATACGGTCTTACAGACTCAATGGGCAGAATGCACGGCGACGCTCAGTTTGCAGGTTCATCTTCTGTTCCTGCTCACGTTGAGATGATGGGTCTTATCGGTATGGGTAACAACCCAATGGTTGGTGCAACAGTTGCTTGTGCAGTAGCAGTTGCTGAGGCTCTCTAATAATAGATATATAATATGTATATCAAAAGGCATCCTTGCGGATGCCTTTTTTTACTCAAGCAATCCACATAGCACGGAAAGATTGAGTTTTAGTGCTCGGAAACGGCTGAATTTTACAGCAAAAAATATTTTTAAAATTTCTTCAAAAAAATGCAATAAAAGTATTGACATAAAAGAAAAAATTTGATATTATATCTAAGCACTTGAGAGAGTGAAGGATATATTCCTCTTTAGCTCAGTCGGTAGAGCACTCGGCTGTTAACCGAGTTGTCGTTGGTTCGAGTCCAACAAGGGGAGCCAGTTCAGGAGATACAGTGATGTATCTCCTTTTTGTTTTGTAAAAAAGAAAAGCTCGAACCAACGACAGGTGGCTCCTCGTCGTCACAAGTTACATATCGCTCGTGGCGGATTTTATATTGCGTTATCCACCACTCACTCATTCCACTGCTCCTCCTCTCCCCAAAAAGTCTTTGGACTTTTTGGGGACCCCATTATTAAGGCGAATTTGGGAGAAACAGTCCGGTGGACTGTTTCGTAGCAACTGCGTAACTTTAGGAGTCCAACAAGGGGAGCCAGAAAAAGAGAAAGCAAGTCATTTGACTTGCTTTTTTCTTTTTCAATGAAATAAATCCTTGCGGATTTGCAAAATACACCTGCGGTGTATGAAATAGCTTTGCTGTGAAATACGCCTAACGGCGTGTTGTTAAGATTTATTTCATTTCACATTTTGTCACAAAACAAAATATTTCACAATGCGTTAGCATTATTTCACATTTGCCATAGGCAAATATTTCACTGCTTTTTACGCATATCCCCCCACTCCATACCACATTTTAAATCATTTTTCAAGTCTTGTATTTATTTTGTAGAAATGGTATATAGAATAGTGGAGGTGTTAATATGTGCAAATCAATTTGCGGTGCAGACTGTTCAGGCTGTAATATGAACAAGACCTGCGGCGGCTGTGCCAAAACAAACGGAAATCCTTTCGGCAAGGGATGCTTTGTGGCTGACTATATCAAAATAGGCGGCGGTGAAAAATTTGAGGAATTCAAGCAGACTCTCGCTGACGAATTTAACGCTTTAGGTGTTTCGGGTATGCCTGAGGTGAAAGACTTAAACGCTTTGGCAGGCAGTTTTGTAAATCTGGAATACACGCTGCCGAATGGCGAAAAGGTTAAGTTTTTAGATGACGGAAAAATTTATTTAGGCAATCAGCTTGCCTGCGAATTTGACAAGAGCAAATGCTTCGGAATTATAGCAGATACAGGTTTTCTTCTCGTTTGCACATATGACGCAAACGGCGAAAACCCCGAGCTTGTTGCTTATGTAAAAAGGTAAAATGATTTAAGGAGACGCATTTGTGTCTCCTTTTTCTTTGTTTTTTCAAAAAAGCATTGACAAGGACTTTTCTATTATTTATTATCTAATTATAGCAGGAAAGGCGGTAGAAATATGCACAGAAAATTTGCGAAAACTCCACCAATGGGCTGGAACAGCTGGGACTGTTTCGGTGCAGCGGTAAACGAAAAACAGCTTCTTGAAAATGCCGACTATATGGCAAAATACCTGAAGCCTTATGGTTGGGAATACATTGTCTGCGACATTCAATGGTACGAGCCAAAGGCAAAGGACAACGACTACAACAACTTCACAGAGCTTAATATGGACGAATACGGCAGACTTATGCCTGCTGAAAATCGTTTTCCAAGTGCAAAGAACGGCAACGGCTTTAAGTATATTGCCGACTACTGCCACAATCTCGGGCTAAAATTCGGTATTCACATTATGCGAGGCATTCCTCGTCAGGCAGTTCACGCCAACACGCCAATTAAGGACAGCAAGTACACCGCAAGGGATATTGCTCATCATTTTTCGGTATGCCCGTGGAACACAGATATGTACGGACTTTATAACTGCGATGGTGCACAGGAATACTACAATTCTATCTTCGAGCTTTATGCGTCCTGGGGCGTTGATTTCATCAAGTGCGATGACATCTGCGTAACGGAATTTCGCAAGTGGGACGACCCGTACAACGCTCCCCACGAGGTTGAAATGATTAGAAAAGCCATTGATGGCTGCGGCAGAGATATGGTGCTTTCTCTTTCTCCCGGACCTGCCGACATCAAAAACGCCGAGCACCTGGCGAAAAATGCGAATATGTGGCGAATGACCGGTGACTTTTGGGACCAGTGGGACAAGCTCCACGAAATGTTTGACAGATGTTACACCTGGCAGAACGAGGTCAGAGAGGGCAACTATCCCGACTGCGATATGCTGCCTTTGGGCGTGCTTTCCAAAAACGGCACCTGCCACGGACCGCAGAACAGAATGACGCAGTTTACAAAGCCTGAGCAAATCACTATGATGAGCCTTTGGGGAATTTTCAGAAGTCCGCTGATGATGGGCGGAAATATGCCTGAAAATGACGAGTGGACCTTGTCGCTGATGACAAACGAGGAATACTCAAAAATGCACAGCACTTCCTACGGTGCACACCAATATCTCAGGAATGAGAAAAACGGCAAAGGTGAAATCATATGGATTTCCAACGGCAAAAAGTGTAAATACGCCGCTCTTTTCAACACAACTGATAAGGATAAGAAAATCAAGCTTCCTCTTTCCGATATCCTGATGCCTGACGAAAATTATCAGGTCTATGACATTTGGGAGAAAAAGGTTGTGGGCAGTTACAAGAACACCTTTACCGCCACAATCGCCCCCCACGGAGCAGGACTGTACAAGATATATAATGAATGATAAATAATTAAATTATAGTTTAGTGGTGTAACTGTAACAAAAATTTTCGGCTCCCTTGTGTAAAGGGAGCTGGATGCGAACTTTGTGAGCAGACTGAGGGATTGATAGTTGTTGCAATAAAAATGCTCAAATGAACGGCTATCAACCCC
>JAQXUH010000072.1 GCA_029219885.1 Eubacteriales bacterium | reverse complement strand
TGTACGTAAAACCATATTTTTCTCCGGTTTCACGCAATGTATGTCCTTGCTCTATGTATTCAATTAACTCTCTTTCGTAATCTTTTATATGTCTGTATTTTCTCGGCATAACAAAACCTCCTATGGTAGTACTTTAATTCTGCCGTTTAGGCTGTTTTTGTACTGTCTGCACAATCTGGTGCAGTTCAAAAGAGAGTGTTGCTTTTTTTACAGTACATATAATTGATATTTTGTAGGGGATGGCGTCCTCGACATCCCGTAAACAATTAGCCCTGCACCTCTTTCTCAAAGCAAGTCCTTTTTGTTTATCAAAAATTCAAAAAATACAAACAGTTTTGTATTGCATTTTAGAGTTTTTGTGGTATGATACTATCGAGGAAAAGGGTTTGAACTGCGGACTTAAAACCAACAAAATTTTCCTTTAATATTATTTACAAACTTTATGGAGATTTTTATATGAGAAAAACAAAGATAATTTGCACACTCGGTCCTGCCACCGACGATGACGCTGTTCTTGAAAAGGTTATGCTTGCAGGTATGGATGTTGCAAGATTTAATTTCAGCCACGGCACATATGAGGAGCAGGAGAAAAGACTTGAAAAAGTTGTTGCAATGAGGGAAAAGCTTAATCTTCCTGTGGCAACTCTTCTTGACACTAAAGGACCTGAGGTTCGTCTCGGCGATTTTGAAAATCCTGAGGGCGTAACTATCAACGCAGGGGACAAGTATATTCTTACAACAAAAGAGTGCCTCGGCAACGAAAAAAAGTGTTTCGTCAATTATGACGGACTTCCGTCGGATGTTAATATCGGAACTGTAATTCTTATTAACGACGGACTTATTTCTATGAAGGTTGACTGCGTTAAGGGCAGCGACATTCACTGTACTGTTATTGACGGCGGCCGCCTTACTAATCATAAGGGCGTAAACGTTCCCGGTATCAGCTTAAGAATGCCTTACCTTTCATCAAGAGATATGGCAGATTTGAAATTCGGCAAGGAGCACGATTTCGACTTTGTTGCCGCATCGTTTGTGAGAAACGCCACCGACGTTACCATTCTTCGTAACTATGTTGAGGCTATCGGCTGGAAAGATGTTAAAATCATCGCTAAGATTGAAAATACAGAGGGCGTTCAGAATATCGACTCTATCATTGAGGCAGCCGACGGAATAATGGTTGCAAGAGGTGATATGGGTGTTGAGATTCACTTTGAGCTTATTCCGTCAATTCAGAAAATGATTATCCGCAAGGTGTATCAGGCAGGCAAAATTGTTGTTACCGCCACTCAGATGCTGGAGTCTATGATAACTAACCCTCGTCCCACAAGAGCGGAAATTACCGACGTTGCAAATGCTATTTACGACGGCACAAGTGCTATTATGCTTTCGGGCGAGTCGGCAGTAGGTCAGCATCCTGTGGAGGCTGTGGAAACTATGGCGTCTATCGCAGTTACCGCTGAAAAGGATATTGACTATATCAACAGATTCAACAAGTTTTACGAGAAAAAGGATGACGTGGGCGTTACTTCGGCTATCAGCCACGCAACTGTTACTACTGCTCACGACCTTTCTGCATCTGCTATAATTACAGTTACAAAAAGCGGAACTACCGCAAGAATGATTTCTAAATTCAGACCGTCAACCGCTATTATCGGTGCAACTATCAGTGACAAGGTTTGGCGTCAGCTTAATCTCAGCTGGGGTGTTTATCCTGTTAAGTGTGAGGTTAAGAACAATACAGATGAGCTTTTCAATCACGCTGTAGAGGTTTCAAAAAATGCCGGTTACGTTAAAAGCGGTGACATTGTTGTTATTACCGCCGGTATTCCTTTGGGAGTGTCAGGCACGACAAATATGCTCAAGGTTCACGAGGTATGATGAATATAAAGTATATCAGCTCAGGCGACGAGGACTTCTCGCTTGTAAAAAGCATACGCACTGAGGTCTTTACTATGGAGCAGGGAGCAGACGCAAAAGGCGAATTTGACAAGTACGATTTGCCTGAGAGTGATTCTCTTTACGCCTTGCTTTTTGAGGATAATGAGGCTTTGGCAACGGCTCGTCTTGCACTTACTGATAAGGGCTATAAGATTGGTAGAATTGCCGTGAAAAAATCGCAAAGAGGAAAAGGCTTAGGCGAAAAAATTGTCAGAGCCGTCTGCGATAAAGCCTTTGAAAAGGGTGCAGATACTGTCCTTGTTGACGCACAGAATTACGCTGTGCCTTTTTATGAAAAATTCGGGTTTGAGGTTATAGGTGATGAAATTTTTGACAGAGGACTTCCTCATATGCCTATGAGCCTTGATAAAAATAATTACAAATAGGAACTGCTTATGGCTAATAAAAAGAACAAAACCGCATATGCCGTAATAGGAATTTTAGCCGTTTTACTGATTTTGATTATCGGCTTTATAGGTTACACCTATGTCAGCAAGGATATTGACGGTACAGACGGCAGTACGGCGGAATACACCCTTAATATTCAGTCCTCGGACTTTGAATATCAGGTGGCAGAAAAGCTTATGAATAATAAAATCATTCTTAATGACACTCTTTGGTGCTATTGGATGGACAAGCATTATCCCGATTTCGTTTACATAAACGGCGAGTACAATATGACCGGCGATATGTCATATGAGGAAATTGCACAGAAGCTTCAGAATCCTGACATTTCTCACAAGACAGTTACCGTCTGTATTCCTGAGGGATATAACGTTTTCGATATTGCCGACGCTATGGAAGAAAACGGAGTTTGCAGCAGAAGTGATTTTCTTGACGCCTGCAAAGATAAGTCCCATTACGATTACGATTTTCTCGAAACTGTAGGGAATTCCGATACTGTTGCCTACGAGCTTGAGGGTTATCTCTTTCCTGCTACATACGATTTGGCAGAAAATTCCGACGCAAAGGATGTTGTGGCAACAATGCTTGAAACCTTTGACGGAAAGATAAGCGACAGCTGGACAGCTTTCTGCAACGAAAATTATATGACTTTAAACGAGCTTGTAACTCTCGCCTCGGTTGTTGAAAAGGAAACCTTGGGGGAGGGCGTGGCAGAGAATATTGCATCTGTATTTTTCAACAGACTTAACGCCGCCCACAAGCTTCAGTCTGATGTTACAATAGATTACGGCAATCTGCTCCGTGCTGACGGCTTTGAAGATAATGTTGTAACTTCTTATAACACATACAAGTGCGACGGACTTCCCAGCGGACCTATCTGTAATCCGGGCACGGAAAATATTGACGCTGTTGTAAATAACAGCGACACAGATTATTTCTACTTCTTCTCCTACAACAACGGCGACGATTTTTATTTCACCGATACGTATGAAGATTTTTCTGCTCAGTGGGAGAAGCTTAAAAGTACAAACACTAACTGATTTTATTTGATTTAAGAGGAAATATTATGACGGCAAAACGAAACGGAAAGATAGAGTTATTACGCTTTATCTTTTGTATATGCGTACTGCTTTATCATATAAATAAAGATTTGTGGGGCGGCGAAAAGCTCTTTTGCGATAACCTGTCATTTTTCAGCCACGGCAGAACAGGTGTTGAGTTTTTCTTCCTTGTAACAGGCTACCTTACTGCGAAAAGTGCCGCAAAGCTTGTGTCCGCCGATAAGAAAAGTCCCATCGGTCAGTCAACCTTTGACTTTATGGTGAAGAAGATTAAAAGCGTTTTAATTCCGCACTTTATCCTCTGCGGTTTGATTTGTATTTTGCTTATTGCAAACGGCAAGCTGGACTTTACCCTCTTTCTTGACAAGCTGCCGAGCCTGTTTTTCTTGCAGACTACGGGACTGTCAACAAAATATTTTCTTGCGGTGGAATGGTATCTTGCGTCAATGTTCTTTGCTCTTGTGATAATTTATCCTCTGCTTTTGTGGAATTTTGACGTTACATCAAAAATTATTGCTCCTGTGGGCTCCTCAATTATGATAGGCTATATGATATCAAAATACGGCAATCTACCGTCTTCTTTTGAGACTGACCCGATTTTGACGCCTGACAATTTGAGAGCACTTGCAGTAGTGCTTTTAGGCGTTTTCTGCTACGTTATCAGCGAGAAAATCAAGGAAACAGAATTTACAAAAATTCAGCGGTACGCTTTAATTGCTGTGGAAAATATCTGCTGGATAGCATCATTACTCTATATCGTTTCGGACCTTAATGGCAAGTATGAGGGTATAGTTGTTTACGTTTTCGCTCTTGCCGTTTCGCTGACCTTCAGCAGGAATTTTGAATGTAAACTTTACAATAATTCCTTTGTGTACTATTTGGGAAGAATCAGCCTGACTGTTTATCTCAGCCAAAATGTTGCACGAAATTTTGTTCAGTTCTATTTCGACACAAGCAACGTGATGTATGTCGTTCTCGTAACGGCTTTAACAATTCTTTTAGGCGTAATTGTAGATTTCGTCTGCCAAAGGATAAATAAAAGAAAAACTGCAAAATAACTGTTGACAAATAATTAAATATGTGTTAGTATGTCATAGCAACAAAGAAGAACTTGCGTTCTCCCCTTCAGTTTAGACGAAAAGGGCAATAATTTATTTGTTAATTAATTATTGAAATACGGACGCAAATTCTGCGTTCGTATTTTATTTTGAGAGGTGTTTTTTATCAGCAAGGAAGCTCAACAGATTAATAGGGAAATCAAGGATAAGGAATTACGTGTGATTTCTGCCGACGGTGAGCAGCTTGGTATTATGAGTGCGGCTCAGGCACTTAAGATTGCCGAGGATGCAGACCTTGATTTGGTTAAGATTGCCCCTCAGGCTAAGCCACCTGTTTGCAAGATTATGGACTATTCCAAGTATCGCTACGAGCAGGCAAAGCGTGAGAAGGAAAATCGCAAAAACCAAAAGCAGATTGAAACAAAAGAGATTCGTTTGTCCGTCACCATTGATGTGGGCGATTTCAACACCAAGGTTAATCAGGCAAAGAAGTTTCTTGCTTCAGGTCATAAGCTCAAGGTTTCTATCAGACTTAAGGGCAGAATGATGACCCACGCTGACCTCGGTATCGAGAATATGAAGCGTTTCGCTTCTCAGCTTGAAGAGGAAGCAAATGTTGATAAGGCTCCTAAGCTTGAGGGCAGGCAGATACTTATGTTTATGTCACCCAAACAGCAAGGCAAGTAATATACAGTATGGAGGAATAAATTATGCCAAAGATTAAAACTCACAGCGGCGCTAAAAAGCGTTTCAAGACAACAAAAAGCGGCAAGGTTAAGCGTGCTCATGCTTATACCTCACACATTCTTACTAAGAAGTCAACAAAGCGTAAGAGAAATCTTCGCAAGACTGCTGTTGCTGATGTTACAAATCAGAAGCAGTGCAAGAGACTTGTTCCTTACAAATAAGAAGAGCTTTGCTTTTTTAAGCAATTAACATAGATTCGGAGGTATATTGATATGGCAAGAATTAAGGGTGCTATGGCAACTCGTAAAAGAAGAAAGAAAGTTTTAAAGGCAGCTAAGGGCTACTACGGCGGAAAGCATCGTCTTTTCAAAACAGCTAAGCAGGCTGTAATGAAGAGCGGTCAGTATGCTTACATCGGCAGAAAGCAGAAGAAGAGAGATTTCAGAAGACTTTGGATTACTCGTATTTCAGCTGCTTGCAAGGCTAACGGCACTAACTACTCAACATTTATGAACGGCCTTAAGAAGGCTGGTATCGACCTTAACAGAAAGATGCTTTCAGAAATCGCTATTTCTGACCCAACAGCTTTCACTTCACTTGTTGAGACTGCAAAGGCTGCTCTCTAATTAAATAAACAGATATAACACATCAACAGCTCTCGATTTTTCGAGAGCTGTTTCTTTATAAATTATAGTTTGTCGGAAGTGTGTATCTAACATTTCGTAGGGGTCGGCGTCCTCGACGACCCGTGAGTTATCCAACAATGCTGTTTATTTACGGGATGTCGAGGACGCCATCCCCTACAAAAATTCAATTAGTATCTGTAAAACTTGATACGCTAAACTATAATTTA